>CAVXIG010000001.1:0-22568 GCA_963761645.1 uncultured Acidobacteriota bacterium
CGCACCGCGTTGCCGCTGCCGCAGATGTAGACGGCGTCGTCCGGCTTGAAGCGGAAGTCGGCGGGGAACTCGACGAGGACGTCGTCGCCGCGCTCGACCGCCACGACGGAGCAGCCGGTCGCGCTCGCGGATGGCGAGGGTGGCGGGGTGGCGGCCGGCGAGGCCGTCGGGGACGATCTTCAGGATCTTGAGCTGCGGATCGACCGCGACCGACTCCTGGCCCAGCAGCTTCTTGGCCAGCATCTGGCCGGAGACCTGGCTGATCGAGAGCGCGTAGTCGGCCCCCGCGCGGTGGATGCGCTCCACGTTCTCGGCCTCGTTGACGCGCGCGATCACCGGCACCCCCGGCGCCAGATCCTTGAGGATCACGGTCGCGAAGAGGGTGGCGCTGTCGGCGTCCAGGGCCAGGATCACCGCCTGGGCGTCCTTGACCCCCGCCGCCTCGAGCAGCCGGACGTCGAGCACGTTGCCCACCAGGTCCACTTCCGGGCCGGCGTGGCGGTCGATCAGCTTGACCTCCTCCCCCACCGCGCGCAGCAGCTCGGCCACCTTGCGCCCCACCTCGCCGCCGCCGCCCACCACGAACGGCCCCTCGCTCCGCAGGGTCACCGCGCCCCCCGCGAGATCCTGCAGGCGGTCGACGCTCTCCGGGCTCCCCACGACGACCAGGATGCCGTCCGGCTGCCAGGCGGAGCCCCGAGCCGTCGGGCACCATGAGCTCGCCGCCGATCCACTGGCCGACCACCTTGGCCCCGGTGCGCGTGCCGATCGCCGTCTCGTCGAGCGTATGGCCGGCGAGCGGGCTCTCGGGGCTCACCCGCAGCTCGGCCACCTCCAGGTTGCGCCCGAGCTGCTGGATCCCCCCCACGCGCGGGTTGATGCGGGCCGAGGCGCGGGCGGCGAGCGCCGCGCCCAGGATGTGCCGCGGGGTGAAGACGGCCGTGGCGCCGGCGAGCATCATCGGCCGGCGGTGGAAGGGGTCCTCGACCAGCGCCAGGATGGTGCCGCTGAAGCCGAGCTGGCGCGCCGAGAGGCTGAGGGCGGCGTTCTCGTCGTCGGTGCCGTTGGCGATGATCGCCCGCGCCTTCTCCAGCCGCGCCGACCGCAGCGCCCCCTCGCTCAAGGAGCGGTGGACGATCCGCACTCCGCTCTCGAACAGCCGGCGGGCCACCGAGTCGTCCTGCTCCAGGATCAGCGTCGGCACGTCCGCCCCGGCCAGCTCCTCCAGGAGCGTCTCGACCGCCGGCCCGTAGCGGTAGACGACCACGTGCCCCTCGAGGTCTTTCGCCACCTCCTGCGGCAGCCGGGTCTCGAACCGCTCTTCCAGGAAGGGGATCAGATAGATCGGAAAGATCAGGAAGACCAGGAAGACGCCGAGGAACTGGACCGCCACCACCAGCACCACCATCACCGGGTGGCGCCACCCCGAGTCCGCGCCGTAGCCGGTCGTGCTCAGCGTCTCGCCCGCCCACTCCAGGCTCTGCCAGAAGGTGCGCGGCTTCCCCTCCAGCGCCGCCATCCCCCACATGTAGAGGAAGGACGAGGCGAGCACCGTGAGGAGCAGGCCGAGGAGCAGGACGGCGAGGCGGCGGCGGGAGCGGGTCACGGGGGGTATTGTAGGCGGGCGCGCCCTCATCACCCCGGCCCGCGGAAGCTCACTCGCGGAAGCACACCTCGACCAGCGCATCGTCGACGCCTTCATGCGTCAGGTACTGATGCCCCGGCGAAACGCTGGCCGAGCAGGACCTCGACTCTCTCGGCATGGTCCAGCCAATCGTCGCCGGCCTGGGACCAACGGAAGGCCGGGAGACCAGCGACGACCTCGTGAAGCGTCAGGGCCTTCCGGCTCCGGCCTTCTTTCCGCACGGCGACGAGCGAATGCAGGAAGTCCTGGCGGCAGCCCAGCGCCACTCCGACGTCCTCTTCGGAGGTCTCTCCGGAGGCCAGGCGGCGAAAGAGCCTGCCGACGGCCGCTAGATCCTCCCAGCGCTGCGCATCGATCCGGATCGTCGGCCCATAGGCGCCCAGGTAATAGGCGAGCACGAGTTGCGCGGTCATCCGCCGACCGATCCGGACCCGATTCCGCAGAAAAGGAGCAGAGAATGGGGTTTGAGCCCTTTCTCTCCCGGTGCGGGAGGGTGGGAGGGGACGGGAGAGAGAGGGTTGGGAGAGTGAGGGCTCAATACGGCATATCCTCCTCCTCCATCCCGAAGTGGTGCCCCAGCTCGTGGACCACGGTGTCGCGGATCTCGCGGATCACCTGCCGGCGGTCCCGGCAGTAGCGGAGGATGGGGCCGCGGTAGATGAAGACGCGGTCGGGCATGGCGGCCTGGTAGAAGCTGTCGCGGTCGGAGAGGGGGACCCCCTGGTAGAGGCCGAACAGCTCCTCGTCCGGCTCCATCCCGAGCGCCTGGAGGTCCTCGGGGTCCGGCTCGTCCTCCACCATCACGGCCACGTTCTCCAGCAGCTCGGCGAATTCCTCGGGGAGCCCCTCCAGCGCGTGCTCGACCAGGGCCTCGAACTCTTCGGGGGGGATACGCATGAGGATAGATTACCAAGCGTGCGCCTCCGTCTCCGCCCTCTCGCCGCCGTTCTCCTCCTCGCCGCCCTCCACATGGCGGTGTTCGACCGCGGCCTCGGCGGCGACGGCTGGGCGAGCTTCGCCACGCTCCAGTCGCTGATGGACGACGGCGATCCCTTCGTGGAGGACGATCACCACGGCGTGATGAACGGGCTGGTGGGCGGGCCGGGGGGGCATCTGGTTCTGCAATATCCTCCCGGCATCCTGGCTCTGGACGCCCTCCCCTTCCTGGCCGGCCGGGCGCTCGACCGGGCGCTGCCGGCGGGGTGGATGGCGAACGGGGTCGATCTGCCCCCCGCCGGCCGGGTGCCGCGCGGGGTGTTCCTCTCGGCGGCGATGATCGTGCTCGCCCGCAACGCCGCGACGCTGCTGGGACTGCTATGGATCGCCCGCGCCCTGCGCCGGATCGGGTTCTCCGAGGGGATCGCCGCCGCCGCGACCGCCCTCACCTTCTTCGGCGGGCCGCTGATCTTCTACTCGCTGGTGGGGATGACCCACGCGCCGGCCTTCGCCCTGGCCGCGCTGCTGCTCCTGGTGCTCGTCCGCCAGCGGGAGACCGGGAGCGTGCGGCTCGCCCTTGCGGCCGGGGCGATCGTGGGCGGGGCGGTGATGGTGCGGTATGGGTCGGTGGCTCTGGCGGCTCCGGCTTTGCTGGCGATTTTTCATCGCCCGGGATTGAAATCCCGGGCTACCGACGGAGTCCCTGGGCCGGGACTGCCAAAGAATTCTCGCCTTCGGGGCCGGAGTGGTTCTTCCTCTGTTGCCTCTTCCCTTCTGGTGGGAATGGCTGTTCGGCTCGTGGCGCCCGCCTTACGGGGGGACGTGGGTGATCTCGGCCGCGTCGCCCTGGAACGTGCTGTTCTCTCCGGTCCACGGGCTCTTTCTGTTCCATCCGGCGCTGCTGCTGGCGGCGGTGGGGCTGGCGTTCTTGCCGGGGCGCTCTTGCCGATCAGGCGATGGGGCCGTGATCGCCGCCGTCTGGTTCCTGGCGGTGGCGGTGCTCTATGGCTGGTGGTCGGAGTGGAACAATGCCGGCGGCTATGGCCAGCGGTTCCTGATCGACGCCCTGCCCGCCCTGGGCCTCGGCTTCGCGATGTTCCTGGCCGGCGGCCGGACCCGGCTCAAGGCGGCGGTCGCCGTGGGCGCCGCCCTGTTCGGCTATCTCCTCTTCTTCGCGGCGGTCGGCGGACTGGTCTTGCCGCCGCCGGGGCTGCCGTGGCCCCAGCGGCTGGGGGATTACGCGCCGCTGCTCCGCAATCCCCCCGGCCCCGCCGAGATGGCGGATGCCCTGCGCCGGGCGTCGCTGCCGGTGCGGGCGGCGCCGCGCCAGGCTTTCCCACGATAGACTTCCCGCATGTCCGTCCGCCTCGACAAATGGCTCCATGTGGCCCGCGTGTTCAAGACCCGCACCCAGGCGACCCACGCGGTCGATCTCAACCGGGTGCAGGTCAACGGCCAGACGCCCAAACCGCACCGGAACCTCGTCATCGGCGACCGGATCGAGGTGGAGATCGGCGAGTGGACCCGCGTGCTGATCGTCAAGGAGCTGAAGGACAAGCCGGTCTCGAAGGAAGAGGCCCGCACCCTCTTCGAGGATCTCAGCCCCCCACGCCCCGAGGCCGACCCCCTCCAGCGGCTGATGCGCCGCCCGCCGGCCCTGCGCGAGAAGGGCGCCGGCAGACCCACCAAGAAGGAACGCAGGGAGATCGACCGCTGGGAAGATGGGCCCGAGGGCGGAGAGGAGCCGTAGATCTGATCTCTGGACAAAGCATATGTCTAACTGCTTTGTCCATTATTTAGCGCCTCCCTTTTCTTGACACTCTCTAGACGTTGTTGCTAGTCTCCCCTCGATGCCGACGAACTCATCGAGCGCCAGCAGTCCGCGCCATCCGATCGGCGTCGTGGCCCGGCGCACGGGGCTCAAGCCGGACCTGATCCGCGCCTGGGAGCGGCGCTATGGCGCCGTGGAGCCCGGGCGCACGGATACCCGCCGGCGCTTCTACTCCGACGAGGACGTCGAGCGCCTCCTGCTCCTGCGGCGGGTGGTCAACACCGGCCGGGGGATCAGCCAGGTGGCGAACCTCTCCAACGCGGAGCTGATGGCGCTGATCGAGTCGGAGCCGGCTCCCCCGGCCTACGCGCCGTCCGGGCCGGCGCCGGCCGGCGACGAGCTGGACGAGGTCGCCGAGGCGTTCCTCGGCCGCTGCATCGCCGCGGCGCAGCGGCTCGACGTGCGGGAGATGGAGCTCGAGCTCGACCGCGCCTCGGTCCTGTTCAGCCGCACCCACCTGATCGAGCGGTTGCTGGTGCCGCTGATGCGGCGGATCGGCGAGCTCTGGCATCAGGGGGCGTTGCGCCCCATCCACGAGCACATGGCCTCGGCGGTGGTGCGCTCGTTCCTCGGCGGCATGCAGGGCGCCTATCATCCGGAGGTCTCGGCGCCGCACCTCGTGGTCACCACCCCGGCGCGCCAGCGGCACGAGCTCGGCGCGCTGCTCGCCGCCGCCACCGCCGCCGGCGAGGGGTGGCAGGTGACCTATCTCGGGCCGGACCTGCCCCCCGAGGAGATCGCCGCCGCCGCCCTGCAGAAGGGGGCGCGCGCGGTGGCCCTCAGCATCACCTACCCGCCCGACGATCCCACGCTGGTGGACGATCTCCGGCGGCTGCGGCGGCTGCTGGGAGCCCGCACCTCGCTGATCGCCGGCGGCCGCGCCTGCCCCGCCTACAACGCGATCCTGCAAGAGATCGGCGCCATCCAGGTGGAAGACCTGGCGGGCCTGCGCCGCGAGCTGCACGTCCTGCGGTCCTCGGCGTTGGGCGAGCCGGACACAATGCTGAGACAAAATCTAGACAGATGCTTCAGATCTCAGTTCGCCAGAGCTCAGTTTCCCAGAAACTCCCCCACCGGCGACAGCGGCTCGCTGTGCTCGCAGAGGATCTTGAAGACCATCATGATCGGCACCGCGAGGATGGCGCCGGTGATCCCCCACATCCACCCCCAGAAGGTGAGGCCGAGGAAGATCACCACCGGATTGAGGGTCAGCCGGCGGCCGAGGATCATCGGCGTCAGCAGGTAGCTCTCCAGCAGGTGCAGGCCGAGGAAGGCGCCCGGCGGGATCAGCGCCCGCGGGAGGTCCGGGAAAGGTGAGCAGCCCCACCATCGCCAGCACCGCGACCATGGTGATCGCCCCGAGGTAGGGGATGTAGTTGGCGAAGGTCGCGAGCACCCCCCAGAGCAGCGGATTGGGCACGCCGATCAGCGCCATGGCCCCCCAGACCAGCAGCCCCATCACGACGTTGATCAGCGTGATGGTGGCGAGATAGGTGGAGACCTCGCTCTCGATCTGGCGCGCGATCCCGACCGCCCGCTGCTTGTCCGCCCGGCTCGGCAGCACCTTGATCAGCTTGCGCAGGAACAGGTCCCCGGAGGCGAGCAGGAAGTAGAGGAGGATGAACATCACCACGGCGTCGGCGACGAAGTCGGTCGCCCGGCTGAGCACCCGGGAGCCCAGGCTCTCCGTCGTCACCTGCACCTGCTGGGTCTTCGGCCCGCCCGCGACCTTGGTGATCTTCTCGACCTGCTCGGTCGCCTTGCTCATCGTCTGCACCGGCTTCTTGAGGTCGCGGATCCGGCTCTCCACCTTGCGCAGGCTCTGCGGCGCCTGCCCGATCCAGTCGTAGGCCGGGGTGGCGAGCTCGAAGAGGCCGAGCCCCAGCAGGCCGAGCAGGCTGAGGATCACCAGGCCCGCGCCCAGGGCTTCCGGGATGTGAATTTTTTTCAACCCCCGCACGACCGGGCTCAGCAGGAAGTTGAGCAGCAGGCTGAGAACGATGGGGAGGAAGAACGCGCGGCCGAAGTAGAGCGTGTAGAAGCACGCCAGGAGGAACAGGCCGCTGAGCGCGAACGAGCGGATGCCGAACGCCCCTGCAGGGCGTCGCGGAGATTCTTGATGTCAGGACGGGGGAGCTCCTCTTCGGGAGTCTCCTTGCGGATCGCTTCCAGCATGGCGGACCTCGGATCGAGTCGGACCCATAGATTCTACGCGGCCGGCGCCCAAAAGCGCCGGCCGCTATCTACGTCAGTCCGCTGAATGCCAGAGGTCAGGCTCTTCGGACCAGGCCCATGAGGAGCGAGATCACGAAGACGACCAGGAAAAGCACGAACAGGATCTTGGCGATCCCCGCGGCGCCCGTGGCGACGCCGCCGAATCCGAAAACGGCTGCGACCAGCGCCACAATCAGAAAGATCAGGGCCCATCTCAGCATGTTTTGCTTTCCTCCGCTACCGACCGGACCAATCCGGCCGGGAGAAGCTCAACAAGGGCCAGAGGCACACATGGGAGGAGTCGCTGGGATGTTTACGCCTCTGGCCGATTTATGTTCAAAGCAAGGCTCGTGCCAGATCAGGTTCCAGGATTCTCGAGCAGCCGGCGGATCCCCTCCAGGGTGTCCGCCTGCTCGGGGGTCTTGTCGGTCCGCCAGCGGGAGATGCGGGGGAAGCGGACGGCGATCCCCGACTTGTGGCGCGGGGAGAGGGCGATCCCCTCGAAGGCCAGCTCGAAGACCTGCAGCGGCTCGACCGACCGCACCGGCCCGAACTTCTGCACGGTGTGGCGGCGGAGCCAGGCGTCGAGGGTGACGATCTCCTCGTCGGAGAGTCCCGAGTAGGCCTTGGCGATCGGCACCAGCTCAGCCCCGGACCAGACGGCGAAGGTGTAGTCGGTGAGCAGATTCGCCCGCCGGCCATGCCCGGCCTGGGCATAGACCAGCACGGCATCGACGGTAAAGGGCTCGGTCTTCCATTTCCACCAGTCCCCCCGCTTGCGGCCGGTGCGGTAGGGGGAGGCGAGGCGCTTCAGCATCAACCCCTCGACGTTGCGCTCGCGCGCCTCCTCCCGCGCCCGCGCCAGCTCCTCCCAGGTGGCCGCCTCGACCCGCGGGGAGACGAGCAGGAACGGGCGGCCGCGGTCCAGCAGCCATTCGAGGCTCTGCCGCCGTTCGGCCAGGGGACGCTCGCGCGCGTCGCGGCCGGCGATCTCCAGGACGTCGTAGCCCATGAAGACGGCGGGCGCCTCGGCGAGCACCTTCTCGGTCAGCTTCTTGCGGCCGATCCGCCTTTGCAGCACGGAGAACGGCAGCGGCCGGCCGTCGCGCCAGGCGAGGATCTCGCCGTCGAGCACCGTGCCGTCGGGCAGCAGCGGCAGCGCGCCCCGGGTGAGCTCCGGGAACCGCTCGGTGATCAGCTCCTCGCCGCGCGACCAGAGGTGGACCGCGCCGCCCCGCCGGATGAGCTGCGAGCGGATGCCGTCCCACTTCCACTCGGCGAGCCACTCCCCGGCCTCGCCGAGCGTCTCGACCGGCGCCTCCAGTGGCGAGGCCAGGTAGAAGGGGTAGGGTCGCGAGGCGTCCTCCTCGTCCTCCGCGCCGGGAGTGAAGAGGCTCTCGTAGAAGGGCGCGGTGGGCTCCCAGGTGCCCATCAGGCGATGGGCGACCACCGGCTGCGGCACTCCGGCGACTTGGGCGAGGGCGCGCTCGACGAGCGTCTGCGAGACGCCGACCCGCAGTTCGCCGGTCAGCAGCTTGTTGAGCACGAAAGTCTCCCACCGCGGCAGCCCCCGCCACCAGCCGGTCACCTCCGGCCGCTGTTCCTCGGGAGGGCGGCCGCGCAGGGGGAGGAGCCGCTCCTCCATCCAGCGCGAGAGCGGGATCTCCGGCGCCGGCTCGGCCGGGCCCCGGCCGTCCAGCACCAGGGAGATCGTCTCCGCCAGATCCCCCACGCTGCCGTAGGACTCCTCGAACAGCCAGTCCGGAATCCCCGCCTCCGCCATCGCCCAGCCGGCGAGCAGCCGCCCGGGGAGGAACCGTTTCAGCCGCCGGCCGGTGAGGAACCAGACCGCCCACGCGGCGTCCACTGGGGGCGCCGAGGAGAAGTAGCCGGCCAGCGCCGCGACCTTCTCATTGGTGGAGGTGGTGCGGTCGAGCGCCTCGTAGAGGGCGGCGAAGAGCTTCAATCCTCGGTCTCCCCCTCGAACGGCGTCGCCAGGGTGCCCGCCGCCACCCCCCGCTCATTGAGATACCGGGCGAGCGAGCCGGCGTAGCCGTGGGTGGTCAGCACCCGCTCGGCGCCGGTGTCGGCGATCGTGCTCAGGAGGTCCGGCCAGTCGGCGTGATCGGAGATCACGAAGCCGCGATCGAAGCCACGCCGCCGGCGGGTGCCGCGGACGCGCATCCAGCCCGAGGCGAAGGCGGTGCTGGTGGGGCCGAAGCGGCGCATCCAGGTGGAGCCCCCGGCCGAGGGGGGGGCGAGGATCAGCTCGCCGGCGAACGACTGCCCGCGGGTGGTCTCGGCGACCGGCCGGGTGGGGAGCATCTCCACCCCGGCGCTCCGGTAGGCCTCGTTGAGCGGCTCGACCGAGCCGTGGACGAAGGCCGTGCGGTCGGTGATGCGGGCGAGCTCGCCGAGGATCCGCTGCGCCTTGCCGAGGGCGTAGCAGAAGAGGACCGAGGCGCGCCCGGCCGCGCGGTTGGCCTCCCACCACTCCCAGACCTCGCGCGCCACGGCGGCCGAGGGGTCCCAGCGGTAGATCGGCAGGGCGAAGGTGGCCTCGGTGATGAAGGTGTGGCAGGCGACCGGCTCGAACGGCTCGCAGGTGGGGTCCGCCGCGCGCTTGTAGTCCCCCGAGAAGTAGCCCAAAAATTGGGCGCTGGATCGAGGGGACCCCGATCCGCGCCCCAATAGAGGGAATACAAGGAGCATCCTAGTCTGGACAAGATGATACGTCAACTATTTTGTCCATCATTTAGCGCCTCCTTTCCTTGACACTCTCTAGACGTTGTTGCTAGTCTCCCCTCGATGTCGACGAACTCATCGAGCGCCAGCAGTCCGCGCCATCCGATCGGCGTCGTGGCCCGACGCACGGGACTCAAGCCGGACCTGATCCGCGCCTGGGAGCGGCGCTACGGCGCCGTGGCGCCCGGGCGTACGGATACCCGCCGGCGCTTCTATTCGGACGAGGACATCGAGCGCCTTCTGCTCCTGCGGCGGGTGGTCAACACCGGCCGGGGGATCAGCCAGGTGGCGAACCTCTCCAATGAGGAATTGGGGGCGCTGATCGAGTCGGAGCCGGTTTCCGGGGCCTACGCGCCGTCCGGACCGTCGCCGGCCGGCGACGAGCTGGACGAGGTCGCCGAGGCGTTCCTCGGCCGCTGCATCGCCGCGGCGCAGCGGCTCGACGTGCGGGAGATGGAGCTCGAGCTCGACCGCGCCTCGGTCCTGTTCAGCCGCACCCACCTGATCGAGCGGGTGCTCGTGCCGCTGATGCGGCGAATCGGCGAACTCTGGCATCAGGGAGCACTGCGCCCCATCCACGAGCACATGGCCTCGGCGGTGGTGCGCTCGTTCCTCGGCGGCATGCAGGGCGCCTATCATCCGGAGGTCTCGGCGCCGCACCTCGTGGTCACCACTCCGGCGCGCCAGCGGCACGAGCTCGGCGCGCTGCTCGCCGCCGCCACCGCCGCCGGCGAGGGTTGGCAGGTGACCTATCTCGGGCCGGACCTCCCCCCCGAGGAGATCGCCGCCGCCGCCCTGCAGAAGGGCGCGCGAGCGGTGGCCCTCAGCATCACCTACCCGCCCGACGATCCCACGCTGGTGGACGACCTCCGGCGGCTCCGGCGGCTGCTGGGGGCCCGCACTTCGCTGATCGCCGGCGGCCGCGCCTGCCCCGCCTATAGCGCGATCCTGCAAGAGATCGGCGCCGTCCAGGTGGAAGACCTGGCGGGCCTGCGCCGCGAGCTGCACGTTCTGCGGTCCTCGGCGCTGGGCGAGCCCGGGACGCGCTGAGCCTCAGACAAATATCTAGACAAAATCTAGACAGACATCGACAAGGCTCAGTTGCCCAGAAACTCCCCGACCGGCGACAGCGGCTCGCTGTGCTCGCAGAGGATCTTGAAGACCATCATGATCGGCACCGCGAGGATGGCGCCGGTGATCCCCCACATCCACCCCCAGAAGGTGAGGCCGAGAAAGATCACCACCGGGTTGAGGGTCAGCCGGCGGCCGAGGATCATCGGCGTCAGCAGGTAGCTCTCCATGAGGTGAAGGCCGAGGAAGGCGCCCGGCGGGATCAGCGCCCGCGGCAGGTCGGGGAAGGTGAGCAGCCCCACCATCGCCAGCACCGCGACCATGGTGATCGCCCCGAGGTAGGGGATGTAGTTGGCGAAGGTCGCGAGCACCCCCCAGAGCAGCGGATTGGGCACGCCGATCAGCGCCATGGCCCCCCAGACCAGCAGCCCCATCACGACGTTGATCAGGGTGATCGTGGCGAGATAGGTGGAGACCTCGCTCTCGATCTGGCGCGCGATCCCGACCGCCCGCTGCTTGTCCGCCCGGCTCGGCAGCACCTTGATCAGCTTGCGCAGGAACAGGTCCCCGGAGGCGAGCAGGAAGTAGAGAAGGATGAACATCACCACGGCGTCGGCGACGAAGTCGGTCGCCCGGCTGAGCACCCGGGAGCCCAGGCTCTCCGTCGTCACCTGTACCTGCTGGGTCTTCGGCCCGCCCGCGACCTTGGTGATCTTCTCGACCTGCTCGGTCGCCTTGCTCATCGTCTGCACCGGCTTCTTGAGATCGCGGATCCGGCTCTCCACCTTGCGCAGGCTCTGCGGCGCCTGCCCGATCCAGTCGTACGCCGGGGCGGCGAGCTCGAAGAGGCCGAGCCCCAGCAGGCCGAGCAGGCTGAGGATCACCAGGCCCGCGCCCAGGGCTTCCGGGATGTGAATTTTTTTCAAGCCCCGCACGACCGGGCTCAGCAGGAAGTTGAGCAGCAGGCTGAGGACGATGGGGAGGAAGAACGCGCGGCCGAAGTAGAGCGTGTAGAAGCACGCCAGGAGGAACAGGCCTCTGAGCGCGAACGACTTCTTGATGTCAGGACGGGGGAGCTCCTCTTCGGGAGTCTCCTTGCGGATCGCTTCCAGCATGGCGGACCTCGGACCCAAGTCGGACCCATAGATTCTACGGCGGCCGCGAGCCAGCCGCTATCTACGTCAGTCCGTCTTGCCAGAGGTCAGACTCTTCGGACCAGGCCCATGAGGAGCGAGATCACGAAGACCACAAGGAAAAGAACGAACAGGATCTTGGCGATCCCCGCGGCGCCCGTGGCGACGCCACCGAACCCGAAAACGGCTGCGACCAGCGCCACGATCAGAAAGATCAGGGCCCATCTCAGCATGTTTGTTTTCCTCCGCTACCGACCGGACCGGTCCGGCCGGGAGAAGCCAAAAAAGAGCCAGAGGCACACATGGGAGGATTCGCTAGGATGTTTACGCCTCTGGCCGGTTTATATACATAGCAAGGCTTGTGCCAGATCAGGCCGCGGGATGCTCCAGCAGCCGGCGGATCCCCTCCAGGGTGTCCGCCTGCTCGGGGGTCTTGTCGGTCCGCCAGCGGGCGATGCGGGGGAAGCGGACGGCGATCCCCGATTTGTGGCGCGGCGAGAGGGCGATCCCCTCGAAGGCCAGCTCGAAGACCTGCAGCGGCTCGACCGACCGCACCGGCCCGAACTTCTGCACGGTGTGGCGGCGGAGCCAGCCGTCGAGGGTGACGATCTCCTCGTCGGAGAGCCCCGAATAGGCCTTGGCGATCGGCACCAACTCGTCGCCGGACCAGACGGCGAAGGTGTAGTCGGTGAGCAGGTTCGCCCGCCGGCCGTGCCCGGCCTGGGCATAGACCAGCACGGCGTCGACGGTGAACGGCTCGGTCTTCCACTTCCACCAGTCCCCCCGCTTGCGGCCGGTGCGGTAGAGGGAGGCGAAGCGCTTCAGCATCAACCCCTCGACGTTGCGCTCGCGCGCCTCCTCCCGCGCCCGCGCCAGATCCTCCCAGGTAGCCGCCTCGACCCGCGGGGAGACGAGCAGGAACGGGCGGCCACGGTCCAGCAGCCGTTCGAGGCTCTGCCGCCGCTCGGCCAGGGGGAGCTCGCGCGCGTCGCGGCCGGCGATCTCCAGGACGTCGTAGCCCATGAACACCGCGGGCGCCTCGGCGAGCACCTTTTCCGTCAGCTTCTTGCGGCCGATCCGCCTTTGCAGCACGGAGAACGGCAGCGGCCGGCCCGCGCGCCAGGCGAGGATCTCGCCGTCGAGCACCGTGCCGTCGGGCAGCAGCGGCAGCGCGCTCCGGGTGAGCTCCGGGAAGCGCTCGGTGATCAGCTCCTCGCCGCGCGACCAGAGATGGACCGCGCCGCCCCGCCGGATGAGCTGCGAGCGGATGCCGTCCCACTTCCACTCGGCGAGCCACTCCCCGGCCTCGCCGAGCGTCTCGACCGGCGCCTCCAGCGGCGAGGCCAGATAGAAGGGGTAGGGGCGCGAGGCGTCCTCTTCATCTTCCGCGCCGGGGGTGAAGAGGCTCTCGTAGAACGGCGCGGTGGGCTCCCAGGTGCCCATCAGGCGATGGGCGACCACCGGCTGCGGCACCCCGGCGATCTGGGCGAGGGCGCGCTCGACGAGCGTCTGCGAGACGCCGACCCGCAGCTCGCCGGTCAGCAGCTTGTTGAGCACGAAGGTCTCCCACCGCGGCAGCCCCCGCCACCAGCCGGTCACCTCCAGCCGCTGCTCCTCGGGGGGGCGGCCGCGCAGGGGGAGGAGCCGCTCCTCCATCCAGCGCGAGAGCGGGATCTCCGGCGCCGGCTCGGCCGGGCCCCGGCCGTCGAGCACCAGGGAGATCGTCTCCGCCAGATCGCCGACGCTGCCGTAGGACTCCTCGAAAAGCCAGTCCGGAATCCCCGCCTCCGCCATCGCCCAGCCGGCGAGCAGCCGTCCGGGGAGGAACCGCTTCAGCCGCCGGCCGGTGAGGAACCAGACCGCCCACGCGGCGTCCTCGGGAGGCGCCGAGGAGAAGTAGCCGGCGAGCGCCGCGACCTTCTCGTTGGTGGAGGTCGTGCGGTCGAGCGCCTCGTAGAGGGCGGCGAAGCGCTTCAATCCTCTGTCTCCCCCTCGAACGGCGTGGCGAGGGTGCCCGCCGCGATCCCCCGCTCGTTGAGATACCGGGCGAGCGAGCCGGCGTAGCCGTGGGTGGTCAGCACCCGCTCGGCGCCGGTGTCGGCGATCGTGCTCAGGAGATCCGGCCAGTCGGCGTGATCGGAGATCACGAAACCGCGATCGAAGCCGCGCCGCCGGCGGGTGCCGCGGACGCGCATCCAGCCCGAGGCGAAGGCGGTGCTGGTGGGACCGAAGCGGCGCATCCAGGTGGAGCCCCCGGCCGAGGGGGGCGCCAGGATCAGCTCGCCGGCGAACGACTGTCCGCGGGTGGTCTCGGCGACCGGCCGGGTGGGAAGCATCTCCACCCCGGCGCTCCGGTAGGCCTCGTTGAGCGGCTCGACCGAGCCGTGGACGAAGACCGTGCGGTCGGTGATGCGGGCGAGCTCGCCGAGGATCCGCTGCGCCTTGCCGAGGGCGTAGCAGAAGAGGACCGAGGCGCGCCCGGCCTCGCGGTTGGCCTCCCACCACTCCCAGACCTCGCGCGCCACGGCGGCGGAGGGGTCCCAGCGGTAGATCGGCAGGGCGAAGGTGGCCTCGGTGATGAAGGTGTGGCAGGCGACCGGCTCGAACGGCTCGCAGGTGGGGTCCGCCGCGCGCTTGTAGTCCCCCGAGAAGACCCAGACCTCGCCGTCCTTCTCCACCCGCACCTGCGCCGACCCCAGGATGTGCCCCGCCGGATGGAACGAGACCGCGGCCTCCCCGATCCGCACCGTCTCGCCGAACGGCACCCCCTCGATCACCGCCGCCTCCCCGAGCCGCCGCCGGAGGATCGGCACCGACGCCGCCGCCCCCAGATACGCCCCGCTCCCCCACCGCGCATGATCCCCATGCCCATGGGAGATCACCGCCCGCTCCACCGGCTTCCAGGGATCGATATGGAACCCCCCGGCCTCGCAGAACAGGCCGCGGTCGTCGGGGCGGAGGAGGGGGGTGCGCATCCGCGCCGGGTCTACTCGACTCCCCGAAGAAACTCGAGGAACGCTCAAGCTGGGGACGGTAAAGCGGTTTGAGCTCTAGGGCCCGCTGCAAGACCACGCGAAGGCGCAACGGATCCAGATCCAAACCGTAGTTGGTACGAAAGACGTGCCGGAACCGGCGCAACTCGTCCAGCTTCTCGTAGGCGTCGGCGTCGATCACCGCCGGCCGCAGCGGGGTCAGATCGAGCCGCATCCGCTGGAGGACTTCGCGGTGCCAGCTCTCCTTGGAGACCTGGTTCTCGAACGCCTTGGCAATGTTGCTGAAGATGTTTTCAAACGCGGTGAAGAGACTGTGAAGACGGTAGGCGACGACGATCAGCTCCTCCTGAGGCCCAGAGTCCTTCAATTCCGGTGAGCCCAGCGCCTCATAGAGCTTGGCGATCCCTGTTCAGGTCCTCCCGGACGTTCCGATCAAGAATCAGATACTTTTCGTTCATAGCAAAGCTCCCCTCCCTGCTCGACGGACCCGGGCGACCGCCCCGATCCGTGGACGAAGATCGACATCTCGTTCGAGCGCATCTTCCAGCATCCGCCAGAACGGGGTCTCCACCTCGATATCGTCGCAGTCGATCGCCACGTCGACATCCGAATCCGGACGGAACTGTCCAGGCTGAAGAAGAGAGCCGAAGAGGTAGACGGCCTGAATGGCGGGGAACCGAAGGGCCGACCGGCGCACCGCGTCCCGAGCCCGCTCCAGCACCCCCAGACGAAGCGACTCCCTCTCCTCTCGCAACTCGCGGTCGCGGCGGGCGTGGTACTCGCGGAAGGGTTGGAGGTCGGCTTCGTCCATTGTCTTCAGTGTATCGCCTCGCACAGGCTTGTGGATTATCCACGCCATGAATGATAATCATTCATGGCATGAATGGATTGCACGTCCTCCCCAGGCTGCTGCAACACCCTCTGAGCTTGGCCCTGCGCTCCTTTCCGGTGGTCGTGGTGACCGGATCGCGGCAGACCGGCAAGAGCACGCTGGTACGGAATCTCGCCGGGGAGCCGCGCCCGTACCTCACCCTGGACAACCTGGAAACCCTGGAGCGCGCGCGGAGGGAGCCCGAAGCGCTGGTCCGCAGTACGGAGCGGATGACGCTCGACGAGGTGCAGCGCTCCCCGGATCTCCTGCTGGCGGTCAAGCGGGCGGTCGACGAGCAGAAAGCCCCGGGCCGGTTCCTGCTGACGGGATCGGCCAATCTCCTGCTGATGCAGCGGATCTCCGAATCCCTGGCCGGCCGGGCGGCCTATCTGACCCTCTGGCCGATGACCCGCCGTGAACAGCTCGGAGCCGGCGCAGCCGGAGCCTGGACGCGCCTGTTCGAAGCCGAGGACCGGTCCTGGCGGGATCTCCTCGAGGCTGAGACCGCCGGGCCCGAGGACTGGCGCGATCTCGCCCGCCGGGGGGGCTATCCCATCCCGTCCCACGAGCTGGGGGACCCGGAGACGCGCGCGCTCTGGTTCGACGGCTACACCCGGACCTATCTGGAGCGCGATCTCCAGGAGCTCTCGACCGTGACCTCCCTGGTCGACTTCCGGCGGCTGATGCGGGCGGCCTGCCTGCGGCTGGGAAACCTGGTGCAGCAGACGGAGCTCGGCCGCGACGTCGGGCTCCCCCAGCCGACCATCCACCGCCATCTCGCGCTGCTCGAGACCTCGTACCAGCTCGTCCGCGTGCCGCCCTACGCCGTCAACCGCACGAAACGGCTGATCAAGACCCCCAAGCTCTATTGGTGCGACACCGGTCTCGCCCTCCATCTCGCCGGCGAGACCGAGCCCCGGGGCGCTCACCTCGAGAACCTGATCCTCGCCGACCTGCTGGCGTGGCGCGACTCCCAGGTTCCCCGCCCGGAGATCCTCTACTGGCGCACTTCGACCGGTGAGGAGGTGGACTTCGTCCTCGAGTGGAGGGGCCGGCTCCTGCCGATCGAGGTGAAGGCGACCTCCCAGCCGCGGCTCGCCGACGCCCGCGGGCTCCTCAGCTTCCGGGCGCGAGTACCCCGACCTCGCCCGCACCGCCCTCCTCCTCCACACCGGTACCGAGACCGCCTGGATCGCCGAAGGGGTGCTCGCCGCGCCCTGGTGGAAGGTGATCTGACCGGCTCATCGCCTCACAGATCCCAGGAAAGCTCGAACAGCGAAAGCTGCTCCACCCGCTCCCGCACCAGGTTCGAGGCGGTGACGCCGATCAGCCGCACCGGCCGCTTCGGGGCCTCGGTGCGGTGGAGCAGGTCGCGGGCGCAGGCGGCGATCGCGGCGCGGTCGTAGACCGGCGCGGCGAAGGTCCGGGAGCGGGTCACGGTCGTGAAGTCCTCATAGCGCACCTTGAGGGTCACCGTGCAACCCGCGAGCCCGGAACGGGCGAGAGAGCCCGCCAGCTCGGCCGACATGCGGTCGACCTCCGCCAGCATCGCGGCGAGATCGGTCAGATCCTCGGCGTAGGTGTTCTCGGTCCCCAGGCTCTTGCGCTCGCTGTGGGTCTCGACCGGGCGGTCGTCGATCCCGCGCGAGAACTCGTAGAGGATGCGGCCGTGCTTGCCGAAGCGGCCGATCAGGTCCTCGAGCTCCACCCCGCGGAGGTCGGCGACGGTCTGCACCTTCATCTCGGCGAGCGCCCTCTCGGTCGCCGGTCCCACGCCATGGAGCCGCCGCACCGGCAGCGGATCGAGGAACGCCTGCACCTTCTCCGGCCGCACCACGGTCAGGCCGTCCGGCTTGTCGAAGTCCGAGGCGATCTTGGCGATCAGCCGGTTGGGCCCGACGCCGATGCTCACCGTCAGCTCCCGCTCCTCGCGCACCCGCCGCCGGATCTCCTTCGCCAGCGCCGTCGCGCTCCCCGCCTCGCCCAGATGGTCGGTGACGTCGAGGTAGGCCTCGTCGATCGACACCGCCTGCACCAGCGGGGTGAGCTCCCTGTAGATGGCGAAGATCTTCTCCGACTCCTTGGAGTAGCGGCGGAAGTCGGGCGGGATGAAGATGGCGTCCGGGCAGAGCCGCCGGGCGCGCGAGGAGGGCATCGCCGAATGGACGCCGTAGCGCCGGACCTCGTAGCTGGCGGCCGCCACCACCCCCCGGCTCTCCGGACGGCCGCCGATCACCACCGGCTTGCCGCGCAGGGACGGGTCGTCCCGCATATGCACCGCCGCGTAGAAGCAGTCCATGTCGCAATGGAGGACCCTGCGCACGCACGTAGCTTAGCGCGAAACCCGTCGCATTTACGCCCATGGATTCGAGCCGCGCCGAGCCGGCGGATTCCGCGTCCTGTCCCGCAAAAGGGACATGAAGCTACCCTGAGTGGAATGCCCGGGCGACAAACCGGTAAAATGAACCAAGCTTTCGTGGACCGCGGGACTCCGGAGCCGAACATCGGAGGGGGATGGGGAGGCCGGAGCAATTGCAAGTGAGCCGCCTAGACTGAACAAAGGATGAACCCCTCTCCCGCTTTCAGCCGGTCCGCGCCGCGCCCGCGCGGCGTCCCTGTCCTCTTCCCTCTCCTGGCATTGATGCTGTGCGGGGCCAAGGGGGCGCCGCCCGTTCAGGGCCCTCCCCTCGCCGGCGGCCTCGTCCAGGAGCGGGAGCTGCGGGGCGGCGAGACCCACGTCTATCCGGTCGATCTCCAGGCGGGGCAGTTCCTGCGGGTCCAGGTCCAGGAGCAGGGGATCGATCTCGCCGTGCGGCTGCTCGATCCCAGCGGCGCCGAGATCACAGGGATGGACAGCTTCAGCATCGGTTTCGGCGATTCGCTCGAGGATCTGGCAGCCGTGACGGAGGTCCCGGGCCGTTACCTCGTACAGATAGCTTCTGAAAGCAGAGCGTCCCGCCCGGGACGTTACCGGTTCGAGGTCGCCGCCCTCCGTCCCGCGACGGAAGGGGAGGACACCCTCCGGAGCGAGGCGGTACAGGCGGCATGGAAAGCCTTCCATCCGGCACCGGGAAAGGGCAGCAACGAGGCGCTGGAACGAGCCGTCGCCCTCTGGGAGCGACTCGGGGAAAGCCGGCGGATGGCGGAGATCCTCTCCGGGCTCGGAGAACGCCGCCTCTCCCTATCCGGAAGAATTCGAGAAGGCGGCCGAGAACTTCCTGCGCTCCGCCTCCTTGTGGCGGACTCAACTCGACCCAGAGGCGAGAAGCTGGGAAATCGGGGCGCTCAGCCACGCGGGCACGCTGCTCAACGACCTTGGACACCCGGAGGAGGCGAGGCAGCAATACACCCAGGCTCTCGCGGTCTCCCGGGCGTCAGGGAACCTGAAGTCCGAAGCCGCCAACCTCAGCAATATCGCCAAGCTCGACATTGCTCAGGGCGAATTTCAGCGCGGCAGGGCGTTCCTCCTGGAATCGCTTCAAAAGGCCCGGGAAGCCGGCGATCCGGCCATTCAGGCAGCCACCCTCAACAATCTGGGCTTTGCCTACAATCAGATGTCTGAGGAGCCAGAAAGCTCTCGACTCCTATCAGCAGGTCCTGGAGCTGGCGCGGGCCACCTCGAACCGCGGGGCCGAGGCTTACGCCCTGAACAACCTCGGATACACCTATCTCACCCTCGGGGACGCGCAGGAGGCGCTCAAACACTTTCGCCAGGCCCTGACGATCAATCAGCGGCTCGGCGCCCGCCTCGCCGAGGCGGGCACCTTGATCAACCTGGGCGATACGTTCCTGCGCCTGAAGCGGTTCGCTGAAGCCCGGAAGTCCTTCGACCAGGCGCTCGCGCTCGCCCGGACGCTCAAGGATTCGCAAAACCAGACCTTCGCCCTGACCAACCAGGCATTCCTCTTCCTGAAGCTGCACCAGCCGGCCCGGGCCGTGGATTGCGCGCGGCAGGCCCTTGCCCTGGCGCAGGGCTTCCCGGACCGTGAGGTCACCGCGCTCTACGCTCTGGGGTCCGCTCACCGGGACCTGGGCGAGCTGCCGGCGGCCCGCGAGGAGCTGGGGACGGCTTTGGCCCGGGCCCACGATCTGGGGAACCGGACGCGAGAGGCCGAGATCGGCCTGAACCTTGCGCGGGTCGAGAGGGAAACCGGCGACCTCGCGACCGCGCTCATCCGTATCCGCTCGGTGGTCGACATCATCGAGTCGAACCGTACGCGGGTCTTCGACCCACGATTGCGGGCCTCGTTCCTGGCGGCCAAGCAAGACTCCTACGAGGTCTACGTCGACATCCTGATGCCGCGCCCTGGCGCACCGCGGGTCGAGGCCCAGGTCGCCGAGGCCCTCCAGGTCAGCGAGAGGGCGCGCGCGCGCAGCCTACTGGACATCCTGAGCCAGTCCGGAGCCGACGTTCGCGTGGGGGCCGACCCGGCGCTGGTCGAGCGCGAGCACCGGCTTCGTGAAGAGGTGAGCTCTCGCGACGGGTACTACTTCAAGCTCCTCAATGAAGAGAAGCCCGACCGCCGGAAGCTGGAGCTGGCGGAGCGAAAGCTGGAGGAGACCCTCGACGCCTACGGCCAGGTACAGACGGAGCTGCGGGCCAGCAGCCCGGGCTACGCCGCGCTCACCCAGCCGCAGCCGCTGAGCGTCACCGAGATCCAGAGCCAGATCCTCGACGGCAAGGCGCTGCTGCTCGAATACTCGCTCGGCGAGAAACGGAGCTTTCTCTGGGCGGTGGCTCCGGACGCCGTCCATAGCTTCGAGCTGCCCGGCAGGGCTCGGATCGAGGGGGTGGCCCGCCGCTACTACCAGATGGTGACCGCCCGCAACGAACGGCCCGCCGGCGAGAGTCTGGCCGGCTGGAAGCGACGGATCGACGGCGCGGACGCGGAGGCCGAGCGCGCCGGGCGCGATCTCTCCCGGCTGCTCCTCGGCCCCGCCGAGCGGCTCCTCGGGGATCGCCCCCTGCTCATCGTCGCCGACGGCGCCCTCCAGTACATCCCCTTCGCCGCCCTGCCGCTCCCCTCGTCGGGCGCCCCGCTGGCCACTCGTCACGACGTGGTGAGCCTCCCCTCGGCCTCGGCGCTGGCGGTGCTGCGGCGCGAGGTCCGCGGGCGCTCCCGGGCGCCCAAGACCCTGGCGATCTTCGCGGATCCCGTCTTCCAGGCAACCGACGAGCGGCTGACCCGCCGGTCCGGCAAGCTCGACCCCCTGCACCTGGCCGCCAACCACGTCACCCGGGACTGGAGCCCGGCCCGGCGGCGAGGCGAGGAGCGCCCCTCGTTCCGGCGGCTCCCCTCCTCTCTCAAGGAGGCGCGGACGATCGCCGCGCTCGTCCCTCCGGATCAGCTCTTCCTGGCCCTCGGGTTCGAGGCCTCGCGCGCGAAGGCCCTCAACTCCGGCCTCGCCCGATACCGCAACCTTCATTTCGCCACCCACGGAGTGCTCGACAGCCGCCGCCCGGAGCTCTCCAGGCTCGTCCTCTCCCTCTACGACCAGAAAGGCAAGGACCAGGACGGCTTCCTGCTGCTCAACGACATCTACAACCTCGATCTCGATGCCGATCTCGTCGTGCTCTCCGCCTGCCGCACCGCCCTCGGCCAGGAGATCCGCGGCGAGGGGCTGATCGGGCTGACCCGCGGCTTCATGTACGCCGGGGCCGCCCGCGTGCTCGCCAGCCTGTGGAGCGTCGAGGACCGGGCCACGGCCGGGCTGATGGAGAGCTTCTATCGCGGCATGCTGCGTCAAGGGCTCTCCCCCGCGGCGGCCCTCCGCCGGGCGCAGCTCGAGATCGCGCGCCAGCCGGGCCGGAAGTCCCCCTACTACTGGGCCGGCTTCTCCCTCCAGGGTGAGTGGCGTTGAGGCAGCACGGCGGGGGTGACGACGGCGACGGCAGCGGCGTCCTGCCGCCCGAGCGGCTCCGCGGGCTGACCCCGGAGGCTTTCTACGCCCTGCTCACCCAGCTCAACCCCGACCGCGACCGGGCGGGCGAGGTCTACGAGACCATCCGCCGCAAGCTGGTCCGCCTCTTCGAATGGCGCGGCTGCGGCTCCCCCGAAGACCTGGCCGACGAAACGATCAACCGCGTCGCCCGCCGGCTGGCCGAAGGGGTGGAGCTGCGGTCGAGCGATCCCTACGGCTACTTCTGCGGCGTCGCCCACCTGGTCTACAAGGAGGTCATGCGCCGCGCCTCCCGCGAGCACCGCGCGCTCGTCGAGGGGGGCGGCTGGCCCTCGCCGAGCTTCAACGACGACTCCGAGCCTTCCGACCGCCGGCTCGACTGCCTCCGCCAGTGCCTCGGCCAGCTCGCGCCGGACCAGCGGGATCTGGTGCTCCGGTATCATCAGGGCAAAACCGATCAGGGGGAGAACAACATCCGCCACCGGCAGAAGCTCGCCGACGAGGCCGGGATCCCGATGAACGCGCTGCGCATCCGGGTCCACCGGCTTCGCCGCAAGCTGGAGTCCTGCGTCCATGCCTGTTTGAGCCACTGATCTTTTCTCATCCAGACGCTCCCGCGAGAAACGTTTTCCCGACACCCGACACTCGTGTTTGAGATGAGTGAGGAGGGCTGAATGTCATGAGACCGAATCCGACCGACGACGAACTGCTCAGGAGCTATCTTCTGGGAGAGCTCCCCGAGGAGGAGGCGGACCGCCTGGAGCAACGCCTGCTCGCCGAGGACGAGCTCTTCGAGCTGTCCGAGGCGGTCGAGGCCGACCTCCTCGCCGCCTGCGCCCGGGGCGAGCTCGCCCCCGCGGAGAGGGAGCGCGTCCAGCAGCGGCTCGCCTCTTCTCCCCGGGGGCGGGAGCGCCTGGCGCTCGCCCACGCCCTGAACACCCTGGCCGGGAGCTCCGGGCGAGCCGCCGCTCCGGTCGTGCTTTTCCCGCGGCGCGCCGCGACGCCGCGGCCGCGTTCCGCTGGGCCGCCCTGGCGGCGGCCCTCCTCGCCGCGGCCGGCCTCTCCTGGTTCGCCATGGAGCGGCCCCACGGGGGCGAGGCCCCGCCCTGGGTCGCCCAGGAGCGACCAGCTCCGGCGAACCCCCGAGCCCCGGAGGCGCCGCGTGGAGCACCGGCGCCGAAGCCGGAGCCCGTGAAGGCCGTATTTCAGCTCGCCTTGATGTCGTTGC
>CAVXIG010000002.1:0-49649 GCA_963761645.1 uncultured Acidobacteriota bacterium
CTTGACACCTCCTGTATATTTCCCCCGGAGTGCGCCACCCGGAAAGCGAGGAGCAGCGAACCCATGGCCAAACCCGTACTCCTCTCCGTCGATGACGACCGCGACGTATTGCGCGCGGTCGAGCGCGACCTGCGCCGCCATTACGGCGATCGCTATCGCGTCATGGCCGCGGGAATCGGGTGCCGCGTGCGCTCGACCTCCTCCGCCGTCTCAAGCAGCGCGGCGACCCGGTGGCGCTCATGCTCGTCGACCAGCGCATGCCGCAGATGAGCGGCGTCCTCTTTCTGAAACAGGCCGCACAGCAGCTCTATCCGGACGCCAAACGCGTCCTGCTCACTGCCTACGCGGACACCGACGCCGCCATCCGGGCCATCAACGACGGCGCGCATCCAGCACTACCTCCTCAAGCCGTGGGATCCGCCCGAGCGGCGAGCTCTATCCCGTCCTCGACGACCTCCTCGGCGACTGGCAGGGCTCCTTCCGGCCGCCGTTCTCCGGCATCCGCATCCTCGGCGCGCGCTGGAACCCGCGGCGCGTACGAGATTCGCGACTTCCTCGCGCGCAGCCACGTGCCGTACCAGTGGGTGGACGTCGAGACCGCGGATCGGGACCCCGAGGTGCGGGCACTGCTAGCGATTCGCTCGGCAGCGACGGGACTGCACATGCCGACGCTCCTCTTCGCGGACGGCTCCCGGCTCGTCGAGCCGGGGCCACCGAGCAGGTCGCGGAGAAGATCGGCTTGAGGATCCATGCGGAGAAGAAGGTCTACGACGTGGTGATCGTCGGCGGAGGACCGGCGGGGCTGGCGGCGGCGGTCTACGGTGCGTGCGAAGGGCTGCGCACGGTGATGGTGGAGCGGGAAGCCCCCGGCGGCCAGGCCGGACCAGCTCGCGGATCGAGAACTACCTCGGCTTCCCCTCGGGGCTCTCCGGCGGCGACCTGACCCGCCGCGCGGTGACCCAGGCCCAGCGTTCGGCGTCGAGATCCTCACGCCGCAGGAGGCGAACGCGGTCCGCGTCGAGGACCCTACCGCTTCGTCACCCTCTCGGATGGGCGCGAGGTCGGCTGCCACACCCTGCTGCTCGCCACCGGCTCCCGTACCGCAAGCTGGACTCCCGGCCTCGAGCGCTTCACCGGCGCGGGCGTCTACTACGGCGGCGCGATCACGGAAGCGATCGCGTGCCGAACGAGGACGTCTACATCGTCGGCGGCGCGAACTCCGCGGGCCAGGCCGCGATGTACTTCTCGCGGTACGCCCGCCGAGTGGTCATGCTCGTGCGCGGAGACTCCCTCGACAAGGCGATGTCCCAGTACCTCGTCGACGAGATCGGATCCACCCCCAACATCCACGTCGGGCACCACGCCAACGTCGCGGAGGCCCACGGCGACGAGCACCTGGAGTCATCGGTCCATCACGCAGAGCGGAGGAAACGACGACCATCCCGCCCGCTCGGTCTTCATCTCATCGGCGCCCAGCCGCGCACGGACTGGCTGGAGGGGGTCGTCGAGCGGGACAAGCTCGGATTCATCCAGCGGCCGGGAGCTGATGCGCGAGGCAAGCGTCCGCAGGGTTGGAAACTCGACCGCGATCCGTTCCTGCTCGAGACGAGCGTGCCGGGCATCTTCGCCGTCGGCGACGTGCGCCAGGGCTCCGTCAAGCGCGTGGCCTCGGGCGTCGGCGAGGGTCGATCGCGATCCCGTTCGTCCATGAATACCTCAGCGGGCTTGATCTGGCCGAAAACCTGCGGAATTTCCCGCTTCACGACCTGAACGAGGAGGCGCTCTTCCCAGGCTCGAGTGGTATGCCCTGGAGCTCGACGGCGCGGAGGGGACGAGCTCGATCGAGCCCGGGGCCGGCCTGTTCACCGAGGGGAGCACGGACGACAACTCTGCGTCGTTCTCGCCGGTGAGGTCCGCGTCACCAAGACGGTCGGCGGCGAGGAGCAGCTCGCCGCCATCTTCAGTCGGGCGAGGGGACCGGCGAGACCGATGCTGACCGGCGAACCGGCTATCGCCACCGGCTGTCGGCGGGCGGAGCCGGGTGATCCGCGTCGCGCCCGACAAGTTCCGCCGCCTGATCGCCGAATGCCCGGCGGTCGCCCGCGTCGTGCTCACCGCCATGGCCGGGCGGACGACCGACGTCGACGCCCAGCTCCGCCAGCAGGAGAAGATGGCCGCCCTCGGCAAGCTCTCCGCCGGCCTCGCCCACGAGCTCAACAATCCGGCCGCGGCGGCGGCGCGGTCGGCGGGGCAGCTCCGCGATTCCCGCTCGCCTGCAGTCCCTGGTCCTGGAGCGCGAGCGGCCGTTCACCGCCGAGGAGCGGCAGGTGATGAGCGAGGTCCAGCGGGAAGCGCTCGCGGCGATCGCCCAGCGCGGCGACCGGCAGCATCTCGATCCGATGGCCCAGAGCGACCTCGAGGACGCGGTGACCGAGTGGCTCGAGGAGCGCAACGTCGAGGAGCCCTGGCGCCTCGCTCCCACCCTCGTCTGCTCCGGGCTCGGCCCCGAGCGGCTGACGGCGATCGCCGACCGCGTCGGCGATGAATCCCTGAGCTGCGTCCTCCCCTGGATCGAGGGGATGCTCAACCTCGCCGAGCTGCTGGATCAGGTGGAGCAGAGCACCGGCCGCATCTCCGAGCTGGTGGCCGCGATCAAGGAGTACTCCTACATGGATCAGGCGCCGCAGCAGGAGATCGACCTCCACGAGGGCCTGGAGAGCACCCTCAAGATCCTCGCCCACAAGCTGCGCAAGGGGAATATCGAGATCGTCCGCGCCGTACGACCGCGGCCTGCCCCGGGTCTGCGCCTACGGCAGCGAGCTCAACCAGGTCTGGACCAACCTGATCGACAACGCCATCGACGCGATGAAAGAGAAGGGCAAGGGCACGCTCACCCTCCGCACCTCCCGCCAGCGGGACGAGGCGGTCGTCGACATTCTCGACGACGGCCCCGGCATCCCCGGCGACGTCGAGAAGCGCATCTTCGAGCCGTTCTATACGACCAAGCAGATGGGGGAGGGGAGCGGCCTCGGGCTGGACATCGCCCGCCGCATCGTCAAGACCCGCCACCGGGGGGAGATAAGCTTCGAATCCAAGCCCGGCGAGACCTGCTTCGAGGTGCGGCTGCCGATCCCCTGCGAGGGGAAGGTGGAGGCGGCGTAAGGCTGATCTACCGGCCGCCGTTCTCCAGAGCGGCGGCGCCGAGGGTTACGGCGGCGGCTGGGGCGGGGGGACGACGCTTTTTCGCCAGCCGCTCCTGGGATCGGCTGGGCTGGAATGCATAGGCGCCGCCGCGGTAGAGGCGGTCGGCGCCGTTGAAGTAGGCGATCGCGTCCTCGATCAGCTCGCGGCCCGCGGCGTCCGGTTTCTTGATCGGAGCCATCTCGCCGGTCGCCGGATTCACATCGTAGAGGTCGGCCGATTCATGAAGGCCGAGCACCGCCATGCGGTTCCCTCGCATCAGGGCGATGTCGTTGTTGTGCGTCATCAAAGCCCGCCCGGCCGAGGGGTCGATCCGGAACAGGTCGTGGCCGAAGAACTTCGAGTCGTAGCCCATCCCCATGAGGCCGAGGACCGTCGGCGGCACGTCGAGCGAGGAGGCGATCGTGTCCAGCCGCGCGCCGGCCGGCACCAGGCCGGGGGCAACGATGAGGATCGGCACCTGGTAGCTCGCCAGCGGGATCTCCGCCGCGCCGTAGACCCGGGCGCCGTGATCGCCCATCAGCACGAACACCGTGTTCTTGTAGAAGTCGTGGCTCTTCGCCTCGCGCATGAAACGGCCGAGCGCGTGATCGGCGTAGCGCACCACGTTCTCCCGCCGGTGGAAGCGCGGCTCCGCCTTGATCTGGTCCTGCGGGAAGGTGAACGGCCGGTGGTTCGAGACGCTGAGCACCAGCGAATAGAAAGGTTTACCCGTGGCCGCGAGGCCGTCCATCTCCCGCAGCGCCTTGGTGAAGATCGCCTCGTCGCAGGCGCCCCAGGCGGTGGTGAACGTGCCGTCGGGGAAGTCCTTCTGATCGACGATCTTGTCCACCCCGTTGTGGCTCAGGTACTTGCCCATGCCGTCGAAGAGCGCCCGGCCGCCATAGACGAACATCGTCTGATAGCCCCGGCTCTTCAGCAGCTCGGGGAGGGTGAAGAGGTCCACCGACTTGTCGCGCCGCACGATCGACTCGCCGGGCAGCGGCGGCAGCGAGGACGTGGTCGCCTCGATCGCCCGGATCGTCCGGTTGCCGGTCGAGAAGGCGTGGGTGAGCAGCGTCCCTTCCCGCGTCAGAGCGTCGAACTGCGGCGTCAGGCTCTCCTTCGTGTCCCGCTTGACCTCGGTATCGAGGGCGCCGATGAACTCCGAGCCGAGGCTCTCCTCGAGCACGATCACCACGTTCATCTTCCGCTCCGGGTTCAGGGGGAGGATGGGGCGCAGCGTCGAGTCCGCCGCGAACGCGGCCGTCGCGGCCGCCGGCTCCGCGAGCAGCCGGTGCAGGCGCGCGAGGTTGGCGGCCTGCGGCCGGGTCGCGTACAGCCCCTCATAGGGAGCATCCGAGCCCAGCAGGGCCATCCAGAAGGAGTAGTAGCCGTTGCCCGCCAGCTCGTTGAGCGCGCGGTCGGCCGAGATGCGCGCCAGCGCCGGCGAGATCACCAGCGTGGCCGCGGCGAGCAGCGTCGCGTAAACACCCAGAAAGGCCAGGCGCTGCAACCGCGAGGCCCGATGCAGCCAAGCCGCCCGCATCGGCCGGCCGAGCACGTAGAGCAGAGCCAGCGTGGCGATGCCGATCACGGTCAGGATGATGCCGGTGTGGTAGCTCTGCCAGATGTTGTCCACCACCTCGGTGGGGTAGATCAGGTAGTCCACCGCCACGAAGTTGAAGCGGCCGTTGAACTCCTCGAAGAAGAAGTACTCGGCCGCCGCTACGAACAGACCCGAGAAGGCGGCGACCGCCATCCAGAGGAAGAGGAACCCGCGCGTCACCCGCCACCGGAACCACCGCTCCGGGAGGACGGTGAGGAAGAGGACCATCGGCGCCGCGAGCCAGAGGACCGAGACGAGGTCGAACGCCTCGCCCACGGCCAGCGATTTCAGCACCGCCGCCACGCCATTCTGCGTCAGGGCGTGCTGGAACAGGAGCAACCCCAGCCGCGTCAGCAGCCAGACGACCATGTAGAACCCCACGAAGACCGCCGGCAGGAGGTACCGGGACTCGGTGAGGAGCAGACGTGCTTGTTTCGAAAGCGATCTGGCGGACATAAACTCTCGATTGCGAAAAGTGTGACGACACGGTACCAGCCGCCGCCCGCGACGGCAAGGTGAAGCTCTACAGGCGAGAACAAATGGCGGGGAGGAATGCTTCCAGGGGTGACCTGCCAGGGCTGGAGTGGCGGTACTGGATGGATTACAGTACTGTTGAAACATGGAGGCGAGGTCCATGGGGCGTGATGACGTTCTGGCATTGCTGGCGGCACATCGAGCCGACATCGAGAGATTCGGGGTGGAGTCTCTCCGTCTCTTCGGCTCCGTAGCGCGTGGAGAAGCCGCCGCCGACAGCGACGTCGACCTCCTCGTGAGCTTTCGGGCCTCTCCCACCTTTTCCGCCTACATGAAGCTGCGAATTTTCCTCGAAGACCTCTTGGGCGTCCGGGTGGACCTGATTACCGAGTCGGGTCTCCGGGAGGGGGTCCGCCCCTTCGTCGAGAAGGACGCCATCCGTGTTGCGTAGCTCCATCCTACTGCTGGAAGACATCAAAAAAAGCTGCGAGCGAATCGTCCGTTACACCGCGGGGCTGCCCCGGGATCAGGTGTTCGTGGACGAGATGAGATTTGACTCCGTCCTGTTCAACCTGCACGTCATCGGGGAAGCGGTCAAGAAGCTGCCTCCGGAGTTGCGGGATAGGTATTCGGACATCGCTTGGCGTGAGATCGCGGGCCTGCGCGACTTTGTTGCCCACGCCTACTTTGCCCTCGACCTGGACATCCTCTGGGATGCCATTCGGCAGGACGTTCCTGCGTTGCTCTCCCGCGTACAAGTCATGATCGCGCAGGAGAGTGCCGCGCGTTAACCTGCGTTATCGATCGGGGTGCCCCGACAGATCCGCGGCCAGCTCCCGCGTGAGATCGGCTGCCGGGATCTCCCTGCACCCGCTGGCGTTCTGCCCCGACCACAGAGGCGAGAAATCACCGTTGCCCTGGGCTTCGGCCTTGGCGCGCAGGGGAGCCATGGCGGAGGCGGCCAGCGGAAAGGCGGGCGCGGCCGTGGAGATGGGGCCCAGCTCGCGGACGATGCGATTGACGATGCCGCGCGCCGGCCGGCCCGAGAAGATGTTGGTCAGCGCCGTGTGGCGGGCGGCCTCGCTCTTCAGCGCGGCGCGATGCACGGTGCTGGTGGCGACCTCCGGGCAGAGCAGATACGCCGTGCCGACCTGCACCCCCGCGGCGCCGAGCTCGAGGGCGGCGGCGACGCCCTTCGCATCCGCGATGCCGCCGGCGGCGATCACCGGGACCTTCACCGCCCGCACGACTTGCGGCAACAGCGCGAATGTCCCCACCTGGGTCGTCAGATCGTCCGACAGGAAGATGCCGCGGTGCCCGCCCGCCTCGAGGCCCTGCGCGATGACGGCATCCACCCCTTGCGCCTCGAGCCAGCGCGCCTCGTCGACGGTGGTCGCCGAGGAGATGATCTTCGAGCCCCAGGACCGCACGCGGGCCAGCAGGTCGGCCGAGGGCAGGCCGAAATGAAAGCTCATGACAGCGGGCTTGAATTCGTCGAGGACATCGGCGGCTTCGGAGTTGAAGGGGGCGCGTCCAGGCCCGGCGGAAAAGGAGCTGGGATCGATCCCGAGCTCTTTGAAGTAGGGCGAAAGCGCCGCCCGCCAGCCCGCTTCGCGCTCGGCGCTGACCGCGGGCGGGGTATGGCAGAAGAAGTTTACGTTGAACGGCCGGCTGGTCTGTGCCCGGATCGCCGCCAGCTCGTTGCGCATCGCGTCGGGGCTCAGCATGGCGCAGGGGAGCGACCCCAGCCCGCCGGCATTGGACACCGCCACCGCCAGCGCGCTGCCCTGCACTCCCGCCATAGGGGCCTGAATGATCGGAAGCTCGATACCGAATAGCTCTTGCAGGGTCATCTTCCTCTCCAGACCCGGAGCCTACCATTCCCGCGCACTGCCGACGGAGTAAAGTAGAGTCAGGGAACGTTCCCCCTGACTTCGCGGGAACGATGGTTGGAGCGGGTTGTGTTGGTCGGCCTTCAGTTTCTCTTCCTGGCTGGTACTGGTCGAACGACTGGTCCTGCTCGGGATTGTGTGTCTCGTTTTCAGGTGATGCCCCTCCAAGACTCGAGAGGAGCTCTTGAAGGGGCTGGAGCGTATCCTTACCTGGAGCGTATCCCTACCAATGAAACAACAATACAGGCATCGCTGCGACTAGCGCAGCGCTGACTTGGAGACCCAGGATGGGCAGCAGCCTGTCTTGGTGACCGCGGAAGCCATTTCATCGTGAAGAACAAGATGATAAGGACCTGGACAGCCATAAGAAGCTGCCAGATAATGGGCGGTTAGACCCTCAACCGCCTGGGGGGTGGTTCCGTGCAAGGCGACAAACACGAGGCACGGTGGCGAGGGCACCGAAGGACATGGCGACGGAAAGGAACGTGCTCGGGTGCTTCAGCACGGTGACGGGATCCTTTCGTTGGTCAGGGCGGCGGCATCTGAGGTCATGGTAAACAGCTTTGTGCCAAAGAAGCAAGCCAGGCAAAAAAGCAGGTCAATTAAAGATGAGGCCGATGCTTGCTCTTCCGGGCCTGGAGCACCTTCTTGAGTAGTTACCGTGAAATCTGTCTTTTCCTTGACATGCCTGAGAAGAGGCATGGTCCGGGCGCCGGCCTCAGGCGCCTGAACTGAAGGGAAGGTGGCTGCATGCACGATTGGGGAAAAAGCGTAGGAAAAAGTGTCGTCTTGGCTGTGGCGGTTCTGGTTCCAAGCTTTCTGGTTCTCGGGAGCCGAACCGGCAAGCGACATGCCGCGGCCTCTCGCACGGGAGCTCTGGGTCCTTCTGTCGCCCGCGGAGCTCGCCGGCTGAGGACTGCAGGAAGGTCTGACCGTGGCGCCGCCCGCCGATCTCAAAATGATCTGAGCCGCCGCCGGGAGCCGGGCGAGACGGGGAACGCTGCGGACCGCGCTCGCAGATCTGGCCTTCCACAGTTACACGATCGGCGGAGGCCTGTTGCGGGTCGAGTACGACCTCACCGGCTGCGGCAGGTTCGAGCTGCTGGTGGACACCAACCAGCGCACCGCTGAGCCCTCGTACCCGAAGAGCCTGACGATCACCCCGACAGATCGCTTTCTGTTTCGCTCACTCGGTTCTGCCCTGGCGCTCGAGGGGGATGACGAGACTCCCGAGGGCGTGATGCTGCTGCGCGGAGCGAACCTCTGGGGTGCGCACCCGCTCTCGCAGGTGCGGATCGGGCGCATCGTGGCCCCGCTGACGAAGAGCTGGACCAACCTCTGCGGCATCACCTCGGCGACGCTCTACCATGATGCGACTGATCATGGGCTGATCGGGGAAACGCTCGCCACCGGGCCGAATTCCTCCAACTGCCGGTCCCGCTGCGGCGCCGGCTGCAACGCCATCCTCGGCACCAGCGCCTGGACGGTCGACTGCGGCGAGCACGACCGTTGCGAGCAGACCCACCCATGCTGCGCCTCGTGCCAGGACGAGTTCAACTCGGCCTCCGACGACTTCCTCTTCGCCCCGAACTGGCAGGCGCACCGGCTGGTGAGGCCAGCCCCAGGCGCCGCTGCCCCGCGGCGGCGCCTTATTTGACCTTTGGGCCTTTGAGCTGCGAGCCGACCTGATCCAGGAGCAGGTGCGTCACCGCTCCGCTGGCGTCCCTGACGAAGGTGATCTGTATTTCCTCGCCCTTGACGAAGAACGTCGTGTTCGATTCGGCGAAGATCTCCATGGGCGGCGAGTTGTCCGGAAATTTCACCCAGAACCTGTCCCCCTCGCGCGAGAGGGTGGCCACGTATCCGGGCTCGATCTCGTACCCGCCCGTGTAGGCGTCGAAGACCTTCGCCTCTATCGGTACAGCCTTGTGCTCCGCGGGCTTGAGATCGGCGTCATAAAGAGCCGCGAGGCCGCGCCCGATCTTGCCCGGCCGGCCCCCCGCCAGGTTGGTCATCACGATGACCGTCAATTTGTCGTCGACGTAGCGGGAGATCTGCGCGGTGAAACCTTGCCAGGCCCCGCCATGCTGGATGAGACGGTGGCCGTGGTACTCGTTGATCTGCCAGCCGAAGCCATAGTTCTCGGTCTTGCCGTCGTTGAGCTTCACCGGCGTCCACATCAAGTCGAGCGAAGCCCGCTTGAGCAGCTTTTCCGAATACAGCGCCGCGTCCCACTTCGCCATATCGAGGACGGTGAGATAGATGGCGCCGTCGGCGGTGGTGTTGAGCGTGGGGGAGACCCATTCCTGATTCTTCAGCTGGCCGTCGACCAGCCGGTAGCCGGCGGCGCGGTTCGGGATGATGTCGGCTTCGTCGATGATGCGCGCGGTGGTCATGCCGAGCGGCCTGAAGATCCTCTCCCGGAGCAGGTCGCCGTAGAACTTGCCCGTCACCTTATGGATCAGGATGCCGAGCGTCACGTACCCGGGATTGCTGTAGTTCCACTTCTCGCCGGGCTGAAAGTCGAGCGGCTGCGCGCGCGATCAGCTGGATCGATCTCGTCCTCGGTGTAGTCCTTGCGCATGTCCATTTTGGCGTAGAGACCGTTCGAGATCCCCGACGTATGCGTCAGCAGGCGGCGCAGGGTGATGTCCTTCCAGATCGCCGGCGCCTCCGGAATGTACTTGCTGACCGGGTCTTCCAGGCCCATCTTGCCTTCCTCGATCAGCATCATCGCCAACGTCGCCGTGAACTGCTTGCTGATCGAGCCCGACTGATAGATGGTCTCGGGCGTGGCGACGACGTTCAGCTCGACGTTCGCCAGCCCATAACCCTGCGCCTCGACGACCTTGCCGTCCTGGACGACGGCGATCGAGAGACCGGGGATCTTCTGCCCCCGCATCTGGGCCTGAACATAATCGTCGACATTGTCGGCCCGGGCCGAAGCGGGGGAGACCATCCACAGAAGGAGCCCGAACAGGGCCACGGCCAAAGACGCGCGACGGTTTTTCATGCAAAATCTCCTGTGCCGCATTGCGGTTTTAATTGGATCTGAGGGATGAGCATACCGCATCGCGAACATCGCGGCGTTGAGGGCGACCGCAGGTCGCCTCAACGCCGCCGCTACCGGGTCGTCTAAGCACGACGAGCGTCAACGTCGTGAAATCGCTCTCCCAATCCGTCGCGGGCTTCGTCGAGCGGCGTAGGTCGGTGCCCCGGAGCATCCAGCGTCCCGCGTGATCGAGCCGGAAGATCACACGTCCGGCCGCGTCGGTGCTCTTGAGGGTGCCGTGCGCGTCCCCTTCCCGCACGAGCCCGACGGGGAACGAAGGGCCGGCTTCCCCTGCCGGATCACGAGCACCGGCAGATCGTCGCCGGCATGCAGGGTGGAGGGGTCCTTCTCGGGGACGATCTCCAGGGCCATGCCGACAGGCTCCGCCCACGACCGGTCCTCCTGAGGCTGACCGACGCGCGCGAAGGTCTTCGTATGCTTGGCGTAGACCTCGCGCCAGCGTCTGGGCTCCGGCGCCGCCTCATAGGCACGGCGGATCTCCGGGGAGGCGCCGATCTCGTCCAGATACTCCTTGACCTGAGCCGGCTTGAGGTCGAGCGATTTGGGCGCGAGCTCCACCCAGATCGTCGCGATCCCAGTCTCGGCCAAGGGAGCGGAGAAGCGAAGCGAATGGGCGGCGGATTTCCGGCCCTTGATCTGGGAGGTCTTGCCGGCCAGCCGGACGGACGCCCGGGCGACGCGGTCGGGCTTGATGGCATAGTCGAGAGCGGGGAAGGCCATGCCGCTCGTCAAGTCGAGCGTCACCGAACCTCCCGCCGGCACGGTAGAGCGCTGTGCCACCAGCCAGGTGTCATGCGCGAAGGCGGCGGTCGCCAGGGCCGCGCATAGCAACACCGGAAGCAACCTTGGAACGGACCGCGAAAGCCTGGACTCCTGCCGCATTTGAATCTCCTCTTGGGGGCTCGGCCTCCTGCCCGTTCGTAGTCTGCCCAGTTTATCAGGGGCTGCCGGAGCCCGTGTGTACGTAGGGCGCAGGTTATAGGGCGACCTGCGGTTGCCTTACCGGCAGACCGCGAACGCGTCCACGTCCTGGATCGGCTGGAACGACGTGCTCTGCGGGTTGACGTAGGTCCGGACCTTGCCGGTGACGGTGTCGGTCACCTTGAGGACCGTTTTTACGTTGGTCAATCCGCCGGCGAAGACCCAGTAGCTGCCGTTGACGCCGCAGCCGCGCAGGACCTTGATCACCATCTCGACGTTGCCGGGCGCGAAGAACCAGAAATATCCGGTGTCGCTGGTCAGTGCCACCGGCACGCCGGTCCCCTTGGTGCCGTCCGGAATCTCCCAGGTCACGTCGACCTTGAAGCGGTCCTCGTTGAGGAGGAGGGAGGAGCCGGAGACCGCGCGGCTCGAAGGGATCGGGGCGCTGTCCGCCGCGGTCGCGTTCGACGGCACGTTGCAGGATGGGAAGGCGTCGACATCCTGGATGGGCTGGAACGCCCGGCCCTGGGGATTGGTGTAGGTCTTGACGCTGCCGGTCTGGGTGTCGCGGACGGTGAGGACGGTCCGGACGTCGGTCAGGCCCCCCGCGAAAGTCCAGAAGCTCTGGTTGACACCGCAGCCGTCGATCACTTTTACGACCGCCTCGACGTTGGCGGAATCGAAGAACCAGAAGTAGCCGGTGTCGGCGGTCAGCGGGCGGGCCTGCCCGGCGCCGGTGCTGGTGGTCGTGGCCCAGCTCGCCTTCACCTCGAAACGGTTGTCATTGAGGCAGAGCGTGGTCGCGTCCGGCTGGCAGGGGGGCGGGGCCTCGAGCTCCCAGAGGCCGCGGCCGTAGGTGGCGGCGGCGAGGCGGCCGGAGGCCGGATCGAGGCAGAGGTCGAGCACGACCGCGTTCGGCAGCGCGCCGCTGGCGTCCTGCCAGGTCGCGCCGTCGTCCTGGGAAAATGCCACGCCGGCGTCGGTGGCCACGAACAGGCGGCCGGCGGCGCGGGGGTCGGCGAGGACGGCATTGAGCGGAAGATTCGGCAGCCCGCTGCTGATGTCGATCCAGGTGAGGCCGTGGTCGCGGGTGCGGAACAGGCGGGCGCCGGTGGTGCCACTCAACACCGCGTAGGCGGTGCCGGGAACCGGCCCGGCGCTGATCCGCATGCCGGCCCGCGCGCCACCGGGGGGCGAGCGCTCCTCCCAGGTGCCGCCGCCGTCCGCGGAGAGGAGGACTTTGCCGTCGGTCCAGATCGTCCAGAGCTCGCCGTCGACGGCGGGGGAGACGGCGACCTCGACGATGGAGAGGCTGGGGTCGTCGCCGGACTGCCGGACCCGGGTCGCTTCCCAACTCCGGCCGCCGTTGAGAGAGGTTTCCAGGTGGGTGCCCTGCCCGAAGTAGAGCTGCTCCGGGTGGAGCGGGCTGCGCGCCAGCCGGGTGAACCAGAGCAAGGCGCCGAGGCCGGCCGGAACCTCGTCGCGGCCCGACTGCCAGGTCCGCCCCTCGTTGACGCTGATGCCGAGGCCCAGGGCCTCCGCCGTCACGGTCACGACCTCCTCCGGCCGGCCGGGATGGACGCTGATTCCCGTGATGTCCCCGCGCCGGGGCGGCTGGCTGATCTCCCAGGCGCCATCGGCGGCTCCCCGGTAGATGTTGATGGCGTTGTCCTGGGTGCCGCCGAAGAGAGAGGAGGAATCGCGGAGCCCGATCGCGCAGGTGTAGACCTGGACGGTGGGGAAGCCGCGGTCCACCCGTTGGAAGGTGGCGCCGCCATCGGACGAGACCGCGACTCCGCCGTCGGTCGCGAGGACCCTGCGATTGGGGTCCCGCGGGTGGGTGACGATGCCGTGGGTATCGAGGTGCCAGTTCCCGCCGGCGGGCTGCCAACTGAGGCCGCCGTCGCGGGAGATCAGGATGGAGAAGCCGTTCGCCTGGGAGATGACGGACTCGGACTGCACGTCGAGATGGGCGCCGTAGAAATTTACCCCCCGATAGCCCTGCCGGCTGTTGTACTGCTGGGCGGTCCAGGTCGCGCCGTCGTCCAGCGAGCGGAAGAGGGTCGGCCCCTCGGGGGTGCGCGCGGCGAGGGCGAGGTACAGCGTGCGGGAAGGGGCGGGCGCGAAGGCGATGGCGGCGCGCCCCCATTGGAACGGAGAGGGCAGCCCCCCTGTTCCCAGATTACCCAGGCGGTGCCAGGTCAGGCCGGCGTCCAAAGACTCGTAGAGGCCGGCGTTGGTATCGGAAAAAGTCGGCGCCTCGCACACGGCGAGGAACCGGGAAGGCCGCTTCGGGTCCTGGGCGAGATCGGTGATCCTCCCCGGCAGCACCTTGGCGAAATGACCGCCGGCGTCCGCCGACCGGTAGAGGCCGCCCCTGGCCGCCGTCAGCACGAGATTGGAATCGGCGGGGGAGACGAGGATGCGGTAGAAGGCGGGCTCGGGCAGCGGGATCCTGGTGAAGGTCTGGCCGCCATCGGCCGTCTTCAGCAGACCGCCATAGCCGCCATAGCCGTATACGGTCACGTTCGCCTCGCCGGTCCCCAGGTAGACGACTTTGGGGTGGTTGGGATCGACCGCGATGGCGCCGATCCAGAGGCTCGGCAGGCGATCGCCCCCCATCTGCTTCCAGGTCTGGCCGAAGTCCCCCGTCCGCCAGAGGCCGCCGCCGGCGCTGCCGGCCCAGATCACATCGGGATCGGTGGGATCGAAGGCGACCGCGAGCACGCGCCCCGCGATGTTGTTGGGGCCGGCCTCCTGCCAGACCCGCGCGCCCAGCGGCGAAGCGGCCTTGCCGGCTCGGATGGACCATGCCTGCCATTTTTGCGAAGCGGAGGCGGTCGCGTTTTCCCGGACGGCGCCGTCGGCTTCCCGCAGGCGTTGCAGGAACCACTCTTCCTGTTTGCGGCTGGCGTCGGCTTTTTCGGTGAGCTCCTCCTGGGCCTCTGGGGGCGTGCGGGGAGAGGGGATTCCGGTACAGGCCGCGAGAGTGAGGGTGGCGAGGAGGGCGGGGGTGGCAATCCGACTTCTCATATACATCTCGTACATCTCGCGGATCGGGACCTCTGTCTCCCATCTAAGTCTACCCCCCGATCTGCCCCAGCGCCCGCCGGATCTCGGGCTGATTGGGATTGATCGCGAGCGAGCGGTGGAAGCTGGCGGCCGCTCCCTCGCCGTCGCCGATGCAGAGGCGGGCGAGCCCCACGGAGGCGAAGGCGAGGGCGTTTTTCGAATCCGAGCGGGCCGCGGCCTCGAAGTCGCCCAGGGCCTTCTCGCACTGGTGGCGCTCCAGGCGGTAGCGGCCGCGGAGCAGGTGGAGGCGGGGGTCCTGGGGCTTGGCGGCGAGAGCCTGCTCGAGCAGCTTCAAGGCGCGCTCGGATTCGCCGCCGCGGGCGTAGGCCACGGTGCGGCCGACGGTGAAGTCGATCCCCTCGGGGAGGCCGGCGGCGAGCGAGCGCAGCAGGAGATCGTCCGAGCGGTCGAGATCGCGGTGCTGGGAGTGGAGCAGATCGCTCAGGTTCCACATCGCCGAGGCGTTCTGGGGATCGACCGTGAGGGCCTTCTCATACGAGGCCACGGCGGCCTCCATCTCCCCGCGCTCGCGCCGGATGAGCCCCTCGTTGTTGTAGGAGCCGGCGGTGCGGGTCGGCGACGGTGCGGCGGTCCCGGCGGCGGCGGTCTCCTGGGCACCGGCTTCTTTGGATCCCAGATACCCGAGGGCGCGGAGCTTTTCGACCTCCTCCGCGTTCGCCTCCTCGTTCCCCTGGACCTCGGGGGCCGGCTTGATAGTGGGCCCGGTAATCGGCGAGCTCCGCGTGGACGGCCTCGACCCCCGGCAAGGGAGGGCCGGCGACGCCGTCGCCCGGCGGCAGGCCGAGGAGCGCCAGGAGCGTGGAGGCGACCTGGCCGACCTCGCCGTGTCCGCGGTTGGAATCCGCCTCGATATCCGGCCCCCAGAGCAGGTAGATCCCCTCCTCGCGATGCCAGCGGCCGGCGGTCGCGGCGGCGGCGCTCGCCAGCCGCCCGGGGCGCCCCGCCTTCCAGCGGAAGCCGTGATCGGAGGCGATCATCAGCACGGCGCCGCGGGCCTCGGCGAGCTTGCGGATCTCGCCCAGCATGCGGTCGATCTCGGCGAAATAGAGCTCCGGCACGTGGGAGTAGCGCTCGAAGTCCTCGGGCTTGACCGCCTCCTGGCGGGGGGGCGCCCAGGGCGCGAAGACGTGGCCGAGGGTGTCCGTCCCCTGGAAGTAGACGACGGCGAGGTCCGGCTTCTCGCGGGTGAGCCAGGAGGTCGCGAGCGCCTGGTAGGCGCGGGTCTCGACCAGGATGCGGCGCAGCGCGCTCACCGGCTTGGCGTAGGGGTCGGGATCGGCGGCGGCCTTCTCGTAATCCTCGGCGGTCAGCCAGGGGAGGTAGGCGTGGAGGGCGTCGTAGCCCACCGCGGCCTCGGTCTTGGCGAGCGTCTCGCGCGCCCAGGCCTCCTGCTCCGGCGGATAGACGGTGCCGGGGGGCGGCTCGTGGTCGCGCGAGGTGAAGGAGGAGAAGCGGTCCGCCACCAGCAGCCCCTTGACCGGCTCGGCCGGCCAGGTGGCCCAGAGGCCGAAGACGGCGACGCTCTTGTCGCCGTCGGCGGCCATGTTCCAGATCGCCGGCACCTTCCGCTCGCTGCTGGGGATCGGCTCGAGCGCGCCGGTCGCCGGGTTGCGCCGGGTGAAGTCGAGGATGCCGTGCTCCAGCGGGGAGGCGCCGGTCATCATCGTCGTCCAGACCAGCGGCGAGAGGGGCGGCTGGATCGTCTTCAGCGTCGCCGTCCGCCCCTCGCGCGCCAGGGCCGCGAGGTTGGGCATGGTGCCGGCGGCCATGTAGTCGTCGAGCAGCTCCCAGTCCGCCCCGTCGAGCCCGACGAAGATCACCGGATGCGTCGTCTCCCGCGTGGCCCGCGCGATCTCGGGAGCGGGCGGGGGAGGAGCGCCGGGCTTCGGAGCGGGCGCGGGTTCCTTGCGGCAGGCGAGGGCAGTCGCCAGAAGAGCGGAGAGGAGGAAGACGTTGTGACGCATGGGAGTACAGCATATATCGAGATCTTGGGATCTGGGGAGAAGTTTGCGACCGGAAACCAGTTGACATCCAGAACTTCCCGGGCGAGAATTGGTTTGCAGTACAGACCGGTTCATCAAGGAGGCCGAAATGGAATCCCAGAACCTCGATCGCATCCGATTCGTCACGCGCCATTTCAACGACCTCCAGGGGTTGCGGTACCTGGTGCCTCTGGGCTTGTTGACGCTGAGCGTGGGAGGCACCACCTATTTTTCGAGCTGGCCGGTGCTGCTCCGGGGCGCGTTCATCCTGACGGCTTTCGTCCTGATGTTCCGTGCGGGGTCGTACTACCGGAGCCGGTTCGGGGAGGTGGAGCCGCAAGCGGATGATGCCGTGGTGCTCGAGTCCCTGTCGTTCAGCCCGGCCGGCCCCACGCCACGAATCCAGGACTTTCGGCGGTTGCCGCCGTCCGCGCGGCAGGTCTTGAGCACCGTGGGGCTGGCTTTCGCTCTTTTCGCGGTTTTCCAGGCGGTCACCCCGACCATCCGAGTCGAGGAGGGAGATCTCCTGGGCAAGGGGTATCGGATCGGGCTGGATTCCGTGGTCGAGGCGAACCCATCCTGGACCGAAGGGATCTGGGCAACGATCAGCCCGAATTTCCTGTCGGGCTCCACGGTCAGGGCCGTCGGTGGGCAGATGATGCTGGTCCTCTACGGCTCCTTCTTCCTCGGCGTCTGGCTCTGGAGGGAGCGCCGTCCATCCCAGAGGCACTACCTGGCCTTCGCAGTCGTGCTGCTGGGGCTTGCGGCTGTCGGCACCTTCCTGGGGTATCTCGTCTGGACGGAGGGGAAGGTCATTCTCCTTCTAGACCCCCTGATTCCGGCACTGGTTCATCCCTGGGTGGCGCTGCTCCTCTGCGGCGCCGCGATGATCCTGGCCGGCCTGATCGATCACTGGCAGCTCGTCCGGTTTTTCAAGCCCGCGGTGGAGGAGTAATCATGAGCACCACCCCGTTCGAACAGCTCGCGAATCTGGACCGGCTGGTGCACGATCCCGCCCGGCTGGCCATCCTGACCGCGCTCTCGGCCTGCGAGCGGGCCGACTTCCTGTTCCTGCAGCGGATCACCGGCCTCAGCAAGGGGAACCTCTCCTCCCACCTCTCGAAGCTGGAAGAGGCGGGGATGGTCGAGATCGAGAAGCGCTTCGTGGAGAAGAAGACCCAGACCCTGGTGCGCCTGAGCGACCAGGGGCGCGGGGCGGTCGAGAGCTACTGGAAGGAGATGGAGGAGCTGCGCGAGAGCGCCGCGCGGTGGCGGCCGCAGAGCGCGGCGCTGGTGCCTTCGGCGGGGTAGGCCCGCCCCCCTCCCTTCAACCGGATAGGACGGAGGCGGCGCGCAAGTTGCAACCCCCTCGCTCCGAGCGGGTATGCGCCCGGACGAGGGGAGACGCGTGGCCTACGAACCGATCGAGAATTACGGCGTCATCGGCAACATGCGGACCGCGGCGCTCGTGGGCAAGCACGGGTCGATCGACTGGTACTGCGTCCCCCATTTCGATTCGCCGAGCGTCTTCGCCGCCATCCTGGACGACGAGCAGGGCGGCCGGTTCGAGATCGCGCCGGTGGGCAACGGCGCCGCCACCAAGCAGCTCTACTGGCCGGAGACCAACGTCCTCGTCACCCGCTTCCTGTCGCCGGACGGCGTCGGGGAGATCGAGGACTTCATGCCGGTCGGCGGCGGCGGCACCAACGACTGGCGCGATCACCTGATCCGCCGGGTGCGGGTGGTGCGCGGCTGCCTCAAGTTCCGTCATGCGGTGCCATCCGGCGTTCGACTACGCGCGGGCGAAGCACGAGACGGTGATCGACCCGGGGAACGGCGCCGATTTCCACTCGCCGGGGTTGAGCCTCCGGCTCGCCACCGAGGTTCCGCTGCGGGCGGACGGCCGCGGGGTCTCCGCCGAGTTCACGCTGCGCGAGGGGGAGAAGGCGATCTTCGTGATCCGTCCGATCGAGAAGGGGAGCCAGCACGGCGCGCCCCCCTCGGCGGGCCAGACGGAGGAGCTGTTCAAGGCGACGGTCGACTTCTGGCGCCACTGGATCTCGGCCTCCACCTACCACGGCCGCTGGCGGGAGATGGTGCACCGCTCGGCGCTGGTGCTCAAGCTGCTGACCTTCGAGCCGACCGGGGCGATCGTGGCGGCGCCGACCTGCAGCCTGCCCGAGCATCTCGGCGGCGTGCGCAACTGGGACTACCGCTACACCTGGCTGCGCGACGCCGCGTTCACCATCTACGCCCTGCTGCGCATCGGCTTCACCGGCGAGGCCTCGCAGTTCATGAGCTGGCTCGACGCCCGCTGCACGGAGGCCGACGCGCAACGAGGGGCTGCAGATCGTCTACGGCATCGACGGCCGGAAGGACCTGACCGAGATGACGCTCGATCATCTCGAGGGGTACCGGGGCTCCCGCCCGGTGCGGATCGGCAACGGCGCCGTCGACCAGCTCCAGCTCGACATCTACGGCGAGCTGATGGACTCGGTCTACCTCTACAACAAGCACGGCTCGCCGATCTCCTACGACACCTGGCTCAACCTGCGGGAGCTGCTCGCACTGGGTCGGCGACAACTGGAAGCGGGAGGACGAGGGGATCTGGGAGGTGCGCGGCGGCCGGCAGCACTTCGTCTACTCGAAGCTGATGTGCTGGGTGGCGATGGACCGCGGCTTTCGCCTGGCCGAGCAGCGGTCGTTCCCGGTCAACCGGGAGCTGCTGCTCGCCACGCGGGACGAGATCTACGAGGCGGTGATGACCCAGGGGTGGAACCAGGAGCGCCAGACGTTCGTCCAGACCTTCGGCGGCGAGTGGCTCGACGCCTCGAACCTGATCATGCCGCTGGTCTTCTTCCTGGCGCCCAACGATCCGCGGATGCTGAAGACGCTCGACGCCATCCGCCGGCCGCCGGAGGAGGGGGGCCTGGTCGCCGACGGGCTGGTCTACCGCTACAACGCCGTCGCGCGGGATCGACGGCCTCCCCGGCGACGAGGGGACGTTCAACATGTGCACCTTCTGGCTGGTCGAGGCGCTGACCCGCGCCGGCAAGGTCAAGCCCGAGATGCTCGACGAAGCCCGCCTCCTCTTCGAGCGCATGCTGGGCTACGCCAACCACCTCGGGCTCTACTCCGAGCAGACCGGCCTGCGCGGCGAGGCGCTGGGGAACTTCCCGCAGGCCTTCACCCACCTCGCCGTGATCAGCGCCGCCTTCAACCTCGACCGCGCCCTGGGGACGGAGCGGGGGCAGGAGGGTATAGAAAGGGACTGCAGGGACGTCAGGGACAGCAGGGACACAAAAACCCACTCTCCCTTTTGTCACTGTTGTCCCTGCAGTCCCCTGATGTCCCTTTTCAGGGCTCCAGGCGCAGGGCCCAGGGGGTCCAGCGCGGCGATCCTCCGGGTACCGACGGAGCTGCCGTCGCCGCGCCAGATTTCGGACGAGAGATGTCTTTCGGCCCCTCCCGATTCATGGGAGATCTCGAAGAACTGGAGAGATCCCACCCGCGGGAGGAACCGCGTGAAGCTCCGGCTCGCATCCGGCGGAAAGTCGTCGAGCGGCGCCGTTCCTTCCGGCGTGCCGTCACTTTTCCAGAGCCTCGGCTGTTGGTTGGCTTCGGAGGGGTACAGGAGCACGCCATCCCCAAGCGGTTGAAACAACGGGCCGGAACCCGGCGCGAATCGTCTCAGCACGGTCACCCGGCGGGCGGCACCGGCGGACCCGTCCGTCGACCAGAGCTCCGAGGCGGGGTGTTCCAGGTTGCCGGCGCCGAAGTAGGCGAGGCCGCCGAGGAAGCCGGCGTCGGAGCCCGTGACATGGCCGGCGGCGCGGCGGGTCCCTTCCGGCGTGCCGTCGGTCACCCAGAGCTCGTCCTCCGTCTCGTCGAGAGCCTCAGGGCTCGAAGAGGCGCGAAACCAGGTCCGGCCGGCGGAGAAGCCGAGCCGCGCGGGGAGGCCGGTGAAGGGGAGGAATCCCGGGCAGGAGCCGGGGCAGACGTCCGAGAGCCGCCGCGTGCCCCGGCCGTCGGTGACCCAGAGCTCGAGGCCATGGGTGGCGTCCTCGCCGAGGAAGAGCTGGGGCGTTGTGGAAGATTCGGAAAAGAAGCTTTCGAAAACGGGGCATTCGCCACCGTCACAGGCGGTGATGGGAGCCGCCGCGGCAAATTCCTCGCCCGCCGTCCAGAGGGCGCAGGTTGGCCGCTGACGGCGGCGGGGAGATCCAGCGGTCGCCGAGACGGCGGGGCGAGTCCGTCAGGAAGACTCCCGGCAACTCGGTGAGCGGCCGGGTTCCCCCTTCGGTGCCGTCGCTGCGCCAGATCTCCGCGCCGTGCCCCTGCCGGTGGGTCACGAAGTAGACCGCGTCGCCGTCGGCGAATGTAGAGTCGACGTCGGGGACCTCGCATTTGTGGGGCTGCGTGGAGCAGGCAACCGGTGCGAAGTCGGCCAGCCGCCGGGAGCCTTCCGGCGTGCCATCGGTCACCCATAGATCCTCTCCGGTCTCGCCGGAGGTGAAGAAAAGGCGGGAAGAGGCCGCCACGACGCGGGCTTCCTGCGAGTCGTCGGGGGTCTCCTGAACGTCGGCGAGGCGGATCGTCCCGGGTGTCGTGCCGTCGCTGCACCAGAGTCCGTAATCGGAGTCCCCTTGCTGGAACGCGACGAAGCAGAGCTTGTCCTGCCAACTCGCGAAACTGTGGGGAATGTAGGTGAAGAGGAGCGCTCCCGCGATCCGAGATCCGCGCATTTCACCCGCCCTTTCCGATGGAAGCCGTTTCAGGAATTCTACCCTGAACGGGTAGGCGGCATTCCTGGCGGTTTTCCGTCAGAAAAGAGTGTTGTCGGCCAGTTTCACCGCGCCCGCCGGGGCGGCGAGGCGATGAGGTGCTCGACCACCGGCGGCTCGGGGCCGACATGAAAGGCGCGGGCGCGCTCCTGGACGTCCTTGTCGGCGTGGGTGACGCGCTCGTGCTGGCGCAGGTGCTCGATCCAGGATTTGACCAGGAAGACCTCGGTGTGGAGGTTGGGGTCCGCGGAGTCGACGAAGAGCCCCCATTGCATGGCGCCGTCCCGCCGCCGGATCCGGCTGACGGCGTGCATGGCGTCGGTGAACTCCGCCGAGCGGGCGGGATCGACCCGGTAGCGCACCGTCACCATCACCGGCCCGCGGTCGGGCTCGAGATCGTGGGTCACCACCGGCGCGGCCCACTGCCGGGAAGGGGCGAGGTTCAACCCCTCGCCGGAGCGGATGTGGATGCGGAAGGTGGCGGCGAGCCCCACGATCATCCCGATCGCCGAAGCCAGGAGGGCCCGGGAGATGCCGATGTGCTCGCCGACGATGCCCCAGAGGGCGCTGCCGCCGGCGAGCCCGGCGTAGAAGACGAGCATGTAGACCGAGAGCGCCCGTCCGGTTACCCAGGAGGGGACCACCGTCTGCACCGCCACGTTGAGGCTGGAGAGGAGCGAGAGCCAGGCGCCGCCGGCGAGCAGCATGGCGAGCATCAGCAGCCAGAACGACGGCACATAGGCGAGCGCGATCGTCGCTCCGGCGAAGACCAGGGTCGCCACCGCCACCACGGCGTCCATCGAGTTGTTCCGCTTGAGGCGGGGGAGAACCATGGCGCCGGCCACGGCACCGGCGCCGAGGGCCGCGAGCAGCAGGCCGTAGCCTTCCGGACCCGCCTTGAGCTTGTGGCTGGCGATCAGCGGCAGGAGAGCCCAGAGGGAGGCGCCGCAGGAGACGAACGTGCAGCCGCGCACGATCGGGGCGATCACCTCGGGCGCGTGGCGGACGTAGCGCAGGCCGGTGGTCATGGCGCCCCAGATCCGCTCGGCCGGCAGCATCGCCTCCTCGACCGGGCGGCGCCAGAAGTAGAGGACCATCAGCACGCCCACGAAGGAGAGGGCGTTCACCAGGAAGGTGACGGCGGGGCCGGCGGTGGCCACCACCAGGCCGGCGAGGGCGGGGCCCGCGGCCCGGGCGATGTTGAAGCCGATGCTTCCGAGGGTGACGGCGGCGGGGAGATCCTCCCGCGGCACCATCTCCGGGATGCTCGCCTGCCAGGCGGGGCCGTTCAGGGCGGCGCCGAGGCCGAGGAGAAAGGTGAAGGAGAGGAGGATCGAGGGGGTCGTGGCATGGGCCGCCGTGAACGCCCAGAGGCCGAAGGCGGCCAGGGTCATCCAGATCTGGGTGACCAGCAGCAGGCGCCGGCGGTCGAGCACGTCGGCGACCGCGCCGGCCGGCAGCGAGAGCAGGAACATCGGCAGGCTGGTGGCGGCCTGCACGAGCGCCACCAGGACCGGCGAGGGGCTGAGCGTCGTCATCATCCACGACGCGCCGACGTTCTGGAACCAGGTGCCGATGTTGGAGGCCACGCTGGCGATCCACAGCCAGCGGAAGATGGTGTGCCGCAGGGGGCTCCAGGTGGAGCGGGGGTCAGATGGGGGCATCGCCACCCGATTGAGACTCGGGGAGATTGGCGAGGTAATCGGAGGCGGCACGCAGGAATTCCCGCCCGCCGCGGATCAGGTCCATTGCCTGGTCTTCCTCGACAGCCACCTCGACTTGATAATCGGCGAGCTGACGAATTTTGAAAGCCCGAAGCAAGAGCTGGTGAAAGCGTCGATCCAACTCATCGGTACGAGCAAAGATCAATCCATATTGAGAGATGACCTGTCCATGGCTTGAGAGCTTCTGTCCGCGACTGAGGAGAAGAGCCTCGGCAATATAGAAGCAGCCGTAGTAGGCGCGTGAGCATGCGAAGTCCGGGGCTCCCGATCGAACGATGATCTCAGCGCCCCAAAGACCGGGCCGCCTTTTCCAAAAGGCCCTGAGATCGTTCATGCCGCGGCCCGTATCGCCTCTCTACGCACGTCTCGAAGAAGACCTCTCTCCGCCCGTTCGAACGCTTCACGTGCTGAAAGGCATGATGGAGATCACCAGGTCCGCATCAAGGGCGAGAGGAGCTATGACGGCTTGCACACGCAGGATCTCCTCGACCGGGTCTATCGGCCCTTCCAGCAACAGGAGGAGATCCACGTCGCTCCCCTCCCAGGCGGTACCCCGGGCGTAGGAGCCGTAGAGGAGGAGATCCCGGAAGCGGGCGCCATAGAACTTCTTCGAGGCCCGCTCTCCAACTCCAGGACCACGTCGCGGATCTTCGGGGGCAAAGCGTTCATGGCGCCCCCATTCTATCGAGGAACTCCCCTCCCGGGCACGGGCGGCATATACTGCGCTCTCCAGATCCCATGAAGAACTTCGATCTCCCCAGCATCCTGGCCGGCCTGCTGGCCTGCGGCGTGGCGGTCTTCGTCAGCACGGCGCTGGTCTTCCTCACCTTCCGGCTGAACACGATGCTGCGGCGGCGCGAGGAGCAGGAACGCCTGCTGCTCTCGGGAAACCGCGCGATCGCCATCGCCCTGGGCGCGACGATCCTGAGCCAGGCCCTGCTGCTGCGCCACGTCGTCTTCCCGGTGATGGCGGTGATGCGGGACCTCTTCCTGCAGCGGGCCTCGCTGTTCACGGTCTTCGCGGTCGCCGGCCAGTGCGGGATCTTCTTCGCCGTGATCGGCGCCGTTTCCATCGGCTCGGTCTGGCTCGCCGGCTGGCTGTTCACCCGCATGACGGGGGACCTGCCCGAGCAGGAGGAGATCCTGCGCGACAACGTGGCCGTGGCGATCTTCTACGGCTTCGTCCTGCTCGCCATCACGGTCATCCTCAACGAGGGGATCGAGGATCTGGCGCGGTCGCTCATCCCCTACGGCCGCTCCGGGGTCGTGCGCCTGCCGTGAAGCGGTCCGGCTGTGCCGCCCTCGGATGCGCCGGGGGGCTCGTGGCCGTCCTGGCCCTGGTGGCCGGGGTCGCGAATCTCCCTTCCGTCCCGGATGCCGATCCCGACGTCTATCGTCCGGTTGGAGCTCTCAACCAGTTCCGGCGGGACGACGAGGGGGAGCGCCTCCGCCTCACCTACGGGTTCATCGACTACAGCGGCCGGGCGCGCCACGTCTCGTGCGAGATCGACAAGCGGGTCTACGACAGCGACCTCACCTCTTTCGGTTACTCCGAGGATGAGTTGAACCGGATCGTGGGAGAGGGGCTGCGCGAGGTTTTCGAGCGCGAGGCCGAGCGGCGGGAGGTCCGGCCGTACGTCCGTTTCGAGATCCAGGACGGCACGGGCTACCGCTGGCGATGGCGGGTCCCGGGCGGCCTGGAACCGGCGACGGAGGATCGGCTCGTGGCGCGGCTGCGATCCCTGGACGAGTGGATGGAGCAGGATTTCCCCCGGAAGAAAGAGGCGCTCATCGGGCGGTATCTCCACGAACGGGGATTGCGCCTGAAGGGGGAGACGATCGAGATCGATTACCAGCAGGCGGTCGAGCGCGACACCGGTCCGCTCCAGGACTGCTTCCAGGCGTTGCGGCAGGCGGGGGAGGGGAAGAGCGACCGCCGCCTGCTCGGCACGTTCCTTTCCTTTTTCCAGGAGCTGCGCTACGAGCTGCCGCCCCCGGTCGAGCGCGGCCGCCACATCCTGGGGTTCCGGCCGCCGAGCGCCGTGCTGGTGCAAGGGGCCGGCGACTGCGACTCGAAATCGGCCGCCTTCTGCGCGCTCTGGCGTCATCGCCCCGAGCGGGCGATCCTGATCCTCGTCCCCGGGCATGCCCTGGTGGGGGTGGAAGGCAAGCCGCGGGCCGATGAAGCCTACGTGCGCCTCGGCAACCGCTACTTCGTGCTCTGCGAGGTGGCCGGGCCGGGGAAGATCCCGCCCGGCGGATCGTCGATCTCGGGGAGCTTCGAGTACGTGATGATCGAGCCGGCGGGCGCCGGAGCCTAGCCCCCGGCCGGCAGCCGCACCTCGAACCTCGTCCCCCCCTCCGGCCGGTTCGCCGCCGTGACGGTGCCGCCGTACCCCTCCACGATCGTCTTGACGATGGCGAGCCCCAGGCCGGTGTGGCCGTCGCGGGCGTTCGGCTCGTCCGGGCGGTAGGTGAAGAAGCGGTCGAAGATGCGGTCGCGGTGGGAGTCGGGGATGCCCGGACCCTGATCGTCGATGCGGACGGCGGCGGTGCCGTTCCAGGCCGCCAGGGTGACGGTCACCGTGCCGCCGGCGGGGGAGAAGCCGCGGGCGTTGTCGAGGAGGTTCTCGAAGACCTGCTGGAGACGCTCGGTTCCGGCGCGGACGAGGATGGGGCCGCCAGGGGAGACGAGGCGGATTTCCGGATTGTCGGCGCGCCGACGAAACCCCTCAACCACTTCTTGAAGCAGGGCGTCGAGGTCTACCCGCTCCGGGGCTTCGGTCTCCATCCGGGCGTCGATCTCGCCGATCTCGCGCACGGCGGTCAGCAGGCGCTCCATCCGCGCCACCTCCCGCTGGACGAGGGCGAGGAAGCGATCGCGGTCGGCGGGGTCTTCGACGTCGGCCAGCAGCTCGGTCGCCGAGCGGATGGAGGCCAGCGGATTCTTCAGCTCGTGGGAGACGTCCGAGGCGAACGACTCCACGGCGTGCTGATGCGCCGCCAGCCGGTGGGTGATCTGCTCCAGGGCGCGGGCGAGGTCGCCGATCTCGTCCGCCCGGCGCGAGCCGCCGAACCGGCCGCGCAGCCGGCCGCGGCGGTCGAGGAGCTCGGCGGCCTCGTCACGCAAACGCCGGACGGGGTGGGTGATGGTGCCGGCGAGCAGCAGGGAGAGGACGGCGGCGGCCCCGACCGAGATCAGGAAGACTTTGGAGACGTCGAGGCGGACCTGGTCGAGCTCGCGCAGAATCCGCACGGTCGATTGGGAGACGAGGACCGCGCCTACCACCTGGTTGCCGCTGCGCACCGGGATGGCGCTGTGGAGGGTGAGCGAGGGGCGCCAGAGCTCGCCGCCGGTCTTCCGGATCGTCGCGCCGTAGCGGCCGGCGAGGGCGGCCCGGACCACGGCGCTCGGATAGGGCTCGGCCGGAGCTCCGCTCTGGTAACGGGACAGCGATCCCTCGCGGAGCCGCCTCCAGAGCCGGTACGTACCCGCGGCGGCCCGATATAAAGGATTGTCTCGCGGCTGCGCCTCGCTCCCCGTGGCGGTCTCTTCGGCTTTCCGCGGTCCCAACCGGCTCGAATCGGCGAGCAGGGACGCATCCGGACCGAAGATCCGCAGCCGGGCTTCGGTTCTCCCTCCAAGCCCGCGCAACGGCGCCTCGGCGCCGGCCGGGTTCAGCTCGCCCTGTCCGCCGAGCGCCGCGGCGAGCAGCCGCCCCTGCTGGACCATCGACCTCTCCTGGTCCTGGAGGAGCTGGGTCTCGTAGACGCCCAGATAGAGGAAGCCGGCGACCGGCAGGAAGACCAGCAGGATGTTGAAGAGGAGGAGCCGGACGGAGATCCGGGAGGGGAGGCGGAGGCGCACGGCTCAGCTCCTTCAATCGGGCCGGAAGCGGTAGCCGAGCCCGTAGACGGTCTCGATGGCCTCGAAGGAGGGGTCCGCCTCGGCGAGCTTCTTGCGCAGCCGCTTGACGTGGCTGTCGATCGTGCGGTCGCTGGCGTAGGCGTCGTGGGGGTACCCCTCCTCCAGAAGCTGGGCGCGGGTCTTGACGTGCCCGGGGCGGCGGGCGAGGGCGTGGAGGAGGGTGAACTCGGTGACCGTCAGCGACAGGGGAGCGCCGTTCCAGAAGGCCTGATAGCGCGCGAGATCGAGCCGGAGCCGGCCGGCCTCGAGCCCGCGCTCGCCGGCGCCGGGGGGCTCCTGGCGGTGGGCGGCCCGGCGCAGCAGCACTTTGACGCGGGCGGCCAGCTCGCGCATCGAGAACGGCTTGCAGAGATAGTCGTCCGCTCCCAGCTCCAACCCGAGCACGCGGTCGAACTCCTCGTCGCGCGAGGTGAGGAAGAGGATCGGCAGCCGTTCGGAGAGGGCGCGCAGCCGGCGGCAGAGCTCCAGGCCGTCCATGCGCGGCATCAGGACGTCGAGGATCGCGAGGTCCGGCAGCGCCTTCTCGAAGGTCTGCCAGGCGGCGAGGCCGTCGGCGAAGCTCTCCACCCGGTACCCCTCGCGGCGCAGGGCGAAGCCGACGGTCTCGCGCAGGCTCTCCTCGTCGTCCACCAGGGCGATCAGGCCGCCGGGAGCCGGGGTCGTCATGGCGGAAATCTAACCCAGATCCTCATCCGCGGCCCGGTTTCCACAATTCCGCCACAATCCTGCGGGCCGCCGCCCCGATCCCGCCCGCGCCGCTCCTCGCCGGCGCGGTCTGATGCCCTCCGAACTTCCAAGGAGGGAAACGATCCCATGTTCGAAAATGAACCCGAAAAGCGGCGGTTGCGCGACTCGACCGGTTTCAAGATGCTGGCCCTCGGCGGCCTGGTGATCCTGCTGCTGATCCCCCTGGGGATGGTGCGCTCGCTGATCAGCGAGCGCGAGGGGCGGCGGGCGCAGGCGGCGGGGGAGGTCGCCGCCACCTGGGGCAAATCGCAGCTCCTCGGCGGTCCGGTGCTGACCGTCCCCTACCGGCAACACGCGACGGACGACAAGGGCAAGGAGCAGGTCTGGATCTCCTATGCCCGCTTCCTCCCCGCCCGGCTCAAGGTCGACGGGCGGGTGATCCCGGAGCGGCGGAACCGCGGCATCTTCGAGGCGGTCGTCTACCGGGCCGACCTGCGATGGACCGGCGCGTTCGCCCGCCCGAGCTTCGCCGGGTGGGCGATCGCGCCCCAGGACATCCTCTGGAACGACGCCTATCTGAGCGTCGGCGTGCCGGACCTGCGCGGCATCCGCTCCAGCGTGGGGATCGATTGGGAGGGGCGCACCCTGCAGTTCCAGCCCGGAGGCGGAGAGGAAGGGCTGTGGAGCTCGGGGCTGCGCGTGCCGGTCCCCGGTCTCGAAGCGGGGAAGGAGACGGATTTCTTCGGGTTCGCTTTCGACCTCGGGCTCAACGGCAGCAAGGCTCTCCAGTTTCTCCCCCTCGGTCAGCAGACGATGGTGGATCTGCACTCCACCTGGCCGTCGCCCAGCTTCAGCGGCGCTTTCCTGCCGGAGAGCCGCAAGGTGACGGGCCTGGGGTTCGATGCGCACTGGAACGTCTCCTGGTTCGGCCGCAGCTACCCTCAGCGGTGGCTGCGGGAGGAGGCCGAGAAGCTGGCGCCCCAGGCTGCCCTGGCAGGGTCCGCCTTCGGCGTCGAGCTCTTCCTGCCGGTGGACGCCTACCAGAAGACGGAGCGGTCGGTGAAGTACGGCGTGCTCTTCCTGGTGCTGACCTTCCTCACCTTCTTCCTCTACGAGGTGTTCAGCGCGGTGTCGCTCCATCCGATGCAATACTTCCTGGTCGGCTCGGCGCTCTGCCTCTTCTATCTGCTCCTGCTCTCGATCTCGGAGCACCTGCCCTTCGGACTTCTCCTACCTTGTGGCTCGGCCGCGACCGTGCTGCTGATCGGCGGCTATTCGGTGGCGGTGCTGCGCGGCCGGCTGCGGGCGCTGCTGATGACGCTCGTGCTCGGCGTGCTCTACGGCTATCTCTTCGTGCTGCTCCAGCTCGAGGATTACGCGCTGCTGATGGGCTCGCTCGGCCTGTTCGCCATCCTCGCCCTGGTCATGTTCCTGACCCGGCGGATCGACTGGGGGAGCCCGCGGCGGAGCAAATTGGAGGGCGCTGTCACGCCCGGGTAACCCGGCGACACTAGACAAGGTGAGAGAACAATACTAATCTGGTTACAAATGAGTCACCGCCCTGTCACCCCCGCGATCGCCTTACCGCCCCAGCCGGCGGATTGGCTGATTGCATGGGTGTATGCACCTGTAGCAAGCGGGTGTGAGCGGCTCCTGGCCGTTCGCATCCGCCTCTCCTCGAAACTCCCGAAAAACTTGACGTCCTGACGGCTGGTCCTTTCAGCCGCGAACGGAATCGGTGTCTCGTCCTCGCTCGCGAGGAGACGCTAGAGGAGTCTTACATGGCCGTAGGAGAGCCCCAGGCCCAGGCCCAGGCCCCGAAGGGGGAACCGATCACCTGGGACCTGATTCGCAAGCGCAACTTCGTCGAGCGCCTCAAGGCCGAGAAGGGCGGTCTCGCCGTGATCGACGACCTGCCGGCGATGATCGAGACCGGCTACGAGGCGGTGCCCGAAGAGGATTTCGTGCGCATGCAGTGGTACGGCCTGTACCACGACAAGCCGAAGCTCGGGTATTTCATGCTGCGGGTGAAGCTCCCGGGCGGCGTCCTGACCCCCGCGAAGCTGCGGACGATCGGCGAGGTCTCGCAACGGTTCGGCCGCGGTTACGGCGAGCTGACCACGCGGCAGAACATCCAGCTCCACTGGATCGAGCTCGCGCAGCTCCCCGAGGTGCTGGCGGATCCTCGAGGCGGGCGGCATGACCACCGTCGGCGCCTGCGGCGACAACGTCCGCGCCATCACCGGCTGCCCGGTCGCCGGCCTCGACGGCGACGAGCTGTTCGAGGTGCAGAGCCTGATCGACGAGGCGACCGCCTTCTTCATCGAGAACCGCGACTACTCGGACCTGCCGCGCAAGCACAAGATCACCATCTCCGCCTGCCCGCACCAGTGCAACGCGCCGGAGATCCACTGCATCGCCCTGATCGGCGCGCCGCGCGAGGGGCGTCCCGGTTTCGCCGTGCGGGTGGGCGGCGGGCTCTCGACCTGGCCGCGCCTGTCCGACGATCTCGGGGTCTGGATCCCCGCCGAGGAGACCCTGCCGGTCCTGCGGGCGATCGTCGACGTCTGGCGGCTCGATCTCAAGTACCGGATGTCGCGCGCCAAGGCCCGCCTCAAGTTCATGGTCGCGGATCTCGGCCCCGAGGCCTTCCGCGCCCGGGTGGAGGAGCGGCTGGGGCGGCGGCTGGAGGACGGCGCGGTGCCGCCGGCGCCGGAAGAGGAGAAGGATCACACCGGCATCCACGCCCAGAAGCAGCCGGGGCTCTTCTACGCCGGCATCCCGGTCCACCTGGGACTGATGAACGGCGAGGCCATGCTCCGGCTGGCCGACCTGGTGGAGAGCTGGGGGGGCGGCATCCGCATCACCCGGCGGCAGAACTTCATCCTGGCCGACATCCCCGAGGCGCGGCTCGCCGAGGCCGTGCGCGAGGTCGGGGCTCTCGGCTTCCCGCTGGAAGGCATGGGGCTGCGGGGCGCCAGCATCGCCTGCACCGGCGACCCCTTCTGCAACTACACGGTGGCCGAGACCAAGGGGCGGCTGCAGGGGATCGTCGATCACCTGGAGACGACTTTCGGCGCGGCGGTCGCGGGGCTGCGGCTCAACCTCGACGGCTGCCCGCACTCCTGCGCCCATCACTGGATCGGCGACATCGGCCTGCAGGGCACCACCCTGCGCGAGCGCGGACCGGCCGGCGAGCGCATCCAGGGCTACGACCTCTTCCTGCGCGGCGGCCTCGGCAGCGCACGCCGCGATCGGCCGCCCGGTCCTCAAGCGGGTGCCGGGCACCGAGGTCCATCTCGTCATCGAGCGTCTGTTCCGCGCCTATCTCGACGGGCGCGGCGAAGGGGAGCGCATCCAGCATTTCTTTACCCGCCATTCCGACGAGGAGCTGTCGGCCCTCGGGATGGCACAGGAGGCGGCGGTGGCCGTCTCCGGCGAGCCTTAGAAAGGAAGACCGGATCATGTTGGAAATAGCGACCGTCGCCTCCCGGATCGATCATCGGGACCTGCTGGACGAGCACGAGGCCGGGCAACTGGCCGTCGAGCTCGACGACTCGACCCCGCAGGAGCTCCTCTCCTGGGCGATGGAGCGCTGGGGCTCGCAGCTCGCCATCTGCACCAGCTTCCAGGCCGAGGGCATGGCGATCCTCGACATGGCCTGGCGGATCGATCCCAAGGTGCGGCTGTTCACCGTCGACACCGGCCGGCTGCCGCAGGAGACCTACGACGTCATGGAGACCGTGCGGCAGCGCTACGGCATCGAGGTCGAGGTCTACTTCCCCGACGCCGTCCAGGTGGAGAACATGGTGCGCCGCTTCGGGCCCAACCTCTTCCAGAAGAGCGTCCAGGCGCGGCTGGTCTGCTGCAACGTGCGCAAGGTCGATCCCATCCGCGGCGTGCTCCAGGGGCTCGACGCCTGGGTCACCGGCCTGCGCCGCGACCAGTGGGCGAGCCGGGCCAACATCCGCAAGATCGAGATCGATCACGATCACGGCGGGCTCGCCAAGATCAACCCGCTGGCGGACTGGATGCTCGACGAGGTCAAGGAGTACAACGAGGCCCACGACGTTCCCGTCCACCCGCTCTACGCCAAGGGCTTCACCAGCATCGGCTGCACCCCCTGCACGCGCGCCACGGCGCCGGGCGAGGACCCGCGGGCCGGACGCTGGTGGTGGGAGAAGAACGCTCCCAAGGAGTGCGGCATCCACTGCCCGATCGAGACCGGCGCCTTCGAGCACGAGCTGGAGGCCATGCTGCATCCGGGGCCGCGGAGGGCCGACGCTTGAGCGCGCGGGTGGCCAATGACATCGCCCCGCCCGCGCTGGCGATCGATCCCAGCCAGCGGGAGGTCCTGCTCGAGGAGCTGGCGATGCTCGTGGTCTCGCTGCGCGACGCCGAGACCCGGGCGCCGTGGGAAGAGTTGGCCATGGCCGTGGACGAGGGGGCGGTGGGGGAACCTCTGCTCGGCCGGCTGGAGCAGATCCTGGAGATGACGCTGCAGACCGGCCGCGTGCGGCGGGTCCATGGCGCCGAGAGCGAGCAGGCGCTGCTGCGGCTCTTCCACCAGACGCCCCGGGGCGCTGCCTCCCGCCGCGCCACCGAGGCGGTGAACCGGACTCTCGCGTCGCTCGCCGGGCAGACCATCGAGACGATGCTGTTCACCAGTCAGGGCCCCGGCGTCTACCGCCTGGGGCTGGAGACCGACCGCGTCAAGCTCACGCTGGAGATCGACCGCCACGGCGTGACGGTCGAGAGCCTGGAGGTCTGATGCACTACCCCGTCTTTCTCGATCTGACAGGGCGCCCCTGCTTCGTGATCGGCGGTTGCGCGATGGCGGAGGAAAAAGTGAAGGGGCTCGTCGCCGCCGGCGCGCGGGTGACGGTGATCTCTCCCGATATGACCCCCGGGCTCGCCCAACTGGGCATCGAGGAAAAAGTGGACTTCATCGCCCGCCGCTACCGGCGGGGGGATCTCCGCACCGCCTTTCTGGTGGTGGTGGTGAGCCAGGCGCCGCCCATCGTGCAGGCGGTCTGGGAGGAGACCCGCGGGCGCAACATCCTGGTCAACACGCTCGACAACGTCCCCCACTGCGACTTCATCGCCCCGGCCATCGTCCGCCGCGGCGACCTCACGGTCGCCATCTCGACCGGCGGCAAGGCGCCGGTGATGGCGGTGCGCCTGCGCCAGAAGCTGGAGAAGGAGCTCGGGCCCGAGCACGCCCGCTTCCTCGAGCTGGCGGGGATGCTGCGCGCCCCCCTCGCCCGCCTCTGGCCGGACTTCGAGACCCGGCGGGCGCTCTGGTACCGGCTGATCGACTCCGACGTCATCCATCTTTTGCGGCGCGGCAACGAGTCGGCGGCCCTGGCCCGGATCAAGGAGATCCTGGGGATTCTGCCCGAATTCCCGGAAACGGCTCTGAAGGCGGAGAACGGATGAACGGACGCGGCATCGTCTACCTGGTCGGCGCCGGCCCTGGCGATCCGCGGCTGATCACCGTTCTCGGGCTCGACCGCCTGCGCCAGGCGGAGGTGGTGGTCTACGACCGGCTGGTCTCCCCTCAGCTCCTCGACGAGGCGCCGCCGGAAGCCGAGCGGATCTTCGTCGGCAAGGCGCCGGGGGAGCACTCCGCCAGGCAGGAGGAGATCAACGAGATCCTGGTTCGCCATGCCTCGGCGGGGCGGATCGTGGTGCGGCTGAAAGGCGGCGACCCGTTCGTCTTCGGCCGCGGCTCCGAAGAGGCCCTGGCCTGCGCGCAGGCCGGAATCCCCTGGGAGGTCGTCCCCGGCATCAGCAGCGCCCTCTCCGTGCCGGCCCTCGCCGGCATCCCGGTGACCCACCGGGAGCTGGCGGGCGGCTTCGCCGTGGTGACCGGCCATTGTTCTTCCACAAAGCGGCCGAAGGGGACCGGCAGGACTGGTCGGCGCTGGCGCGGGTGGAGACGCTGGTGATTCTGATGGGCCTCTCGCGGCTGCCCGAGATCGCCGCCTCCCTGCTCTTCCACGGCCGGGGATCGGAGACGCCGGTCGCGGTGATCGCGCAAGGGAGCCTGCCGGCGGAGCGGACCCTGGTGGGAACCCTGGACACGATCGCCGGCGACGTGGCCCGCGCCGGTCTGCGCGCCCCGGCCACCATCGTGGTGGGGGAGGTGGTGCGGGTGCGCCAGCGGCTGCTAGTGGGGGCTCAGCGTTCCACGATCTTGCGCAGCCAGAGCTCGAAGACCGTGCGGAGGTCTTCGGCCTCCTCGGCTTGAGATCTTCCGCCGGATCCGCAGCTCGACCGCGTTGCCGTCGAGCAGCGGAAAGACCAGCGGATCGATCCCCGCCGTTTCCGCGGCAGGCCGTGCCGGCGGGGGAGCCGGCGCCGCGGCCGGCCGCTCCTCCCGTGGCTCCTCGCGCGCCGGGCCGGTCCGCAGCAGCCGGGCATACTCCAGCGTCTCCCGGTACTCGGTCAGGAAGTCGTCCACCGAGTTCTCGTTGAACCCCTCGTCCAGGATCAGCCAGAGCCGTAGCGTCTGCGCGGAGGGGAGCTCCGCCCCGTAGCGCTCCCAGAGCCGGGCATGGATCGGCGGCATCAGCGCCGCCTGCTGGAGCAGCCGCTCCCGCTCCTCGGAACCGCCCCGCTCGTCCAGCACGATGCGCAGCGCCCGCCCCGACAGCTTCACCAGCGAGTCCCCGTCCACGCAGCCCGAACGCCCGCAGGGCCGCGATCGTCTGCTTGCCGCCGCTGCTCTTCGGCGAATACCCCCAATGCGCCGCCGCCGTCTCCGGCCGCGCCGCGTTCCGCTGCTCCGCCTCATAGAACGCCCGCGCCCGGTCCAGGGCCTCCCGCAGCCCGATGAACGGGAAGGACGGGCTGCGGACCTTCTTCTTCGATTCGGCTTCACTCATCGGGGGCGGAGATTAGCATTCGGCTTGTCTGATTTTGTCTTCCTGATGGAGACAGTGAGGCGGAGAGACAAGGCGGGATTTGTGGAGACAAAGAGAGCTGCAGGGCCGTGGAGAGCCGTCGGAACGGCGTGGAAAAGCGTGCCCACAGGCCTGGGAAAGGCCTGTGGAAAGGGGGAGGATATCGATGTCTGGGGTGGTCGGCGGGGTTGCCGGAGTTGTCTTCGGGGTTGTCTGGGTGGATGGAGCGGCGCCCCCGCCCCGAATCCTCACCCCCGGCCCCTCTCCCACCGCACTCCCCCCGACCGGGAGAGGGGGGACGCTACTGGGAAGGGAGTGACTCGTAGGGTGCGCTGTGCGCACACCTTCACCGTTTCTGGTGCGCACAGCGCACCCTACAAGCGAGGTCTTTCCCGTCAAGCTCCCCTCTCCCGGTCGGGGGGAGTGCGGTGGGAGAGGGGCCGGGGGGTGAGGATTCGGGGCGGGGGGCGCCGCCTACCCCGGCAGCTCGATCGTCTGCTTCTCGGGGTCCGCCTGCTGCCGGTACAAGGTGACCACGAAGCCGATGAGGCCGACCCAGGCGCTGTTGGTGCGCTGGGCGATCTCGTCCGCCATCTCGCGCTTGCGCCCTTCCGAGTTGGAGATCCTCACCTTGATCAGCTCGTGGTCGTCCAGGGCCTTGTCGATGATCTCGACCACCGAATCGGTGAGGCCGTTCTTTCCCACCTGGATCATGGGCTTGATGTAGTGGGCCATGCCCCTCAGGTACTTCCGTTGCGCGCCGGTCAGCTCTGCCATGCCAATTCTCCTCCGCCCGTCCCGGGCGCTCGGGCCCATTCTGTTGGAGAGCGGGCTCCACGTAAAGACGAGGGACTACAATTGGGCCCGGATGGCCACCGCGAACCCCATCGTCCTCTTCGACGGCGTCTGCAATCTCTGCAACGGGTCGGTGCAGTTCATTCTCCGGCACGATCCGGCGGCGCGCTTCCGCTTCGCCTCGCTCCAGTCGCCCGTGGGCCAGGATCTCCAGGCCCGGTTCGGGATGGATCCCGGGCGCCTGGACAGCGTCATCCTGGTCGAGGGGGACCGCTGGTACAAGGAGAGCGACGCCGCCCTCCGCATCGCCCGCGGGATGAGCGGCGGCTGGAAGGCGCTCGCGGCCTTCCGGGTGATCCCCCGGCCGATCCGGGACGCCGTCTACCGCCTCATCGCCCGCAACCGCTACCGCTGGTTCGGGAAGCAGGAGACCTGCTGGCTGCCCACGCCGGAGCTGCGGGGGCGGTTTCTGGGGTAGGCGGAGGCCGATGGGGCTCACGCCGCCGGACTAGTTCCAATGCTGTTCGTTTAGGCGTTCTGAAGGTACGGGAGGGGCTTGTCCCCTCCCTCGCCCTGAAAGGGCGGAATTTGATTAGCCTGGCGCTTTAGCGCCAGGTAGGCCGCCCCAAAATCCCACCCGCCCTGAAGGGGCGGAACCCAACTTCCAGTACTGAGGAATTTTTGATGAAAGGCACCGCCCCCTCGGGGCGGATACAGGGGGTGGGACTGCCCACCTGGCGCTGAAGCGCCAGGCTAATCAAATTCCGCCCCTACGGGGCGAGGGAGGGGACAAGCCCCTCCCCTACGTAAGATTCGCGAAGGCCATGAAGAGCCTCCAAAGTGATTGAGGGGTAGTTCTCGAGAACCTGCTCCTGCGTCCACCCCGCCGCGAACAAGCCCAGAAGGAACTCGACGGAAAGGCGTGTCCCCTTCACGACGGGCTTGCCGAGCAGAACCTCGGGATCGGAGTGGAGGTAGTCCTGCCAGCTCATGACGTCAGACTACGCGGATCGAGCGGCTCGGGCAAGCTCCCCGCCTTCCCAGGGCCGGAAAGGCGTCCTCACCCCAGGCGCAGGACCGGGTGAAATCATTTCGCCCCGAAGCGCACAACTTCCATGGAAGAGATCCGTATAGAATCCACCCGATGCCCATCGATACGAGGACGCTCCTCAAGAAGAGCATCGCCAAAGCCATCCAATCCCCGGGCAACCTGGTTACGGGCGCGGTGAGCCTTGCCGCCTCGGCCGTGCTCTGGAATCCGCTGCCGCTGATCCTCTGGGGTCTGGGCGCCACCGGCTGGGTCACCCTGGCCGGGACAGGGCAGCGCTACATCCGCCAGATCGAGGAAGAGGAGCGGCGCGAGGCCGAGCTCAAGGCCGAGAAGGACCGCGAGCTCCTGCGTCAGAAGGTCGAGGCGAGCCTGGCCGAGAATCCGATCAACAACTGGATGCGCGCCGGCCTGCTGCCGGATTACATGTCCGTCTACCGCCGGCTGTCCGAGATCCGCGGCCGGGTGGCGAAAGTCCTCGCCGACCGCACCGATCTCGATGCCCTGAGCAAGGCGGGCATCGTCCAGCAGCTCGGCTACATGCTGACCGCCTACCTCAACTTCGTCCGCGAGCGGGTCGCCTATCTGCAGATCCTCGCCACCATCCGCCCCGGATCGGACACTCCGACCCTGCAGGCGGCGCCCGCCGGGCCGAGCGTCCCGGTGGTCGACAAGCGGCGGGGGATCCAGGTCCAGATCCAGCCCGCGCGCCCGCTGGCGCCGGCCTCGCCGCTACCGAGCGTGGAGAAGCGGCTGGCCGAGGTGGACGCCAAGGTGAAGCAGCTCGAGGAGCTGGCGCAGAAGGAGCCGGCCACCGCCCGCACCCGCCAGTTCCATATCGGCATCCTGCAGAAGCAGCGCGACCTGCTGCTCGAGTGCCAGAAGCGCGACCAGTGCGTGGTGGCGCAACTGGGAGCTTTTTCCGACGTCTTCGAAGTCATCCTGGGCCGGGTCAGCGCGTCGCAGTTCAGCGCCACCGAAGTCGCCAGCTACATGGGCACGGTGGTGGAGCAGGTGGTGGAGACCGAGCGGTTCGTCGACTCGCTGCGGCCCGCCATGGACGAGCTCATCGTGGGGCTGGGGAGTCCCGGCTGAGCCCCTGGCAAGTTGCGAGAAAATTTCGACCTGAAGGTCGAGAGGAGATAAGACAATGAAGCTCACCCCCATGGGGAAGGCAATCGTCGTAGTGGCTCTGCTGGTCGCCGCGTTCTTCGCGGTCCGCCGGTTCGTCCCGGGTCTCAAGACCTGGGCCATCGGTGGCGACAAGAGCGGCACGGCCGCCGCGCCCGGCAGCACGACCGTCGACAAGAACGATTTCGACGCCCTGGGCAACGCTCCGGCCGATCCGGAGCGCGGCAAGGGCTCCGAGGGGGTCTCCCCGGCGAGCAACCTGGGCGGCAGCGGCAAGCTCGACCGTCCGCTGGTGGTGGCCATCAACACCTGGGCCGGCCACGCGCCCGGCATCGTCTTCAACAACGGCATGGAGCCCAACTCCGGCTCGAGCTACCGGAAGAAGTACGGGCTGGACGTGCGGTTCGTGCTGATGGAGGACCCGGCGACCAAGCTCGCGGCCTTCCGCAAGGGGGACGTCGACATCATGTGGGACACGGTCGACAACTGGGCCCGCGAGGCCTCGATGCTCGCCGAGCAGAACCAGAAGGCCAAGTCGGTCATCCTGCAGGACTGGTCGCGCGGCGGCGACGGCATTGTCTCGCTCGCCTCGATCAAGTCGATCGAGGAGCTGAAGGGGCACCGGATCGCCTGCACCCAGTTCACCCCCTCGCACTTCCTGCTCCTCTACCTGCTCGCCCAGTCCGGCCTCTCTCCGGCGGACCGCGCGGCGGTCGAGCAGGGGATCATCTTCACCCAGGATGCCCCGGCCGCCGCGGCCGCCTTCAAGGCCCGGCAGGTCGACGCCGCCGTGACCTGGGAGCCGGACCTCTCGTCCTCCGTCGAGGCGCGCGGCGCCGAGGCTCACGTCCTGGTCTCGACCGCCGCGGCGACCAACATCATCGCCGACACCCTGGTCGCCCGGCAGGATCTGATCGACCGCTACCCGGATACGGTGCGCGACTTCGTCCACGGCTGGCTCGAGGGGATCGACCTGGTCAAGAACGACCCGCAGGGGTCCTATGCCATCGTGGGCAAGGCGCTGAAGCTCGACGCCGACACCATCTCCGGCATGCTCTCGGGGCTGAAGCTCACCCCCTACGCCGACAACGCCCAGTTCTACGGCCTGGCCGGCGGCAAGGGGCACTTCGAGGCCCTGTTCGACACCGCTTTCATCATCTGGCGCAAGAAGGGGCTGGTGACCCGCGCGGTCGAGTCCAGGGACTGGGCGGACCCCCGCTTCCTGCAGGCCCTGGCCGCCGACTACCCCGGGCAGAAGGTCGAGGAGCCCAAGATCGCGGCCAAGGCGCCGTCGGAGAAGGACCGGGCGATCATCAACAAGCAGATCCAGATCCACTTCACCCCGGGATCCGACGAGATCATGGCCGGCTCCTACATCGTCCTCGACGCCCTCGGGGAGACCATGACCTCCTTCGGCAACACCTACCTGCGGGTCGAGGGGAACACCGACGCGACCGGCTCGCAGAACGCCAACCTGACGCTCTCCGAGAAGCGGGCCCTGGCGGTGAAGAACTACATCGTGCAGAACTTCCCCAACATCCAGCCGGAGCGCTTCCAGACCATCGGCCACGGCGCTACCAACCCGATCGCCGACAACGCCACGGAGTCGGGCCGGCAGTTGAACCGCCGGACGGATATCAAGGTGGTGCTGGCGACGCAGTAGGGGGAACAAAAGGGACATCAGGGACGGCAGGGACTTCAAGGACACGAGGGACGGCATCAATCCCGAGAACCTGCTGTCCCTGTCGTCTCTGCGGTCCCTGACGTCCCTGGCCAGCTCTTCCAGCCCGGAGACCAACCCACATGGCACGCAAGAAATCCAGCCTCTTCGCCCTGCGCCAGCCGCTGCCGCGCTCGACCGCGACGGCGCTGGGGCTGCTCGCTCCGATCCTCCTGGCCGCCGCCTGGTGCCTGCTGACCTATGGCGGCTTCGTGACTCCCGACTTCCTGCCGTCCCCGACCGAGGTCCTGCGGGGCACCCTGCAGCTCTTCATTCAGTACAACCTCTGGGACGCGATCCTGATCTCCAGCCGGCGCATCTTCCTCGCCTTCCTCCTCGCCTCGGCGGTGGCGCTGCCGCTGGGCGTGCTGATGGGGGCCTTCGAGCCGATCAACCGCTTCTTCGAGCCGATCGTGGCGCCTCTGCGCTACATGCCGATCTCGGGCTTCATCGGCATCCTCATCCTCTGGTTCGGGATCTACGAGAAGCAGAAGATCGCCTTCCTCTTCCTGGGCGTCTTCGTCTATCTGCTGCCGGTCGTCGTCACGGCCATCCGGGTGGTGCCCGAGGAACTGGTGCAGACCTCGCTGACCCTGGGCGCTTCCCGCTGGCAGGTGATCCGTACCGTCCTGCTGCCGGCGGCCCTGCCCGAGATCTTCGACTCCTTCCGGGTGATGAACGCGATCTCCTGGACGTACATCATCCTCGCCGAGCTGGTGAATCCGGGAGGCGGGCTCGGCTACATCATCGAGCTCGGGCGCACCCACCAGAAGGCCTCCTGGCTGTTCGCCGGCCTGCTGGTGATCGGCGGCATCGGACTCTTCACCGACTTCCTGATTCGCATGGTCAGCAGGTTCGCTTTCCGCTGGAGGGAAACGGTATGAGCGACCCCGAAACCCCCACGCCCCTGCCCACCGCGGGCGAGCCCGGGACCGTCGCCATCACCGTCCCGGGCAAGGGGGAGCCGCAGGCCCCCTCCTACCGCCACGAGCCGGAAACGGCCAGCCCCAAGCTCCGGGTGTCGAACCTCCACATCACCTACATCGACCGCACCGGGCGGGCGACCGAGGCCGTGCGGGACGTCTCCTTCGATATCGCCGACAAGCCCGGGACGGGGGAGATCGTGGTCTTCCTCGGCCCCTCGGGCTGCGGCAAATCGACGATCCTGAAGTCCATCGCGGGCCTGCTCTCGCCCACGCAGGGGGAGATCCTGATGGAGGGCAAGCCGGTCGAGGACGTCGGCCGCGACCGCGGCATGGTGTTCCAGACCTACACCTCCTTCGGTTGGCTCACCGTGCGGAAGAACCTGGAGTACGGCCTGCGCCTGCAGGGGGTACCCAAGGAGAAGCGCCGCGAGCTCTCGGACAAGTATCTCCAGTCCGTCGGGCTGGCGGAGTTCGCCGACCGCTATCCCAAGGACCTCTCCGGCGGCATGAAGCAGCGGGTGGCGATCGCCCGCACGCTGATCAACCGCCCCAAGATCGTGCTCATGGACGAGCCCTTCGGGGCGCTCGACCCGCAGACCCGCTGGGGGATGCAGAGCCTCCTGCTCGACGTCTCGCGCACCGAGGACAACACCATCCTCTTCGTCACCCACGACGTCTCCGAGGCGGTCTACCTGGCCGACACCGTCTACGTCCTCTCCTCCCGCCCCGCGCGCATCCTGCACAAGGTGAACGTGCCCTCCTTCCCCGTGCGCGACGTGGCGCTCAAGTCGGCGACCGAGTTCCGGGCGGTGGAGAAGCAGTTGCTGGATCTGCTGTATGCGCCGCCGGCGGCGGGTATGAAGGGGAAAGAGTAGGGAAGGGGATCTCCGAGGCTGTTGTCCGAGCCGCCCGCAGGGCGAGATTTATCTAGCCTGGGGTGTCAACCCCAGGGACGAGGCGCCACAATCCCCAAGCCCCCGAAGGGGCCGGCAGATCCTTTCGTCTGGGCCAACGGCGCGGCCGCCTACCTGGGGTTGACACCCCAGGCTGGATAAATCCGCCCTGCGGGCGGTCACCAAGCGCGCTACAATCAACCTGGCGGGGGTTTTGCTGGAAGTTCTCCTCCGAAAGCGCCTGCCGGATCGAGCGCGAAGCCACCATGCCCTTCCTGAAGAAAAGAACCCTGATCCGGCGGAGCATCGCCAAGGCGCTCCAGACCCCGCTCAATTTCGTGGCCGGCGCGGCCGGCGTCGGGGCCGCGTGGTGGCTCCACGATCCCACCTGGGCGATCGTCTGGGGGGCGGGAGCGGCCGGCTGGGTGGTGATCGCCACCACGACGCAGCACTACCGGCCGCGCATCCAGGAAGAGGAGCGGCGGCGGCGGGATCTGAAGGAGGAGAGGGACCGCGAGGCCCTGCGCCTGCGAACGCAGCGGATGCTCGACGAGACTCCTTTCGATCTCTGGATCCGCGCCGGCTATCTGCCGGACTACATGGCGGTCTTCGCCCGCCTGCTCGAGATCCGCAACCGGGTCTCGCGGGTGCTGGCCGAGCGGCGCGACCTCGACACCTTCACCAAGGAGGACATCCTCCAGCAGCTCAGCACCATGCTGACCGCCTACCTGGGTTTCGTGAACGAGCGGGTCTCCTACCTCCACATCCTGGCGAGCGTCCTGCCCGTGCCGGCTCCGCCGGCCGCCTCGAACTCGCTGCCGGCGGGATGGCGGCGGGACTGGCGCCGGCTCTCGGCGCGCATCGCGCCCGCCTTTGTGCCGCCGCTGCCGAGCCTGGAGAAGCGTCTCTCCGAGGTGGGGGAGAAGATCCGCCAGATCCGTGACCTGGCCACCCGCGAGCCGGCGACCGCCCACACCCGCCAGTTCCACATCGGCATCCTGGAGAAGCAGCGCGAGCTGCTGCTGGACTGCCACAAGCGCGACCAGTGCGTCGTCGCGCAGCTCGGAGCCTTCTCCGACGCCTTCGAAGTCATCCACGGCCGCCTCAGCGCCTCGCAATTCAACGCCACCGAGGTCGCCAGCTACATGAGCAGCCTCGTCGAGCAGATCGTGGAGACCGAGCGCTTCGTGGAAACCCTGCGCCCCTCGATCGACGGTCTGATGGTGGGGATGGACCCTGGGACGGCGGGGCGGGTGGCTGGACCGGGACCGGTGCGGCAGGGGGGGCGGGGGTAGGTCAGGATTCCTGCTCCACGATGCGGGCGCGGAGGGCTTCGACTCTGGCGGCATCTTTTTCGGCGTCTGGATGGTCGATTTCGCGCTCGTAATCGACGCAGGTCTGCATCAAGTCGGCGGCACGGTTGAGGTCGCCTTCTTTTTCCAAAGCCAAGCCAAGATTCCAACTGGCGTTCCCTTCTCCGCGCCGGTCGCCGATCTCGCGGGCGATGGCGAGGTGCTGTTCGTAAGCCTCGATGGCGCGCCGGGTCTCGCCGAGCGCCGCATAGGCGAGGCCCAGGTTGCCGAGGGTGGCACCTTCTCCGCGCCGGTCGCCGATCTCGCGGGCGATGGCGAGGTGCTTTTCGTAAGTCTCTATGGCCCGCCGGGTCTCGCCGAGATCCGCATAGGCGTTGCCCAAATTGCCGAGGGCGTTCCCTTCTCCGCGCCGGTCGCCAATCTCGCGGGCGATGGCTAGGTGCTTTTCGTAAGCCTCGATGGCGCGCCGGGTCTCGCCGAGATCCGCATAGGCGATGCCCAGATTGCCGAGGGCGTTCCCTTCTCCGCGCCGGTTGCCGATCTCGCGGGCGATGGCGAGGTTCTGTTTATGAGCCTCGATAGCGAGCCGGGTCTCGCCGAGATCCGCATAGGCGATGCCCAGATTGCCGAGGGCGTTCCCTTCTCCGCGCCGGTCGCCGATCTCGCGGGCGATGGCGAGTTGCTGTTCGTAAGCCTCGATGGCGCGCCGGGTCTCGCCGAGAGCCGCATAGGCGATGCCCAAGTTGCCGAGGGTAGCACCTTCTCCACGCCGGTCGCCGATCTCGCGAGCGATGGCGAGGTCCTGTTCGTAAGCCTCGATGGCGCGCCGAGTCTCGCCGAGAGCCGCATAGGCGATGCCCAGGTTGCCGAGGGTAGTACCTTCTCCGCGCCGGTCGCCGATCTCGCGGGCGATGGCGAGGACCTGTTCGTAAGCCTCGATGGCGCGCCGGGTCTCGCCGAGAGTCGCATAGGCGTTGCCCAGGTTGCCGAGGGCGTTCCCTTCTCCGCGCCGGTCATCGATCTCGCGGGCGATGGCGAGGTGCTTCTCGTAAGCCTCTATGGCGCGCCGGGTCTCGCCGAGAGCCGCATAGGCGAGGCCCAGACTGCCGAGGTGGAGACCTTCGGCAGACCGATCTCCTGAATGCCGAGCGGCCGCAAGTCCCATCTCTCTCCAATCGATAGCTTCTTTAGGATGCTGACGGAGGGCGAGAGCAATCAGCCCCTTCATCCGGATAGCTACTGCAGAGATCGGCCGCTTCTTTGTTCTCACTGAACTGCGTCGCGGCCCAGGCCTGACCCGCCCGGATATTGTTCCACTCCCGATCGAAGAGACCCAGCCCAAGCAGGCTTGCAGCGCCACCCTGCCAATATAGGGAGTCTGCGGAACGGAGCACCGTCAGGAAATGCTCGGCATGGCGCCGCTGCCCCTCGTGCTTTTCAGCGGTAGTCAGCTGCCGGGCTCCAAACGCGCGCGCGAGGTCGTGCAGCCGGTAGCGTCCGTCCGTTTCTTCCCATTCAACCAGGCTGCCGCGTTCCAGTTCTCCGAGATGGCTTGCGGCATCCTCCGCGTCCAGATCCCAAACCGCCGCCGCCGCCTTGCCGTCGAAGGTTTCGGGAAAGACTGCGAGCAGACGCCAGAGGCGCCGGCGCTCTTCGGTCAGCAAGTCGTAGCTTGTCTGGAGGGCGGCCTCGACGGGTTCGAGCCTCTCCTTCCCCTCTCTGAAGCGGCGAGCATACTCGGACGGCGAGAGTACTTTTCGTTCGGAGATCGTGCTTCCCGCCAAACGTAGAGCCAGGGGCAGCCGGCCGCAGAGGCTAGCGATCTCGTCCGCGGCATCTCCGATCCGTGGTGCGATCCTCAACAGTAGGGCCTTGGCGTCCTCTTCGGGCATTTCATCCAGATCCCTGTCGATCAGCCCAGGAAGGGTGAAGCGGAACCGAGAGGTCACCAGGAGCAGGCAGGTTGACGGCGGAATCAGCGGCTCAACCTGCTCTTTGTTCGCTGCGTTGTCCATGAGCAGAAGGGCGCTTTTCCCTTCGAGCACGGATCGATATAGCCCTGCCAAATCGGTTTCGCTCTCTGGGAGACGGGCCTCGGGATGGAAGGACCGGATCACATGGGTCATCGCCTGGGCTGCGGTTAGGGGCTGAGGGTCCACGCCCTTGAGATCCAGGTAGATCTGGGCGTCAGGAAATCGGGGCTTCAACTCGTCGGCGAGTTTCAGAGCCAGGGTCGTCTTGCCGACGCCTCCCGTCCCTCGTAGACCGAAGATGGCCCCGGTGCCGCCTTGGGCCAGCCTGGAGAGCAGGAAGTCTAGATCCTCCTCGCGGCCGGTGAAATCGGCTGGAGGGGTGGGGAGTTGGTGGAGGGCAATCAGCTTTGGGGGATCTGGCGGTGGAGGCGGAGGGCCTGTGGCTCCGTTGCGGACGATCCCCAGAATCTCCTTAGCGATCTTGGCGAGTTCGGAGTCGCGGCGGTTGCCTTGGAAGGAGGCGAGTGCTTTCCCATCGCGAGGACGGGCCTGGAGTTTGGACAACCACGGAATCTCCTGCCAGAGAGAGTCTCTGCAGATGACCGGGAAGACGGCCATGCCCTCACTGTCCCGTCTCTCCAAGAGGCGTGGGATCTCCGTATGGAGGATGAATCTGGATGTCAGTGAATTGGCCGAGATCAGGAGAACCGCCACCCTGGCGGCATCTATGCCTTTCCGGATCTCCTCGAACCATTCGTCCCCCGCCCCAATGTTCCGGTCGTTCCAGGTCTGGAGGAGGCCTTGATGTTCGAGGACACCGAGGTGGGTGACCAAGCGGTCCTTCCAGACCTCGTCCTTGTGGCTGTAGCTGATAAAGACCGTCGGGGCGTTGGGCATCCCAGAACTTTATCGTCTCCGGGGCGGATGCGGGGGATTTCGGGTTGGGACGGGTGACGGCCGAGGTTGGGGTGGATCACGCCGGCATCGCCCGCCGCGGAGACGACCCGCCGTCCCCGTGGCCTTCGCAGGGGTGTCGTGGACGGGCTGTGTCGTCTCTACGGACACGGTGTCGCGATGCCGTTGGATTGTAGATTACGGGGGCGGTGCAGGACGGGCGCTTCCGGTTTCATCGTAGAATCCCGCGCCGGACGTCGCACCGACTTTCCAAAGGAATCGAGATGAACCTGAGACTCCTCCTCGCCGCCTCCCTCGCCCTCTCCTTCATGGCCTGCTCGGGGAAGACGGATGAGAGCACGGTCCCGTCCAATACTACCGCCGCCGCCAGTGCTCCCGCCGCGGCGCAGGGAGCCGGGGCGGACACGTTCGCCATGCCGGCGAAGCTCCAGACCACCCCGTCCGGGTTGCAGTACGCGATCGACCAGCCCGGCACCGGTCCCAAGCCGCAGGCGGGTCAGACGGTGACCGTCCACTACACCGGCTGGCTGACGAACGGCACCAAGTTCGACAGCTCGCGGGACCGCGGCGAGCCGTACCCGTTCGCGATCGGGCGGGGGGAGGTCATCGCGGGCTGGGACGAAGGCGTGGCCGACATGAAGGTCGGCGAGAAGCGGACGCTGGTGATCCCGCCGGCTCTGGGTTACGGCGAGCAGGGCTCCGGCCCCATCCCGCCCAACGCAACGCTGGTCTTCAAGGTCGAGCTGCTGGGCGTCCAGTAGACAAGATGGACGCTCCGACATGCTGCGCAAGCCGGGGGGACAACGGATCATCTCTGCGGCGGTGTCAACGCTCCGGGTTCCTCTTGCTTTTCACGTTCGCCGGCTGTTCATCTCCTTGCCGGAACTACCGGTGCCGGTTCGGGGGGACCTCGCCCGGGTTACCAATCTTCCCCGCCAGCGTTTTCTCTTCTCCCTCTACGTTCCGGGGACAGCTCAGAACGTTTCATCGTGCGGCGGATCGGAAATTCTGCGGTTCGCCGGGCTTATTTTGCTTCTCGCCCGAGTTGATTTGAAGCTCGCCGCGGTTTTCGCGTTCCTCCGCTACGTTTCCGTGCTCCTCCGCTACGTAGCGGAGCTCTCCGGCAATGTTGCGGAGCTTTCCGGAAACGTAGCGGAGAAGTGCGGAACGCTGGCGGGCTCCGCCGGAACGTGAGCGAGCTTACCGAAACGAGGGGGAGGGACGGGGGCGAGGAGTCGCCCCCTTGTTGATCTCAGACGGCGGAGCAATTGAGGTCGGTGTCGCAGGGATTGCAGTCCGAGAACCAGCAGATCTCGGGTCCCCCGCTGGCCGGCTCGGTCGCGAGCCTCTGATCGGCGGCCGCCACGCCGCCGGTGACGTTGAGGCGGGCCAACGTCTCCCGATCCAGGGTCAGCTTCTTGATCTTCTTGAGCTGCTTCTTCACACGTCCTCCTTGTGTGGTTGAACCTCAGGGTACGACGGGAACTTTAGCTTCCTTCGTGGCTTTAGTGTAGCCGAGCGAGGGGGAAGATGTCCCCCGCGAGGGAAGCAAGCACACTACCCTGAGGTCGGCAGCACTTGAAGATGCGCTAGAATGCGCGGGCCGGGGGTGGGTCCCTGGCGTTACCAGGGAGACATCCATGAAGAAGCAGGCAAAGAAGCTGGTACTGGCGAAGGAGACGTTGCGTAGCCTTGAACTGTTCGAGGTCAAGAACGGGGTGGGCGGTTTATCAATCGATTGCTCGGTCTACTGCACGTACAAGACCAATTGCAGTGGTTGTGCTAACACCACCAGTCGCACTTGCGATGGCTGCGGAAGCGAGCTCTGCTGACCTGGCTCCACTTGGGCTTCCCCTCTTTTGCTCAGGACGGGGACCCTCCGCTTCGTGTACCCGTCCACATTGAGTCTCCCAGGCAAGGCATGCCCCTCGGCCGGGGGAGTTAAGCCCCCGCTCAGGTATACCCCTCTCCCCGGTGGGTACAGGGGTCTCCCGGCCTGGGGAGTTAAGCCCCCGCTTGGGTATACCCCTCTCCCCAGCGGGTACAGGGGTCCCCCAAGCCGGTACAGGGGTCCCCCAGGCGGGGGGAGGGGGCTCCCCAGGCAGGGGGAGGGGTTCCCCAAGAAGGGGAGGGGTTCCCCCGTTTCCGGCGGCGATCGCTTGGTGAGGACCGGCCGCCTCCCCGCGAGGCGCTGCCTACAGGTTCCCTTCGTCCGCCGACGGGCCGTAGAGGGCGGGGACCGGGATGTCGTTGAGCCGCAGGTAGACGGTGAGCTGGGCGCGGTGGTGGATGATGTGGTTCATGACCATGGCGCGCACCACGGCGATCCTGGGCATCGTGAAGACCACGCGGTCGCCGTTGCGGAGCGACCAGGGCGTGGACCAGTCCTCATTGCTGGCCTTCGCGATCGCCTCGCGGGCCTCGGAGCTGGTCTTGTCGAAGAGCGCCAGCAGCTCCTCGGTGGTGTTCACCTTGGGGACCTCCTGGGGCTGGGAGACGTCGAACCCCTCGGTGGCGAGGGCCATGGTGGCCCAGGAGGAGAGCCGGGCGACGTGGGTCGCCAGCTTGCCGAGGCTGAAGGACTTCGGGTGCGGCTGCCAGGTGAACTTGTCGGCGGGCATCCGCTGGAGGACTCGGCGGGTGCCCGCCATCTCCTGGTCGAATTCGGGAAGCAGCGATTGGCTCAGGTTCATGGAATCTCCTCTGAAGGTCTAGAAGTTGTTCGTCCGCCGACGGGCCGTAGAGGCCGGGGACCGGGATGTCGTTGAGCCGCAGGTAGACGGTGAGCTGGGCGCGGTGGTGGATGATGTGGTTCATGACGAAGCCGCGCAGCACGGCGATTTTCGGCATCGTGAAGTACACCTGGTCGCCGTTGCGGAGCGTCCAGTTCTTGAAGAACTCTTCATCGCCGGCGCCCGCCAGGGCCGCCCGGGCCTCGGCGACGGCCTTGTCGAAAATAGTCAGCAGATCCTCGGTCTTCTCCACCTGGGTCGGGGCGTAAGGGGTGGCGGCGAAGTCCAGCTCGCTGGTGTTGAGGGTCATGGTGGCCCAGGAGGGGAGCTCGGCGACGTGGACCGCCAGGCGGCCGAAGTTCATGGACTTGTCGTGCGGGCCCCAGGAGAACTTGTCGGCGGGCACGCGCTCGAGGACGCGGCGGGTTCCGGCCATCTCCTGGTCGAACTCGGGCAGAAGGGACTGGCTGATGCTCATGAGGGTTTCCTCCAAAGGGTTGGTTGATTTCGGGGATCGTAGAAGAAATCCCGTGCTGCGGCAATGGGGCGAAAGTTACGATCCCGAGACGTCTTCGAACAGCGAGGGCTGATCGCCCGGGGTCCCGTCGTAGAGCAGCCGGTCCCCGGGGAGGACGCGGGCGTTGGCGTCCAGCTCGTGGGGGTCGGCACGGTTCGGGCCCAGGATATGCAATACCTGGATGCCCCGGACGACCAGGGCATCGGAGATGAGCCGGCGATGGCAGCGCCAGGGCACGGCCTCGGCGCAGAGGATGGCGACGGTCTCGCCGGCGGCGCGCTGGATCAGCCGCTGGAGGGCGGTCTGGAACTCCGGGGTCTCCATGTGGTCGGCGTAGCCGCGGAAGGCTTCGACGCGCCACGCGGTGTGGGGGGAGCCGGGCCGGGCGGCGCGGCGGCCCCCGAGGCCGGGCTCATGGACGTATTGGATGCCGGCGCCGGCGAGCGAGGCGTCCAGGGCGTCGCGCGAGAACTGCGGGTGGCGCCGGGAGCCGGGGAAGCGCCGCACGTCCACCAGGGTCCGCACGCCGTGCTCGGCGAGGAGGGCCAGGAGCTCTTCGATGGGGCGGGTGGAGTGGCCGGCGGTGAAGACGGGCGGCATGGGGCTACTATATCGCCGGGTGCTGCGTCGGGTGGACGGAACAGAGTCCGTGAATCGATGTCCAAAGAGTCTCGGAGAGCCACGAATTGATGCCGATACGGGTCATGACCTACAACATCCACCGCGCGATCGGGGTCGATCGCCGGTTCCGGCCGGAGCGCATCGTGGCGATCCTGCGTCACTACGATCCCGACATCGTGATGCTCCAGGAGGTGGACGAGGGCGCGCCGCGCTCGCGGGAGCTCAATCTCGCCAAGGAGCTGGCCGAGGAGGCGGGCTACCCCCATTTCGCCCTCGGGCACAACGTCAGCCTGAAGAAGGGGCGTTACGGCAACGCGACGCTCAGCCGCCAGCCGATCCTGCGCGAGCGCAACATCGACCTCTCGGTGGCCGAGAGCTGGATCCGCCGCGGCTGCCAGCACACGACGCTGGATCTCGGCGGCAAGGAGGCGGCACCTGGAGATCTTCAACCTCCACCTGGGGCTCTCGGCACGCGAGCGGGCGAAGCAGATCGAGCTGCTCAAGCGCTCGGCCGAGTTCAGCGGGGTCGCCGGACACCACGCCGATGCTGGTGGCGGGAGACTTCAACGACTGGCGGTCGCTGCTGCTGCCCACCTTCACCAACGGCCTCGGCTTCTCCTGCGCCACCGAGCGCACGCGCGGCCCCTACCGGTGCATCCCCACCTATCCCTCCTTCTCCCCGCAGGGCGGGCCTCGACCGCATCTACTACCGCGGCCCGCTGCGGCTTGTCTCCGCCCACTCCTGCCGGCTGCAGGTGGCCCGGGTGGCGAGCGATCACCTGCCGGTGATGGCCGAGTTCGTGGTGGGGT
>CAVXIG010000003.1:0-28786 GCA_963761645.1 uncultured Acidobacteriota bacterium
CGGAACCAAAGGAGCCCTGATGAACCGCCGTCTCGCCGTCCTCTCGATCCTGCCCCTCCTCGGGCTCGCCGTCGCGCCGGCCCGTTCCCAGGAGCGCCCTTTCACGGCCCTCCCCTATACGCCGAGCCTCGACCCCTCGGCGATGGACCGCTCGGTCGACCCGTGCGTCGACTTCTACGCCTTCTCCTGCGGCAAGTGGCTGGAGAAGAACCCGATCCCGGCCGACCGTTCCTCCTGGAGCGTCTACTCGAAGACGGCCTACGACAACCAGCGCTTCCTCTGGGGGATGCTCGAGGAGGCCGCCCGTCCGCTGCCCGGGCGCGACGCCAACACCCAGAAGATCGGCGACTACTTCGCCTCCTGCATGGACGAACCGGCCATCGAGAAGGCGGGGATCGCTCCCTTGAAGCGCGATCTGGCCGCCATCGCCGGCCTGAAATCCAGGGCGGAGCTGGCCGCCCTGCTCGGCCGGCTGCACCCGGCGGGCGCATCGGGCGAGATGTTCTTCGGCTTCGGCTCCGGCCAGAGCCCGAAGAACGCCTCCCAGGTCGTCGGTTTCGCCTCGGCGGGGGGCTTGAGTCTCCCCTCGCCCGAGGACTACCTGAAGGACGACGCCAAGTCCAGGGAGGCCCGCGAGCGCTACCGGGCCTACGTGCGCAGGATCTTCGAGCTGCTGGGGGATCCGCAACCGGCGCGCGGCATGGAGGCGGTGCTGCGCCTGGAGACCGCCCTCGCCAAGGCGTCCCTCACCCCCGTCGAGCGCCGCGACCCCTACAAGACCGCCCACGTGATGAAGCGCCGCGACCTCCAGGCGCTCACCCCCTCGTTCCGCTGGGACGTCTATCTGAAGGCGCTCGGCCAGCCCGGCCTCGCCGACTTCAACGTCACCGAGCCCAGGTTCTTCCGGGAGATGGAGAAGCAGGTCTCCACGAGCAGCCTGGACGACCTCCGGGCCTACCTCCGCTTCCACCTCGCGGACACCGCCGCCCCCTATCTCTCCAGCCCCTTCGTGCGGGCGAGACTTCGATTTCTACGAAGCCTACCTGCGGGGCTCCAAGGAGATCTCGCCGCGCTGGAAGCGCTGCGCCTCCTGGATCGACCGCGATCTGGGCGAGGCGGTGGGGGAGGTCTTCGTGAACAAGAACTTCCCGCGCGAGATCAAGACCGGCACCGACCGGATGGTCCGGCAGATCCGCGAGGCGATGGCGATGCGGATCGAGCAGTCCCCCTGGATGACCGCCGAGACCAAGAAGCAGGCCCTGGTCAAGCTCCAGGCCGTCCGCGACAAGGTCGGCTATCCCGACCGCTGGCGCGACTACTCGGCGCTCGAGGTGAGGCGCGGCGACTTCACGGGCAACGTCGAGCGGGCGCTCACCTTCGAGTCGCGCCGGGACCTCGCCAAGATCGGCCGGCCGGTCGACCGCGGCGAGTGGGGGATAACGCCGGCCACCGTCAACGCCTACTACAACCCGCCGATGAACGACATCAACTTCCCGGCCGGGGTGCTGCTGCCGCCGCTCTACGATCCGAAGATGGACGCCGCCCCCAACTACGGCAACACCGGCAGCACCATCGGCCATGAGCTGACGCACGGCTTCGACGACGAGGGGCGGCAGTTCGACGCCCACGGGCAACCTGCGCAACTGGTGGACGGCGCGGGACGACAAGGAGTTCCGCCAGCGTGTCGCCTGCGTGGCCGACCAGTACGCGCAGTACACGGTGGTGGACGACATCAAGATCAACAGCCAGCTCACCCTCGGCGAGGACGTGGCGGACCTCGGCGGCACCCTCCTCGCCTACCTCGCCTGGAAAGAGGAGACGAAGAACCAGAAGCTCGAGACGCGGGACGGCCTGACGCCCGAGCAGCGCTTCTTCGTCGGCTTCGCCCAGTGGGACTGCGGCGGCGACCGCCCCGAGGCCCGGCGCCTCTCCGCGCGGGTCAATCCCCACTCGCCGCACGAGTTCCGGATCAACGGCGTGGTGGTGAACATGCCCCAGTTCGCCGCCGCCTTCGCCTGCAAGCCGGGCCAGCCGATGTTCAAGGATCCGGCGAAGGTCTGCACGGTCTGGTAGGGGATGCCTGACGCCGCCTCTCCATCGCCGGGGCGCGATTATTCGCAACTCCTCGGCGCGATGAACGAGCTCCTCGCCGTGCTGTCGAGCGACGGCGGCGAGGAGGCGGCGTTGCGCGCCTCGTTCGAGGCCGCGGCGCGAGGATTCCGCGCCCGGAAGGCGTTGCTGCTGGTGATCGAGCAACGTGAGCCGTTGCTCCTGCGCGCCGTCCACACCCTGGGCCAGCTCACGGCGGAGCAGATCGCGGCGTGCGAGCGCGGGGATTCGGTGCGGGGCGTGAGCCCGTCGCTGATCCAGCGCGTGGTGGCGAGCGGCGTTCCCGAGTTGATCGAAGATCCGCGGCTGCGGGCGGACGCGGCGCACACCCCCTCGCTCGCGGGAGGGCCCTACAGCGTTCTCTGCGCACCCATCTTCGATCCCGTCCGTGATGCCGTCCTCGCCGTGATCTATCTCCAGAACAGCGGCCTGATGGAAGCCTATGGCGAAAGCGACCGCGCTTGGCTGGAAGGCTATGCCGGGGCCGTGGGCAGGTTGTTCGGCCTCTCGTTCCGCCAGTCGCTCCAGGACCGCGAGCTGCGGGAGCTGCGCGAGACCCGTGGCGCGGCCGACAACATGCCCGAGATCCTCGGCGACTCCTCGCACACCGCCGCGCTGCGGCGGGTCCTGCACGAGACGTTCATCCCGGCGATGGAGGTGGAGAACCCGGAGCCGACCCTCGTCCTCGGCGAGCGCGGCACGGGCAAGGATCTGATCGCCCGCTACCTCCACGCCTACAGCTCGCGCCACAAGCGTCCGCTGGTGGTGGTCAACTGTGCCGAGATCACCGACGAGCTGGCGGCCTCGCGCTTCTTCGGCCACAAGCGGGGCTCCTTCACCGGCGCCCTCACCGACGAGCCCGGCTTCTTCCGCGCCGCCGACGGCGGCGTCCTCTTTCTCGACGAGGTCGCCGAGCTGTCGCCGCGGGCGCAGGCCCATCTGCTGCGGGTGCTGGAGAACCATACGGTGACGCCGGTGGGGCAGACCCGCGAGCACAAAGTGAACGTGGCCGTGGTGCTGGCCACCAACCGCGAGCTGGACCAGGCGGTGCGCGACGGCGCCCTGCGGGCGGACTTCTACGACCGTTTCCGCACCCTGGCGATCCGCCTCCTCCCTCTGCGCGAGCGCCCGTGGGACATCCCGCCGCTGCTCGAGCACTACCGCCGCCATCACGAGCGCAAGCACCGCAAGCCGACGCTGGGATTCACCCGCGAGGCCTTTCGCTCTCTCGTCTCCCACGACTGGCCGGGCAACGTCCGCGACCTGGCGCGCGCCTGCTCGCTGTTCGTGATCCACGCCCAGCCCGGAGCCTGGATCGACCGCGACCTGATCGCGCGCTGCCTCCCCGAGGTGCTCTCCGGCACGCCCAACCCGAAAGCAGGGCCGCTGCTGGCGGAGGGCGTCTCGCTGAGCGACGCGGTGGAAGCCTTCGAGCGCGAGCTGATCCTCTCGCGTCTGGAGCAGCACGGCGGCAATGTGAAGGCCGCCCGGGAGAGCCTGGGGCTCACCAAGACGACCTTCCACCGCTATATGAAGAGTCTGGGGATCGCGGCCGGAGGCGGCTCGCCGGAGGAGTGAGCGACCCTTGACGGCGCTGATCGCAATGGGACCAGCGCCGGCACCAGTCTTCGTGGGTTACCTACACGCACCAACAGGTGCGTCCGCAGGTGAAAACTGTTTGGCACGTTTCGCTGCACGCACAGGCTGAAGCAAGTGTCAGCATCATAGCAGCTATGGAACGTCCCGACCCCGCCAAGGACACCTTCCCGAAGAAGTCCCTTTTCAAGGGAGGCAATTGTCTCACGGTTGAGGGTCAGCTTAGTCGGCTTTTTCTTCATGGCATATTCCTTTCCGTGCCTCTTTACTCTGAGAGCTTTTAGTAGGGTACGGATGTACAGATGACCACGGAGTCAGCTGCGGTGCCTGTTGTGCAGGCACAGCTAGCATCCGGGCACGAGGCCCGACTACCCGGTGTGCAGAGATTGGTAACGCCGCCAATCACGGCTGCGATGTCTCGACCTTCCAGGTGACGGATCGTTTCCCTGCTTAGGAGCAATTTCTTTGCCTTTTTCATCGTGCATCTCCTTTACACATGTCTGCCTCACCAGCATCGCCTTTCGGCCGGCCCGGCGGTTAAACGCAGGTCGAGGTGGGCTCGGTTTGGGGCAGGCAAGAGGTGCAATCAGTGTAGCTGCGGCATTCCCAGCCCAGGGAACGAACCCCTCCGGCGGCATTCGTTAGTTGATCTGTGGATAGGTTCCGCAGAGTTTCCTTTGAGAGGGTCAGTTTTTTCAGCGCCTCTTTGTGCATGTGATCCTCCTTAGAACACCTGACACCAGGAGAGAAAACCTCCTCCAACTTACCTCACGCAGGGAGAGCAGGTATCGAGGTGGGTAAAGCAATAGTTTTTGCTGCAATTATCAGTCAGGCATTCTCCGCCAGGGTAGGCGGTGCCGGAGGGGCCTCCGCCTTGGGCCAGATAAAGCTGAGGAAGCGACAAAAAAGCAACGGTCTCTCTGTTCAGGGTAAGCTTCTTCATGCTCTTTTTCATGTAGCCCTCTTTCGTATGCCGCGCCGGGCAGTCCATCCGCCAGCCACATTCCAGAGAGTGCAGAAGTCGGTCCAACAGGATCGGCGGGCGTAACTGCTGAATACAAAGGATGTTCTTACCCGCCAGAAGCCCTGTGAACTGCCTGTGAGCCTTGAGCTACAGGTTGCTCCCTGATTTCGCTGATTCTGGTGGACAGTAGGGTGTTTATGCAAGGTTGCCCCGTGGTTCCATCGTTGGAACCACGTGCGGCCATGTCTGTTCCATTATTGGAACACTCAAACTGCTGGCGATTTGTTACCGCCAGTCGCCAGAGAGCTCGAAGGCCGCCCAGAAAAAGGGATGCGACGATCCGCCCTTCTTCCGAATCTGATCGATCTGCGCCGCCCGCAGGGCCTCGCTCTCCGGCACGCGCAATCCGAAGGCGGGGCCGTTGCTCTCGGAGGGCGTCCCGCTGAGCGACGCGGTGGAGGTGTTCGAGCGCGAGCTGATCCGGAACAGCACGGCGGCAACGTGAAGGCCGCCCGGGAGAGCCTGGGGCTCACCAGGACGACCTTTCACCGCACGATGAAGAGGTTGGGGATCGTGGGTAGGGGTGGACTTTGGAAGAGTGAGGGATTGCCAGAGGAGCAATCCTCTCGTTGCCAAGTTGCCTAGTACACAGGAGGCCAGGTCTCAGGGCAAGGGCCGAGCGGGCCTGATGGGCACCAAGCCGACCACCCGCAACCTGCGTCGACCTGCTCAGTTGGGCAAATCTGATAAGAGTGTTTCGGATTCGTGGCGTATCCGCCTCGCGCGCTTGTCAGGCCTTCGAGTGCCAGCACTGTTTCCCTTGAAAGAACTAAACCCCCAGGGGAGTTCCCCCGGCTCTGCCGGGGTGGCAGTAGAAGTTTGACGTTTCCAGAGGTGCCCATCGTGGAAACTTACCCTCGTGAGCCGCCAAGCACACGAGAGGAGAGAAAACCACGATGGACAAGTTTGAAAGTTTGAGCCACACGGCGTGGGAGTGCAAATACCACATCGTGTTCATTCCCAAGTGCCGCCGGAAGGTGCTGTACGGCCAGTTGAGGGTGCACCTTGGGGAGGTGTTCCGTAAGCTTGCGGCTCAGAAGGAGAGCCGGGTTGAGGAAGGACACCTGATGCCGGACCACGTCCATATGCTGTTGTCGATACCCCCGAAGTACGCGGTGTCGCAGGTCGTGGGGTTCATCAAGGGCAAGAGCGCCATTCATCTGGCGCGGGTGTATGGGGAGCGTAAACGCAACTTCGTCGGGCAGCATTTCTGGGCCCGGGGGTACTTCGTCTCGACGGTCGGGCGTGATGAGACGGTAATCCGGGAGTACATCAAGAAGCAGGAGAAGGAAGATGAGCGGTTGGACCAACTCGCGCTCTGGCGATGAACTGCCACCGGAACGGTGGCGCAATCCTGAGGGGCCGCGTTAGCGACCCCTATTAGCCGCTTTGAGCGGCTCACAAATCTAAAGCCCCCGGCTCTGCCGGGGGATACTTACCTTCTTACTCCGATTCTTCTTGATAACTTGGGCTTCTCCTTTCAACTCGTCAAGGACATCTCTCCTTCGTCCATTAGCCGAGTGCAGAAGTCGGTCCAACAGGATAGACAGACGTAACCACTTGAATACAAAGGATGTTCTTTATGCAGGTTGCCCCATGGTTCCATCGCTGGAACCACGTGCGGCCATGTCTGTTCCATGATTGGAACGCCCAAACTGCTGGCGATTTGTTACCGCCAGTCGCCGGAGAGCTCGAAGGCCGCCCAGAAGAAGGGGTGGGACGATCCACCATTCTTCCTAATCTGATCGATCTGCGCCGCCCGCAGGGCCTCGTCCTTCGGCTTGCCGGCGCGGAGATAGCCGTAGAAGCTCTTCATGAAGCGGGCGGTGGAGTAATCCGCGACGCCCCAGAGCGAGGCGAGGACCGAACGGGCGCCCGCGTACTGGAAGGCGCGGGTGAGCCCGACGAGACCTTCGCCGCCCATCTCCTTGCCAAGCGCCGTATCGCAGGCCGAGAGAGTCACCAGGTCGGCGTCGAGGCGCACGCTCTCGAAGATCTCCCAGGCCTGGAGGAGGCCGTTGTCCTGACCTTCGGCTGGATGCTCGGGGAGGGTGAGGGCCAGGGCGGAATTGAGCGGGAAGCGCTCGTCGAGCAGGCCGTGGCAGGCGAAGTGGATGAGACGCGATTCCCGCCCGAGCGACTTGGCTCTCTCCTCGGTGGCTGCCCGGCCAAGGTAGACCTTGGTATGGGGGTAGAGAGCGGCGATGGACTCCACTTCCTGGCGAGTCGAGGGGAGGGGCTTGAGGGCCCATCCGCGCCGGAGGACCTCCCGGACTTCCGGATTGGCGGGCGCGTCCGGCGCCGAGCGCGGGTAGAGGGGGGCGCCGAAGGCCGAGAGGCGCTCTTCCCGGAGATCCCGGTGGGCCGGGCGTGAGCGCTCGAGCTCCGCGTAGAGGGTCGCGGAGAGCACCGAATGGATCGGCTTCCACTCGACGAGGTAGCGCTCCCCGCGCATCAGCGCGGCGAAAGGCAGGGTGTGGAGCGGCCCGTCTGGAGAAACCAGGATGCGCCGGCCGCCGGTGATCCGCTTCTCGGCAGGGCGGACCAGCAGACTGTAGAGACGCCGCGCCCGGGCCTGGAGCGCCGCGCGATTGGACTCCGGACGCCTGAGAAGATTGCGGAAGCTCTCCACCTCTTCGCGCAGGGCCTTCTCGCCGGCGGCGATCCTGAAGACCGACAGACCCGGACCTGCGGAGCCCGCCGGCTGAATGACGAAGAGCCAGGTCTTCTCCGGCCCCACCGCGTATTCGAGGAGCACGGTCCCGGGATCGAGAGCGGAGCGGGCCGCCGGCAAATCGAGAGGTTTGAAGCTTTCGAGGGCTCCGACGCGCGGCGAGGAGCGCCGGATCCGCTCCTGGACCTCCGCCTGCTCGAGCCGCAGGTCCCGCAGGCGATTCTGGAGCGCCTCGATCTTTCCCGTGCCCTGTGCGGGAACCCAACTGGCGAGGGTCTCCTGGACCTGATCGTACTCGGCATCCAGCCGGCGGCGCTCGGCGTAAAGCTCTGCCGGAAGCTCCCCTTCGAAGCGTAGGTCCCGCTGGGCCAGCAACTCCTGAAAGCCCCGGGCGCGCCCTCTCTCGATGAGTCTCCAGGCTTCCTGCGGCCGCGCGAGCGCGACCTGGTGCTCCGCGGCCTCGAAGTAGAGATTCCCCAGGGAAGAGCCGTAGAGCCATCGCGACTCCTGGGCACCGCCGAGGCGCACCCGCTGAGCTTCGAGGGCCTCGACGGCTGCCTCATAGCTCGCCGCGGCTTCTTTGAGCTGGCCTCTTCGCACCTGCAACCGGGCCAGGGCCTGGTAGGCCTCGGGCAGCACGGACCGATTCTTCTCGCGGATGCGGATCGCCGCGCGCAGATGAGGCTCGGCGGCCTCCGTATGACCCTGTCCGAGAAAGAGAATGCCGAGCGCCAGATGGATGGAACCGGTGTCGATGGCCTCCGGATTGATCTTCTGCCAGATCGCCAGGGCCCGCCGCAGGAGCGTTTCGGCCTCCGCTCCCTGGCCCCGAAGCTTCGCCGCCTCCGCCAGGCCGCCCAGGCACAAGGCGGTCTCCGGTCCTTCCGGATTGAGTTTTTCGCTGATCGCAAGGGCGCGCCGCCACGATTCTTCCGCCTTGTCCGCCTGATGCCGCCGCAGCGCCACCGCGCCGAGACCGAGCAGACCGTCGCGCACCAGCTTGCCGCTGGGATCGATCTTTTCAAACAGGGCGAGCTCCCGCCGGAAGAGGGCTTCGGCGGCATCGTGATCGCCCCGCTGAAGGGCGATCTCGCCCAGATCGTGCAGCGTCTTTGCCAGCGCCGCGCCCTCGGGTTGGACCTTTTCGAGGATTTTTTTGGCGCGGAGGAAGGCGGCTTCGGCGCCTGCGAAATCGCCGCGCGCATAGATGATGTTGCCGTAGCTCAGGAGGCTCGGAACGATCGCATATCCCGCTGGAGTGAGCTTTTCCCGGATGGCGAGCGCGCGGGCCGCATACGATTCGGCCTGCGCGAGGTCCCCGCGCCGGCCCGTGCTCACCGCGAGATTGTTCGTCGCGGCGGCCTCCCCGCCGCTGCCGGGAGCGAGGCGGAGAACCGAGTCATAGGCCCGCCGGTACAGACGGTCCGCCTCCTCCAGGTGGTCTTCTCTCTCGGCCACGTTGCCGAGCCGCAAGAGCACCGAGGTGACTCCCAGGCCTTCTGGATGGCTTTTCTCTTCCAGCGCCAGGGCTCTTTCGAGCTGCTGTCTGGCCCGTGCGGCTTCGCCGCGCAGCAGGAGCGTCTCCGACCAGCTCATCCGGAGGTGGGTCTCCATGCGGGCCGCTCCCAGCGCGCGCGCTTTCGCCAGGACAGACTCGTATCCCGCATCCGCCTCGGACCACTGCCGGGCCTTGGCATGGAGCTGGGCCGCCCGGAACCGGAGCCATAGAGCCGTGCCGGCACAGGAGTTTCCATCCGCCAGCTCCGCGGCCCGTTCGATCTCTTTCGCCGCGGACGCGGGATCGCCGGCCTGCTCGCGGTCGCGAGAGGTCTGATAGGTTTCGGCGAGCGGTGCCACTGTAAGATCCTGGAACGTCGGCAGCAGGCTCCAGCGGCGGTTCTCCGCGCCCCGGGCTCCCTCGACGACGACCCCGCCGAACTGGACATCCTCCATCTGTACATCCAGCCAGTCGAACAGGGTGCGGAGATCGCCGCGCGCCGCGCAGCCGCTCTCTCCACCGGCGGTCCTGCACCAGGAAAAGAGCCGGTCGCCTGGCATCAGCCCGGCGCGAAAGGCCGCGGACTCGGGAGCCACCGTCTCCACGACCAGTCCCGGGGTGGAGAACGGGCAGGGTCTGTCCTCAATGGCGTTCAAGGGCGAGATCGCCAGGAAGCCGAGAATCAGGGAGGAAACGCGGGATCTCCTAATCGTGATCATCAGCTTCCTCCAATTGCATTTCGATCTCGGCGAGCGCCTCCCGAAGCTCGGGATCTCCGTTGGCATCCAAAGCTTTCGACAGCTCCTCGCGCGCTTCGAGCAACAACCCCAGGCTTCGATCGATCCCGGCCAACAACGGCAGGGAGCCGGTTCCCTCGGCCGCGAGGATCTCGCGGGCCTCCTCGCGCGCCTGGGTGGCGTCTTCGCTCAGGGTGACGAGATCGGCCTCGCCGCGGGCTACCGCGCCGGGCCGGTCCAGCGTGCGGACCACCCACGAGTAGCGACGGCCGGGGCGGAGAGTTCCGGCGGGCACCTTCACCGGTGGCGATCCGGCATCGGTCCGGAAAATCGTCCGGCCCTGGCCGTCCCGCACCTCGATCCGGTACTTCCCGGCGCCCATGACGGGCTGGAAACGGAGGACGGTCTCGTCGGCGAGGACCGCCACCCCGCGGCGGGGATAGAGTCCCGTGATTTTCTCCCCGCGGATGCGCACCGCTCCCATCGTCGGGCCGGGCTTTTCGTCCTCCGCGATCGCGGCCAGGCGGGGGAGGGGAGGGACCGAAGGGAGAGGCCGCACGCCGCCTGATCTCGCCGTGAGGTCGTCTTTCCCGAGAGTCGCGCGAGCCGGTCCGGAGATCTCGTAGCGTTTGCCGGTTACGAATGCCAGGGAAAGGCGAGAGCCGGGCGCGAGCTCCAGGGTGGTCTCCGCCGCCAAGCGGTCGAAGAGATGCACGGGGCGGCGGCCCGGCGCGACGCGCAGGGCTTCGCCCGTGATCCTGTAAATGATGGCGACCGGCTCATGCGGGCCGGCCGCGGCTGTCTGGGAGAAGAGAAAGAGCCCGCAGGCAAGGGCGCGAACAGTTGTCATCATGGGGTTTGACTCCATGGGATCGGAGAAAGGGCCCGCCGGAAGATCACCGCGGTCGCGAGTGCGCCGAGAGCCGGCAGGAGAGGGGGCGTCACGGGCAACAGCAGGCCCGTCCGCTGAAAAACCGGAATGGAAAGGACGAGATAGATCAGGAGACCCCCGAGGAGAGCGGCGAGGAGGGGAAGCGGCCGGCGGGCGAGCAGGACGGCGGCCGCGGCGAGAGCGGTCCACAGGGCCGCGCCGATCAGAAAGGGAATCCTCAGCGCCTCGCGCACCGGCAGCCCGGCGGCGAGGGTGTCGACCAGCAGGGCCTGGAGCGTGAGACCGGAGATCATCTTCGCCCGGCCCGCGCGCTGCGGAACGCTGTGCACGTCGTCCCCCGCCGCCACGATGTCGCCGCCCACCAGGACGAGGCGGCCGCGGAAGATCCACGGCCGCTTCGCCAGCGCGGCGGGGACGTCTCGCCAGGAGATCCGGGCGAAGCCCGAGGCGTCGATCCGGGGATCGATCCAGAAAACCTTTCGATCGGAAGACATGCGGAGAGGAGAGATCATCCCGGCCGCCCGCGCCGCCCAGGACGGGCGCTCGCCTCCCGCGCGATCGCGGAAACCGAGGCGGCCGTGACGCACCACGCGGTCCGCGTCCTCGTCCAGGTTGACGAAACCGAAGAGAGAGGCGGATCTCACCGGTCCCAGAGCCATCGTTGTCAGGCCGGCCACACTGCCGGTGCCGACGACGCTGCCGTCCGGATTCGAGAAGGCGGCGAGGGTGAGGGTCTCGGGATGATGGAGGACGAGGTCCGCGAAACCCTGCGAGGTGCTCCACGAGTCGGGCAAGAGGAGATCGACGGCCACGCCGCGCGCTCCCGCCGCGAAGATCCGCTCCAGCGTGCCGCCGACCTCGTCCGCCCGGCCGGCGAGCGGAATGGGACGGTCGGCGAGGCTGGCCTCGTCGAGAGTGACCAGCAGGATCCGTGGATCCGGCGGACGTGCCGGCGAGGCGCGGATCCGCAGGTCGTAGGCCCATCGCTCGACGGCCGGCAGGCCGGCGGGGAGGAGGAGGCCGGCGACCGGCACGGCCGCCGCGAGGAGGACGGAGAGGAGAGCCCGGCGCGGCACCTCGGCCCGGCGCCAGCGGGCGTGGCGTTCGTCATTGGCGGCGGCGCGGAGCCGGCGGATGACCTCGCCGGCCGTGGCCGGGCGCAGGGCCGGATCTTTCGCCAGCGAATCCCGCAAGGCGCTCCAGACTCCGGTGGAGAGGGCTCCCGGCGGAGGCTCCCGTTCGAGGTGCCCGGCCAGGACGTCCCGTATCGGTCCCTCGAACGGCGGCCTGCCGGCCAGCATCTCGTAGGCGATCACGCCGAGCGAGTAGAGGTCCGCGGCGCGGCCGGCCCGATCGCCGCGGATCAGCTCCGGCGCCACGTAGAGCGGCGTGCCGAGGAGATCGTCCGTCGCGGTCAGGCGCCCGTCCGCGGCGCTTGCCAGATCTTCCGGCTGGCCGCCGGCCGCGGCCGGCGGAGGGGAGGCGGAGATCTCCGCCAGACCGAAATCGAGCACCTTGACCTCCTCAGCCTCTCCGCACAGCAGGACGTTGCCGGGCTTGAGGTCGCGGTGGAGGATGCCCCGCTCGTGGGCGGCGTCGACGGCGGCGGCGATCGCGGCGAGGATCGGCAGCGCCCGGTCGAGGGGCAGCGGGCCTTCGCTCCGGCAGAGCTCGGAGAGGGGCGCTCCCTCCAGCAGCTCCATCACGAGGTAGGGAGCCCCCGTCCCGGAATCGATCCCGGAATCGGTGACGTCGACGATGTTGGGGTGCCGGAGCCGTCCGAGCGCCTCGGCCTCGCGCTGGAAGCGGCCCACCGAGAAGGGATCGAGGGCCGGCCCCGGCTTCAGCAGCTTGAGCGCGAAGACCTTCTTCAGCCCGAGATGGGTGGCGCGGTAGACGATGCCGGCCGTCCCTTCGCCGAGGCGGCCGTCCAGGCGGTACTTCCCGTCGAGGACTGTGAGAATGCCGCTTGTGGTCGAAGCCATGTCCAGAGCTCATTCTCCCATTCTTTTATGTCAAAAAGGTTCAAAACGTTACAGAGCCCTGGTCGATCCGCGTTTCATGGCCCCCCTGTAACCTTTTCCTCCCATCCTGCGTAGAGAGGTTCGGAAGGCAGTACCCCGAACCGAAAATCAAACGACTCCGAGGTCGTTAGCAAGAAAGAAGGGCCTCTCATGCGCAAGAACAAGAAGTGGGTGATCGCTGGTTCCGCGGTGGTGATCTTGGCGGGGAGTCTCGTCGTGGCCCGCGCCACCACCCGTTCGAAGCCCGAGGTGGTGGATTCGCCGTTCCGCCTCGGCAAGGTGCAGTCCGAGGATCTGCAGGTGAGCGTGCGCGAGGTCGGCGTGGTCGACCCCGAGATCAAGGTGGACGTCAAGTCCGCGGTGTCGGGGCGGATTCAGGCCCTGCGCGTCCGCGAGGGGGACGTGGTCAGGACCGGCCAGGTCCTGGCCGAGGTCGAGCCCGACGTCAACCAGGCGCAGTCGCTCTCCGACGTCAAGTCGGGCGTCGCCCAGGCCAGCCTCAAGCTGCGCGACGCCGAGCGCGAGCTCGCCGCCCAGCAGGCGCTGTTCGACAACGGCCTGATCGGCAGCCAGGCGCTGCGCAACTTCCAGACCACGCGCGACATCGCCGCCGAGTCCCTGGCCAACGCCCGGTCGCGCTATCAGATCGTCGAGGACCATGGGATTCCGATCTCCGGCGCCTCCAACAGCCAGCATGCGCGGGTCACCTCGCCGATGTCCGGAGTGGTGATCAATAAAGGGGTCGAGCTCGGCGAGACCGTGACCTCCGGCGTCTCCTCGTTCAACGAGGGCACGGCGATGTTCACCGTCGCCGATCTCAAGTCGCTGATCATCCGCGTCAACCTCAACGAGGTGGACATCGCCAAAGTGCGCAAGGGGCAGCCGGTGCGCGTCACGCTCGACGCCTACCCGCAGAAGATCTTCACCGGCAAGGTGCGCTTCGTCGCCCCCGCCGCCAAGGTGGTGGACAAGATCAAGGTTTTCGAGATCGAGGTCGCGCTCGACCATCTCGACGACTCTTTCCGCACCGGCATGAGCGCCAACGTCGAGATCCTGGGCGAGCGGCGCGCCAGCACCCTGTCGATCCCGCTCGAGGCCCTGCAGCGGCGCGACGGCGCGACCGTCGTCTACCGCCTGAAGGCGGGCCTGCCGCCGAAGGAGATCGCCAAGGCGCGCGAGGCCCTCGACGGCCGCAGCAAGTTCGTCTGGCTGTCCGAGAATTGGAAGGATTATTTCGAGCCGGTGCCGGTGAACGCCGGGATCGCGACCCTCGAGCGGGTCGAGATCATGGCCGGCCTGCACGCCGGCGACCAGGTGGCTCTCGAGGACGTGACCCGCAAGAAGGTCGAGAAGGACGACGAGAACAACTGAGGCTGCCATGAAAATCATCGAAACCAGGGGCCTGGAGAAGGTCTACGGCAGCAACGGCAACGCGGTCCACGCCCTGCGCGGCGTCGACCTGGACATCGAGAGCGGCGAGTTCGTGGCCCTGATCGGCCCCTCGGGCTCCGGCAAGAGCACGCTGATGTCGATCCTCGGCTGCCTCGACGTCCCCACCGGCGGCACCTACGCTCTCGACGGCCGGCAGGTCGAGGGCCTCACCGGCGCGGACCTCGCGGCGATCCGCAACGAGAAGATCGGCTTCATCTTCCAGCAGTACAACCTGCTGCCGAAGGCGACGATCCTGCGCAACGTCGAGCTGCCGATGCTCTACGCCGGCGTGCCGCGCCGGGAGCGCCGCGAGCGGGCGCTCGATCTGCTCGCCAAGGTGGGCATCCCGGACAAGGCCGGCGTCCTGCCCGGCCAGCTCTCCGGCGGCCAGCGCCAGCGGGTGGCGATCGCCCGCGCCCTCGCCAACCGGCCGGCGCTGCTGCTCGCCGACGAGCCCACCGGCGCCCTCGACACCAAGACCGGCGAGGAGGTGCTGGCGCTGTTCCGCGAGCTCCACGAGCAGGGCAACACCGTCGTGCTGGTGACCCACGACCCGGGGATCGCCGCCCGCGCCGAGCGCCGCGTCGAGCTGCGCGACGGCCTCCTCCTCCGCGACTGGAAGGAGGAGGCGGCATGAACACTAGCGGCGCCTTCCGCGAGCGCCTGCTCGAATCCTGGATCGAGCTGCGCGCCAATCCCGGACGCTCGTTCCTCCAGGCCCTGGGCGTGATGCTGGGCGTCGCCTCGGTGCTCGGCGGCTTCTCGATCTCGGACAGCCAGCGGCAGCAGGCGGAGCGGCTCTTCGCCCGCCTCGGCGGCATCGACAAGCTCAACGTCCTGCCCACCGACACCGTCTACCAGGGGACGCCGAGCGCCCTGCGCAGCGCCAACCTCGGCCTGCGCCTGGAGGACGCGGTGGAGGGGGGGCGCATGCCTTCCGGCAAGGCGGTCGAAGGCACCAGCGTGCTCAAGCAGGCCCACGCGCGGGTGCGCTCGGAGTTCGCCGACCAGGAGCGCGAGATCAACGGCATCGGCGCCGACTACGTCCCCCTGAACGGTTATGAGATCGAGCAGGGGCGGGGCTTCTCGGCCCACGAGTACGCCACCGGCGCGCCGGTGGCGGTGCTCGGCGCCGAGGCGGCCGGCGTCTTCTTTCCCACCGGCGAGATCGTCGGCAAGCCCCTGCGCGTCGGCGACGTGCCGGTGACGGTGATCGGCGTCTTCGAGGAGAAGAGCTTCCACTTCCAGGAAGGGCGGCAGAACGTCTTCGCCTGGCGCAACAAGATCGTGGCGGTCCCCTCCCGGCTGATCGCCGCGCGCATGGAAGGCGACGCCTACAACCGCGTGCGACCGCGTCACCTTCCGCATCCCCAATCTCGAGGCGATGGCCGACTTCTCCCGCGAGCTGACCTCGCTGGTCGGCGCCAACCACCGCCTGCAGCAGGACTTCCGCCTGGACGACGTCTACAAGCGGCAGGAGCGCCAGCGCAGCCAGGGGGACGTCTACAACATCATCTTCATGCTCTCGGGGGTGCTGGCGCTGATCGGCGGCGGCATGGTCAACGTCAACATCCAGCTCGCCTCGCTCAAGGAGCGGGTGCGCGAGGTGGGGGTCAAGATGGCGATCGGCGCCCCGGGGAGCGAGATCTTCAAGAGCTTCATGACCGAGGCGCTGCTGCTCACCCTGCTCGGCAGCGCGGCCGGCTACGTCGTCGGCATCGCCTTCTCGTGGGTGATCACCAAATCGATCGGCGTGCCGCTGTCGATCGCGCCGATGAGCTTCCTCTGGGCCACCCTGCTGGCCCTCGTCTTCGGCTTCCTGTTCGCGCTCTATCCGGCCGCCAAGGCCAGCCGGCAGTCGCCGATGGAGGCACTGCGCTATGAGTGACGCACTGCTCACTTTCGCCCCTGTCACCGGGACCCGCCGCCGCCGCGGCCTCGGCGTCCGCCTGGCCCTGGTCTGGGAGGTCGTCACCGGCGGCCTGATCGAGCTCTGGGCGCACAAGCTGCGCTCGATCCTCACCCTGACCCTGCTGATGCTCGGCGTCTTCGCTCTGGTCGTGATGACCTCGGTGCTCGACGGCGTCAAGGACAAGGTCTCCACCGGTTTCGCCGGCATGAGCTGGGACGGCACGCTGGTCCTCGCCCCCAAGGCGGCCAAGACCTCCGAGGAGCAGAAGCGCTTCGCGATGAGCACCGGCCTGCGCTACGAGGATCTGGCGCGCGTCGCCGTGCCGCACCCCAAGGTGCTGGGGTTCTCCCCGCGCGCCAGCCAGCGGAGCGTGGTGCAGACGGCCGGCGGCGGCGAGCGCATCTTCGTCAACGGCGTCAGCGCCGACTACTCGTTCCTGATGGACCGTCCGGTCGGCCTCGGCCGCGGCCTCACCGCGGACGACCAGCGGCGGCATTCGACGGTGGCGGTGGTGGGAGCGACGCTCGCCTCGAAGCTGTTCGGCGGCAGCGATCCGGTGGGGAAGGACGTGGTGATCGAAGGCGTCCCCTACCGCATCGTCGGCGTGCTGGCGGGCGGGCAGATCTTCAACGAGGAGATCTACCAGGACGCCAACGGCGTCCTCATCCCGCTCGAGACCTACATGGACCGCATGGACACCGACCACCAGCTCACCCAGATCTCGGTGAAGCTGAAGTCGAAGCGGGACCTCGACGAGATCTCCGCGGTGATGGTCGCCCGCGCCCGCCAGGCCCATCACGGGATCGAGGACGTGGAGGTCAAGAACCTCGACGCCGAGCTGGCCCGCGCCTCGGGGGACTTCCAGAACCAGATGCACGGCTGGGCCGTGGTGCTGCTCAGCCTCGCCGGCACGGTGCTGCTGGTGGGCGGGGTGGGGGTGCTGTCGGTGATGCTGATCTCCTTCTCCGACCGGCGCTACGAGATCGGCCTGCGCAAGGCGATCGGCGCCAACGACGGCCAGATCCTGATGCAGTTCCTGCTCGAGGCGGTGGTCCTGGCGGCGATCGGCGCCTCGATCGGCACGCTGGCGGGCAGCGCCCTCTGCCGCGCCCTCTCCGACAAGTTCCCCTGGGGCCTGGTGGTCAACCCCTACGGCCTCGCCGCCGCCTGGGGGATCGCCCTCGTCCTCGCCGTCGGCTTCGGCCTGTATCCGGCCATCCGGGCGGCCCGGCTGTCGCCGATGGAGGCGATGCGGTAGGAGGGGTAAGGGCTTCAGGGACAACAGGGACATCGGGGACAAAACACCGACTGATTTTTCTTCCCTGCGGTCCGGAGGCCCTGAAGTCCCGGTGGTCTTCCGCCGCACCCCGCCCCACCCACCGGCCGGTTGCGGCCGTAGGACTCGTGGGCGCCGACCAGCTCGCCGGCGGCGATGGCGGCCATCAGGGAGATCTCGCCGCCGAGCAGGAAGGCGGCGGCGATCTCGGCGAGCCGGGGAGCCTTCCCCGTGCCCACGCAGTCCATCAGGCTCAGGCACTCGCGCGCCGTCCCCAGGTGGGTGCCGCCGCCGACCGTGGCCACGGTCAGCGACGGCAGGGTCACCGTGGCGAACAGCTCCCCCTCTTCCCCCACCTCGAACTGGGTGATGCCGACCGCGGAGTTGGCGAGGTTGGCGACGTCCTGGCCGCAGGCGATGAACAGGGCGGCGAGGCCGTTGGCATAGTGGGCGTTGCAGGTGGTGGCGCCCTCGTGGAACTGGCCGACCACGTTGGAGTGCCAGAGGTCGAGCACCCGCTCCGCGGTGGTCCCCAGATAGGAGCGCACGATGCGCGCCGGCAGCCGGACGCCCGCCACCACCTTCTTCCCCTTGCCGCCGAGGAAGAGCGAGGAGCTGGCGTGCTTCTCCGAGTCGCCGGCGCTGAAGAGATAGAACCGCCGCGCCGCGCTGTTGTCGACCAGCCAGCGGCAGGCGCGGTCGGTGGCGCGGGCGATCATGTTCATGCCGCCGGCGTCGCCGGTGGAATAGCAGAAGTGGACCATCACCCGGCGGCCCACCGGCAGCGGCTCCAGGCGCAGCAGCCGGCCGTGGCGGGTGGTCGACTCGGCCTCGGCGCGCAGGGCCTCGAAGTGCCGGGGGAGCTCGCGCGCGAAATCGGCCGCCTCGGCGATCTCGTCGAAGAGGAAGACCGGGGTCATCCGGTTCTCGTCGACGTAGAGCCGGACGCTCGCTCCTCCCGAGCGGGTGATCGCCATCGCCCCCCGTTCGTACGAGCGCACCAGCGCCCCCTCGGTGGTGGCCATCGGGACGAAGAAGAGGCCGTCCGCGTGCTCGCCGCGGACGAGCAGCGGCCCGGCGACGCCGAGCGGCACCTGCGCCGCTCCGATCGGGTTCTCGACATTGCCGCGCATCTCCTCGGCCGGAAAGCCGAAGGCGCCCACCTGCGCCAGCGACGCGCCGGTCCGCTCCTCCATCCAGCGGCGGCGGGCCGCCAGGGCCTCCTCCGAGTATCCCAACTCGGTGAAACGGGGGATCAAATCGGCCATCTATGCCTCTTGCTTAAAAGATTTTTGGAAACACCAGCCCCGTCCGCTTCTTGTAGTCCGCGAACTCCGGGTACCTGGACAGGGAGCGGTCCTTGCTGAGCATGTTCCGCACGAAGAAGCCGAAGACCCACCCGGCCAGGATCAGGAACGGCAGCCAGTGCAGGGCCATGATGGCGTACGAAGAATAGATCAGGATCTCGCCGAGGTAGTTCGGGTTGCGGGTGCGGCCGAAGAGGCCGTCGACGATCAGCCCCGGCTGGGCCCGGAGCGTGAAGAATTTCTGCGCGTCGCTCACGTAGTGCAGGAAGAGCCCCATGATGTAGAGGAACAGCACCAGCCCCACCAGGTACGGCGGCAGCTCGACGTGCCGGCTGATCAGCAAATAAGGAGCGACGTAATAGCCGGCGAGCGGGACGAAAATGAAGAAGATCCCGATCCAGAGGGGTCTCTCCTCGGCGAACCTGCGGTCCGGGAACAGCGCGTGCTTGAGCAGCCAGAGCAGGCAGTACGACCCGTGGAGGCTCAGATAGATGAACGCCTCCGTCGACCAGTTCCCATAGAACCACATCATCGCCAGCACCAGAGGGATCAATAAAGCTTTGTGAAGATTGATCGGCGTCGAGATTTTCATGGTTCAGCCTCCTCGTTGTCGATCGCTTCCTGAACTGTCAGGACGGCCACGGCGCTACCAGGTTGGAATGGCTCCATGGTAGCGCAGAACCAGGGCTCCTGATCCTGCCGGCGCGTAACATCCCGCTCCCTCGCGGCGCCCAACGTCGTGAAAGGAGAAACCTCATGAACATGAAAAGAATCGCCGTTTTCTCGGTTCTGGCCCTGGTGTCCACGGCCGCCCTGGCCCAGCAGCCGCAGATCCCCACCCTTCAGGTCTGCAACAAGACGGCCGCTCAGGGCGAGGCGGGCGTCAAGATCACCAGCCGCGCGGACGCCAGCCACACGGGCACCTTCCGGGTCCGGCTCGAGGTCAAGTGCGACCCCGCGGACGGCTACCCGTCGGGAGCCTTGACGCTCGCCGCCATCAGCATGTCCGACTCGACCGTCCAGGGCACGCTCACCGCGACCACCTTCGAGCAGATGACCTCCACGGGCAAGCACACCCCGACGCTCTACGTGAATGGCCGGTGCAAGGCAGAGGGCATCCGCGGCTGCCGCTACTGGCTGATGATCGCCAACAACCGGCGACCCGGCGCCCAGGGCACGCCGGACGTTGTCAGCTTCCTGGTCTTCGACGGCACTGGCAAGCGGGTGGCCTACGGCACCGGACCCGTCGCGGACGGCGACCTAGAGGTGGCCGCCACGGGCAATTAGGGCCCGGTCCGACCTCGCGAACTGGCTGGCCGAGGCCGGGCATGGTGCCGAGGCGCTGGAGTCCGCGCGCCTGGCGGTCGCCATGGCCTCCCGGCAGGGCGACTCATCCCTCAGCGGATGCTCGCGCGCCAGCCTCGCTCTCTCCGACCTCGTGGCTGGGGATCTCACGGCGGCGGACCGCGAGAGCGCCCGCGCGCTCGCCATTTTGCACCCGCCGGGCCAGCCCTTCTGCTCGTTCACGGTCTGGCGGGTCCGCACGCAGGTGCTCCTCGCCCGCGGCCAGCTCGACGCCGCCGAAGCAATGATCGATCAGGGCCTGGAGCTGGCCCGGCGCGGCGGCTTCGTGACCTACGAGCTCCAGGGGCGTCTCCTCCAGGCCGAGCTGGCGCTGGCGCGCGGCAGGCCGGCCGAGGCGCGGCAACTGGCGAGTGACCTTGCCACCGAGGCCCGCGCCAAGGGTTTCGGGATCATCGCGCAGCGCTGCGCGCTCCTGATCCCGTAACATCCCCGCGCCTTCGTGGCGCAAGCACGCACCGCATGACGCCGTGCTCTTCTCGTGTGCCGCAACCCGTTCGTTGTGTCTCGCCGGAGCCGGCGGAAGGCGCGGAATGCATTTTTTGTGTCTCGCCGGGGCCGTTGCGACATCCGCCGGCACCGGCGAGCCGTCCGCCGGAGCCGGCGAGTCATCCGCCGGCACCGGCGAGCTATCCGCCGGCTCCGGCGAGTTATCCGCCGGCACCGGCGAGCCATCCGCCGGGGCTCTTGCGCGGCGAAAAAAGGATTCCGCACTTCTCGCCGGGCACTCCGCGGGGATGCCGGCGTCCGGCGCGCGATCCGCCGCCTTCTCGGGATGATACCGGACCCGATTCATGCAACGGAGGACGGAACGCACGGAGCTCGCCGCGCCGTGGGGAGGCTCGCCCTGGGGCGATATTGAATGGGTGGCGCTTCAGCGCCCGTCCGGCCCAACGGGTCGGGAGAATGGAGCCCAGGGCTGAGGCCGAAGGCCGATGCCCTGGGTGGAGAGATGACAACGGGCTGCGGCCTGAAAGCACGGGACGCGGCGTCGCGGTTTTGGCTAGCAGTAACAAATCGCTGGTCGGGGTTAGAATGAGTCGGAGACCGGGAAGAGACCGTGTGACCTCTGGAGCCTGAGAGCCCGTCTGAAAGCTTGGTCGTGGGCCGGCGCGTTTTGGCTTGGTGGCGCGGGTGGATGTCCGCTCGTTGACCCCGTTGAGAAGAATTCGCAGTCGAGCGCCCCCACCCCGGTCCTCAGAGGAGGTTCGGATGAGCAAACGAGGACAGAGCAAAGAAAAAAAGCCGTTGCGTCGGGTCAATCCACGGGCGGCGGGGGTCGACATCGGCAGTGCCACTCATTGGGTGGCGATCGATCCCTCGCTGAGCGAGCAACCGGTGCGAGAGTTTGCGGCCTATACGGGTGACCTTCAGAAGCTGGCCGACTGGTTGCTCGAGCACAAGATCCAGACGGTGGCGATGGAAGCGACCGGAGTGTATTGGATCGCGCTGTTCGAGCTGCTGCGCGAGCGGGGTCTTGAGGTGTGCTTGGTCGATGCGCGGGCCACCAAGCAAGTGGCGGGGCGCAAGAGCGACATTTCGGACTGCCAATGGATCCAGGAGCTTCATTCCTACGGCCTGCTCAAGCAGGCCTTCATTCCGGAAGCGCAGATTGCGACTCTGCGCAGCTATGTCCGGCAACGGGACCGCTGGGTAGCCGATGCCGCTCGCGCCATTCAGCACATGCAGCAGGCTTTGGAGTTGATGAACGTCAAGCTGACCGAGGTGGTCAGCGACATTACCGGTACGACCGGCCTGTCGATCATCGACAGCATCCTGGCGGGTGAGCGCAATGCCGAGCGGTTGAGCGAGTTGCGCGATCGCCGGTGCTCTCGCAGCCAAGAGGAGATTGCCCGTGCGTTGCACGGCTCCTGGCGCGAGGAACACCTGTTTGCGCTCTCCCAAGCGCGCGACTACTACCGCTACCTCGGCGAACGGATTGCGGCCTGCGACAAGCAGATCGCCGCCGCCATGGCGGCCTGTGCGAGCCCCGAGGCCCCGAGCTCGGAGCCGCCTAACGGCGGCAAGCGCGACAGCGGCGCCCATCCTTTCGGCTTCGATGCCCATGGTCATTGCTATCGGATGGCCGCTGTTGATCTGACCGCGATTGCTGGAGTGGGAGCCAACACGGTGCTCACGGTGCTTTCAGAAACGGGCACCGACATGTCCTCTTGGCGCAGTGAACGAGCCTTTGGCTCCTGGCTAGGCTTGGCTCCCAATCCGCGTAAGTCCGGAGGCCGGGTGTTGCGCTCTGCCACAAAACCCGGCGCCCAGCGGGCGGCCACGGCCTTCCGGCTCGCCGCACGCTCCTTGAGCAACTCCAAATCTGCTCTCGGTGCTTTCTACCGACGCCTCCGTGCCCGTATCGGGGCACCCAAGGCGATCACGGCCACGGCGTACAAGATTGCCAAGCTCTTCTATCGCATGCTCAAGACCAAACAGCCCTATGAAGAGATTGGCCAAGCGGCCTATGACGAGCGCTTCCGCGCTCGCCGCCTGCGCTCTCTGCGTCGCATGGCCACCGAGCTCGGATTCAGCCTTGTCCCCACCACCCCCGCTGACAGTGGAGCCTGAACCCATGTTACTGAGAAGGCCGCGAGACCTGTCTTGCCGAATCGGGTTCTCGCGACCTTTCAGGCCGCAACGATTGGGGATGCTTTTCTTCCCAGGGCATCGGCCTTCGGCCTCAGCCCTGGGCTGGAGTCTCCCGACCCGTTGGGCTGGTTTTGTTAGATGCTCTTATCCGTGCTGATTGGCCCTCCGAGAGGAGAATGATTCGTCCTTTCTGCAAGATGCATCCTGAATCCTGCCTCATGGGCAAGGTGGGAAGGCACATCAAGGGCAAGGCAGATCCACGCTGACAGGTTCCGGTGTTGACGTGGATTAGGAAAGGACATAGAATTGAAGGATCCATAGAATGAAAGACATGCAACAGCCTGGGCACGTTGCGCCTCAGGGGAACCGAGGCCACTATAGGCATTCTGGGCGGAAAGCGCGAAAGGTTACTCTAGAGGTTGGGAAGTGCAATCAGCAGTCATGGATAGACGAACCAAAGCTACCCTGAACCGAGATAAGGCTATCCGCCTCAATGAATCTTGGGGCGTGGGCGCAGCGCAGGTTCGTTATAGTGACGGCGGTCATTGGTATGCCACGCTTGAGCGCTTTCCCGCAGCATTATTCGATGCTCATGGCTATGTTCTATTTGAAACGGAGGAGGAGTACCGGAGTTCACGTCACCTCCGCATTGGCAAGCAGATCAGCGTTCCTAAACCTGGTATTTCAACCATTCCTAGTTATGTGCGCGTTGCCGACGCCGATACAACTCCTCTGCTCGACGTAGACATTCAAACCCTGGCCGCTACAGAGGGGCGTCGTCGACTGGTCTTGCATCTTCAACGCGAGCGAAACCAGACCGTCGTCCGCAACAAGAAGAAACAAGCAGCATCGCTCGACTGCGAGGTCTGTGGGTTCTCTTTCGCCCAGGCATATGGCAGTGCGGCCAGCGACTACTGTGAGGTTCACCACTTATTGCCGTTGTCCGAAGTTGAGGATGCTACCCGAACACGAATAGAAGACCTTGCAATTCTTTGCTCTAATTGCCATCGCGTCATTCATCTGCACAACCCACCCTACACGCTGGAGCAGGTCAGGGGCATGCTCGCCAGTGACAACACCCACAACGCCTAACCCTTATGAGGCCCCCGGTCGTCAAGGGGTAAACGTTCCATAGGAGCTGCTCTTTTAGGCAGCCCGAGCAAAGATCACGGTCGGAACCAGATGATCGCCTCTGTCTTAGTTTCAACGCGGCGCAGGGACTGCCTGCACCAAACACCTATCGAGGCTCAGCCGCCGCAGAGCAGCGGTGCGGGCCCGCAGGCCCGCGGCTCTAGAAACAATTTTGTACCCTCATGCCGTCCCATTCAAAAAGTCGACTCATGGATCCGGAGACCCTGGTCAGTTGTGCGCGGGTTCGGGGGAGGGGCAGGGGAGGGCTGGCGGGAAGCTCCCGACGGGGAAGGCCGCGCTGCGATCACCTGCTCTCAGCTTCTCGGCTGCCTGCCGGAATGCGGCGACGAACAACGCATATCCTTCGTAGAGCTCCTGGCGCACGAGATGGCTGATGGCATGAAACAGGGGCGCGGGAGATTTCCTCAGACGCGCGGGACGATGGTGTGGATGTTGGCCCAGGGTCGCCGCCACTCCCAAGGGCTCGCCGCCGATCCTGGCTCTCCGGGTGGCGGCTTCGGCTTCGATCTGGCCGATCAAGCTGAGGGCTCGTGTTCTCTGGGCGTCGGCGGAAAGATCCTTCCAGAAGGGGAGGGGAGAGAGGGTCACCGTCTCGCGGGTCGCATACTGGAGACGGTCGAACGTCTCTCCTCGGTGCCGGGCGGCATACTCCAGGTGTCAACTCGCTGCCAAATTTCCCCCCCTTTGTACGTTAAAAATCCCCTCCTTACTGGTTAAGCCGGCTCCTTGAGAGAGCCAGCGTTTGCAGGTACAGGCGACGCCTGTACCTGGTCGCGCGGGCAAGACGACTGCCTGCCTAGAACAGCACTCCGAGCTGGAGCGTCAGGAAATCGTCCCCACCCGAGACGCGGTGGAAGTCCGTCCCCAACTCCAGCCGGTAGCGGGAGGCCGGGATGGGGAGCTGGAACCCCAACCCGAAATTGAAGCCGAGGTCGCTCGAGCCGCTCTTGGGCCAATAGACGCCCGGTCCACCTTCCAAATAGAACGCAGTGCCGCTCGGCAGAGGGAAGAGCACCTGGGCGTTGACCGAGGCGTTGAGCCAGCGCGGATGCTCGATCCCCGCCGCCGTCTCGGCCGTGAGCTGGGAGAGCCCAACCATCAGTTGCAGCCGGACACGGTCGGTCAGGCGATAGCCGAGATCCGCCCGCACGTGGATGTTGGCGTCCGAAACGTCCGAGAGGTCGCCGAGCGGGTGGGTCGAGCCCACGTGGAAGCTGGCGAGGAGCCGGCTCCCGGCGCCGCCGCCGAAACCTCCGACGGTCACCAAGGCCTCGTCGAAGTCCGCAAGGCCGCCGTGATCCGTGACGCGCAGACGGAGGCGGTGCAGGCCCGTGCCGAGGGGCACGTTCAGCGCCGCGCCCGTGCCCAGGGTCACGGGCGTTCCCGTGGTCACGTCGAACCACTCGAAGCTCGCCACGTCGTCGTTGGTGCCGGGTGTCGAGTCCGGGTCCGCCGAGCGCGAGCCGTCGAGAGCCACCGGATTTCCCGGCAGCACGCGGTCGTCTCCCGCGTCGGCGATGGGATGAGCGTTGGCAAGGTCCTTGGTGCGTATGTCGAAACCCACGTTGGGGTCGTGGCTGCACAACTCGAGCGAGGTGGCCTGCACGGAGACCAGGAAGCCCATGAGACTCACGATGTCGCGGGGGTTGCGGTCCGCCGGGCACTGCGGGTGCGGGCCGGGGATGCCGGGCGCGTGGACGGCCGCGTCCATGGCCGCCGCGATCTGAGCGCCGCTCTGGCCCGCCGTCGTGGGCACGGCCAGGGCGCAGGCGCCGAGCGAAGACTCCTCGACCAGGTCGATGCTCCCGCCCGCCGCTCCCGCCGGCGGCGTCAACAGGCGGATCTTCATGATCTGGAGCTGGTTGAGCACGGGCACGCCGAGGTCGCCCAGCCGTACGCAGGTGCCGGTGTTCCGGCCGGGATCGGTCTGGACGGCCGTAATGAGCTGGCTGCCGTTCAAGCTCAGGGCCTGGAGCAGGAGCCGTGGCGGCCGCGGGAACTCGTCTTCGGAAGGGCCGGCGTGGCCCGGATCAAGGATGGCCTGGACGCCGTTGGCCGCGCACGTGGGGCTGGCGGCCACCGCATCGCGAGCCCGGGCGAGGACCTGCTCATCCGTTTCGCCCAAGGTATACGGTACGGCCACGGAGCACAGGGACCGGGTGCCCACGACCCGCTGGAGGCTGACCACCAGGTGGAGCACGCCGGTTATTCCACGATTCGCGGGCACCTCGGTCGCGGCGACAGCCAGCCCGCCGCCGCCGCCACCGCCTCCGGCAAAGCCCGAGAGGCCGAGCTCGATCACGCTGGTCGGTGGGTTGTCGAGTGGCGGGCAACCCGTCACGGTGGCGATTGCGATCTGGCCGCCGCAGGTGACGGTCACCGTCGAGATGGGGTCGACATCGCCGTCCCCGTCCGCGTCGTCGTTGCACTGCGAGATGGGTGTGTTGTTCAGACAGTTGCCGTTGTAGCAGGCCCAGGCGACCTTCTTGCCGCTCCACATGTTGACCAGGCTGGTCTCCAGGACGCCGTTGTTGTCCGTGCGGATGGTGCCGCCCATGACGTCCACCGTGCCCGTGGCGCAGACCGAGCCGTTGGTCTGGAGGATGCTCATGGTGCACGACCCCTGGTTCGGCAGGAAGTTCTGCCCGAAGACCGGGATGTCCCAGATGCCGCCGTCCGAGCAGCCCTCGAAGTTGCTGATGAATGGCTTGCCCAGGACGAAAGCGCCGCGGCCGTGGGTGGCGGCGTACATGCGCCCGTGGGTCTCGTCGATCGAGATCTCGTAGACCGGCGCGTTGGGGAGTCCGTTGGAGAAGGCCGACCACGAGCCGCCGCCGTTGGTGCTGCGGAAGAGGCTCGCGCCGTCCGGGCCGCTGTCGAGCCCCACGTAGACCCGCTGCGGCACGCTCGGCTCGATGCTCACCGTGGTGGCCGGGACCCCCGCGGGAAGTCCCGTGGTCACGGCGTTCCAACTCGTGCCGCCGTTGGTGGTCTTCCACACCCGCGCGAAGCTGCCGAAGCCGGAAAATGTGATGTATGCGGTATCCGGGAGCGTGGGGTGGACGGCGATGCGGCTGACGGGCGCGTTGGGCAGGCCCGTGTTGATCGGAAGCCAGCACCCCGGAGTGTCGCAGGGGGCCGGATTGGAACGGAACACCTGGCCGCCGTAATAGCCCACGTAGACGCGGTCCGAATTGCTGGGCGCCACTCCGATGGCCGTGATCACGTTCTGGCCAGGGTTGGCCAGATGCGCCGATTCGCTGCTCGCGGTCACGAGATCGGGCGCGGCGCCGATGGCGAGCACGGGGCTCACCGCCGTCCAGAGGCCGCCGTCGTTGGTGCTGCGGAAGAGCCGGTTGGTCCCGTAGAACAGCGGATGGCCGCCGCCCGGGGCCTGGACGACCGGGTTGTAGAACAGCCGCGGGTCCGTGGATGGAATGCCGCTGTTGACGCTGGACCAGCTCGTCCCGCCGTTGTCAGAGCGGTTCAGATCGCCGAAGTTCGAGCCGGCGTACATGACCATCGCGCTGTCGAAGTCGAGGAAGGAATAGCCGCCGTCGCCGCAGCAGGGCAGGTGTTTCCAGCGCCGGCTGCCGTTCCAGAGCTGGCCGGAGTTGTCCTGGCTGGCCCCGATCACGGCCCCGGTCAGAGGTGACGACGCGATGCTCTGGAAACCCGTGATCTGCAGGTCGTCGTTCCTGGGCGTCCAGCTCACGCCGCCGTTGGTGGAGATCGCGAACCCGCCGTCGCCCGTCGCATAGACCCGGCTGGTGGAGGTGGGATGGAAGACGATCTCATGGTGATCGGAATGGATGACGCCGTTTCCGGAGCCCGCCCCCAGGCTGGTGTCCGAGAGGCTGAACGTCATGGGGTTCGTGTCGCCGTTGGTCGAACGCCACAGGGCCACGCCGCCCAGGAGCACGACGTCCGGATTGGTGGGATCGACGGCCAGCGCGTGCGTGTAGTGGCTGTAGCCGACAGCCATCGAGGAGCCCGAGCCGTCGGTGGCGACGCCGGTGAGCCTCTCGGCCCAGGTCTGCCCCCCGTTGTTGGACCGGAAGATGGCCGGCCGGCAGTTCTGGATCAGCCGGTCCGCGCACATGCCGAACGTGGCATAAACCACTTGGTGATTGCTGGGCGCGATGGCGATCTCGACGTGATCGAACACCGTCGTGCCCACGTTCGGAAGGCTCTGGCTGGGGCACCCGCCCGGCTTGGGGATGCCGGCGTTGAGCGGACACCAGGTATTGCCGCCGTCCGTGGAGCGGAACACGCCACGCCCCAGAAATCCCGCGAAGAGCGTATTGTGATCGGTCGCGTCCATCTCGAGGTCCGTGGGCTTGGCGTCGTTAGACCCGGAGACCGTGAGCTTGGACCAGGTCGCTCCCTGGTCGTTGGAACGGAAGATGCCGTACCCGCCGGATGGCGTTGGAGCGGTGACCGTCGACTCGGGCGCGGCCAGGGTGACGCCGCTCGAAAACGTCACGAAGATTCGCTTGGTGGCTCCCGAAGTGGTGGGATCGAGCACGACGTCGTTGATCGATCCCAGCCGGAAGTCGAAGGGGGAGCCGGTCCGCTGAGTCCAGATGAACTGCGGGATCTCGCCGCCGGTCTCGCCGCCGATGAGCAGGCCGGCGCCATAGTAGGTGTCGCGCCGGATGGCGTTCTCGCCCGTGCCGGCATAGATCACGCCGCAGCCCGCCGCGGAGCAGCCGTCGAGCGCGATGGCGCCGATGGCCAGGGCAGGCTGTCGGTCGGATTCAGGCTCCCAGTTCATGCCGGCGTCGCGGGAGTGCCACACCCCGCCAGCCGCCGTGCCCAGCCAGATGTCGTCCACATTGGCGGGATTGACGGCCACCGCCGAAGCCCGGCCGGTCGCGCCGCCCTTGAAGAATCCGTCGATCGGCGCGGGACCGATGGGGAACCACGTCGTTCCCTCGATGGCGGCCCCCGCCGGATGGATGGAAACGGAGAAAATCGAAACCACGGCCACGGCGGCCGTCATCACCAAGGGAAGAATCCCGCGAACTGGGCTCATGAAGCCTCCTCGCTATCCGGAAGTTGGACGGCTGTCAGAGTTGGCGATGGAGGATGGTGTTTCGTTACATTATTGGTAAGTTGAGCCCCTGAGCCCTTGGCAGGGCTCTTTGGTCCAGCTTCCGTTAGCTATACTGCCCGCCATGAAAGCCTCCGTTCA
>CAVXIG010000004.1:0-74494 GCA_963761645.1 uncultured Acidobacteriota bacterium
TCACCGCCACGCGAACACCGGCTGCTCGTAGTGGGCCACCCGGGTCTCCCGTCCGGCGACCGCCACCTCGGCGAACTGATGCAGGACCGCCGCCGTCGGGGCGTAGACCAGGGTGCCCAGGATCGAGAGGGCGAGGACGGGGCGGTCGCTCTGGGGGATCGAGTGGACGACGAGGTTCTCCGGGTCCAAGAGGTCGCCGAGCGGGACGCGGTAGATCCCGGCCACCTCGCGAGGGTCCGGGCGGAGGGGAGCCGAGGCCGAGCCCCAGACCACGACGGGGGTGATCACGAAGCCGGAGCGGGTCGGGAAGTCGTCCAGGCAGCCGAGGATGGCGGCGGGCGGCAGGGTGAGCCCGACCTCTTCCTCGAGCTCGCGGAGCGCCGCCGTCTCGGGGGTCTCCCCCGGATCGAGCCGCCCGCCGGGGAGCGCCCACTGGCCGCCATGCCGCCGCAGGCCCGCGGCCCGGCGGGTGAGGAGGACGGCGGCGCGAGCCGGTCTCGCCCGGCACCACGACCACCGCCACCGCCGCCGCGCGGCTCCCGCCCAGGGGCACGCTCCGGCGGTCGAAACGCGCGAGGTTCCGCTCCACGGTGGCGCGCAGCCCATCCTCGAAGTCCGGCGTCATGCCTTCAGCATAGCCAAAAGCCTGATGTAAATGCGTTTTCATACTATCGACGGGCCTCGCGGTGCGATAGAGTCGAGCCGGAAACGACGACGATGACAAATTCCTTTTCTTTTCCTGACGGATTCCTCTGGGGGGCGGCGACATCGGCCTATCAGGTCGAGGGCTCCCCCCTGGCCGACGGCGCCGGACCGAGCATCTGGCACCGCTTCACGCGCACGCCCTGGCTGGTGCCGAGCGGCGACAACGGCGACGTCGCCTGCGATCACTACCGGCGCTACGAGGAGGACGTGCGACTGATGCGCGACCTGGGCTTGAGCGCCTACCGGTTCAGCGTCTCCTGGAGCCGCGTGCTGCCCGAGGGGCGCGGCCGGGTCAACGAGAAGGGGCTCGACTTCTACCGCCGGCTGGTGGACGCCCTGCTCGCCAGCGGCATCCGGCCGCTGATCACCCTCTATCACTGGGATCTGCCGGCGGCGCTCGACGACCGCGGCGGCTGGCTCAACCGCGACGTGGCGGACTGGTTCGCCGAGTACGCACAGGTGATGTACCGCGCTCTCGACGACCGGGTCCAGATGTGGTCGACGCTCAACGAGCCCTGGGTGGTGACCGACGGCGGCTATCTGCACGGAGCGCTGGCGCCCGGGCATCGAAACCTTTTCGAAGCGCCGATCGCCTCGCATCACCTGCTGCTCGCGCACGCCGCCGCGGTGGAGGCCTACCGCGCCGAGGGGAAGCATCAGATCGGCCTGGTGGTGAATCTCGAGCCGAAGGTCCCGGCCTCGGACAGCGAGGAGGACCTCGCCGCCGTCCGCCGCGCGGATGCCTACATGAACCGGCAATATCTCGATCCGGTGATCCATGGCCGCTATCCGGACGAGATGCGGGAGATCTTCGGCGAAGCCTGGCCGGAGTTCGCCGCCGAGGATCTCGCGCGCATCCGCCAGCCGATCGATTTTCTCGGCGTCAATTACTACAAGCGCGGCGTGACGCAGTTCGACGCCACGGCGCTCCCCGTCCGGGCGAGCGAAGTGCGGCAGAAGCGCCACGTCTACACGGAGACGAGTTGGGAGGTCTATCCGCCGGGGCTCACCGACACGCTGGTCTGGGTCAAGGAGCAGTACGGCGACATCCCGCTCTACATCACCGAGAACGGCGCCGCCTTCTACGATCCCCCCACCGCCGACGGCGAGGTGCAGGATCCGCTGCGGGTGGACTACCTGCGCAACCACCTCCGCGCCGCGCGCGAGGCGATCGATCGCGGCGTCGATCTGCGCGGCTACTTCGTCTGGTCGCTGTTCGACAACCTGGAGTGGAGCCTCGGCTTCGCGAAGCGGTTCGGCATCGTGCACGTGGACTTCGACACGCTGAAGCGGACTCCCAAGGCGAGCGCGCGGCTTTATTCGGAGGTGATCCGGACGAACGGGGGGGTGTTGGGGTAGGAGGCTTCAGCGGCGGATTCTTGGCCCGGGTCACGCTTCGAGCCCCTCATCACCCCGGCCCTCTTCTCCCATCGCACTCCCCCCGACCGGGAGAAGAGGGGGACTCTCCGCCGATAAGCTTCGCCCTACGTTCCTGACTGCTTTTTCACTACTAAATTCGCCGGCAGCTTCCGGATCACCGTCCCCCGGAACGTGATCCCTCCCGGCGGCAGCTTCATACCCTTCCCCCACCTTCAGCCGCACCGAATTTCCCTCTGCCGTTAGCGAGTAGTCCAGCAGCCCCCAGGGCGTGGGCAGGCGGCGGACGGCGACTCCCCCCGGCGCGGCGATCCATGAATCGGGAACTCCGGCGCCTAAGACGAGCGCCTGATCGGAGTCGCGCTCGTAGGCGAGAAGGTCGAGGAAGGAGCGGATGAAGTCCGAGGCGACCCAGGTGTGCGGGAGATCGCCGAGGAAGCTGGGAGCGCGCTGGTCGCGGTAGACCACCTCGGGCCACTGGTTCCAGGCGGGCGGGCGTCGATCCTTCAGGAAGAGGTCGAGCAGCTCGTGGGCGCGATCGGTCCAGCCGAGGCGGACGAAGGTGCCCACGGCGCGCAGCTCGTAAGGAGTGTAGGCCTTCCAGTCGCCGGTCTTCCGCTGCTCGATCTCTTTCCAGTAGTACTCGAAGGTTCTTTCCAGGGCTTGCCGCGGCAGCTTGTCGCGCAGGTTTCCAGCTCGCCGCCGGGGCTGAGCGCGGTGGTGGTGGAGGTGGGATCGCGATCGGCGAGATCGGCGGAGGCGGGGATGTAGTCGATCTTCGCTTCGGTCATGACCCGGTTGATCGAGGCGTAGAGATCGGTGCTGAATTCGTCGCGGCTCGCGGCCCAGCGGTCCGCTTCGTCGGTCTTTCCCAGCTCGCGGGCGAGATCGGCGGCGTTCTTCAGACCCGTGAGGGCGAAGAAGTCGTCCCAGTAGGAGTGGACGGGGTGGGACGAGTACCCCTCGTGACTGATCGATTCCGGGAGGAGACCGAAATAGCGGAGCTTGGCGGGCTTGGCGGTATTCGTCCGTGCGGCGCTGGCGGCGAAGCTCGTCGATGTAGGCGACGGCTTTCTCGACGTGCGGCCAGACGCTTTCCACCGTCGCGCGATCGTGGGTATAGCGCCAGTACTCGGCCACCAGGAAGATGAATTCGCCGTGGCTGTCGTTCTCCGGAACGGGATCGGCGCCGCGGGCGTCCACGCAGCAGGGGATCTTGCCGCTGGCGAACTGGTAGGGTGCGAACCACTCGATGAGCTCGCGGACGGGCTCCGCGACGCCCGAGCGCAGCAGGGCCGAGGAGGTGAGCGAGCCGTCGCGGATCCAGGTGCGCGCGTAGGAGCGGGAGCCCGGCTGGATGGCGGGGCCGTCGCGATTGATCAGGATATGGGCGATGGCGGTTCTAAAGGTTTTGACCAGCGGGTCCGCGGCGGGCGGGGAGGAGGAGATCGACGCGGTCGAGGCGCTGGTGCCAGTCGCGGGTGGCGGCGGCGAGGGCGGCGGCGAGGCCGGCGCGCCTTGCCGGTAAAACGGCACCACCAGATCCACCGCCCGTTCCCCGCCCGCTTCGAGATCGAGATCCCACGCCAAAGCCCCCGACGCATATCCGAACGAATCCGCCACACGAGCCGCCCCGGGAAGCGCCCCCTTCCGCAGATGCTCGGAGATCTCGCCGCCGTCGAACGTCGTGGCGCCGAAAGCGGACGGCGCGGCTCGCGGGGATCACGCTCCGCTCGCCGTTCGACCGTCGACGGCGTGGCCGTCCCAGGCGATCTCGCGGATGGCGGAGACGCCTCCCGTGGCGTTGAGGAACTGGGTGGGCGGATTCACCTGGAAGGGGCGGAGCGCGAGGAACAGCCGCAGCGCGCTTCGCCTTTCCCTGATTGCGGACGCGATAGCGCGCGTGGAGCGCGGAGCTTCCCGGCGGTCCGGACGGCCAGGGCGGTGATCTCGAGCGAGAGATCGCCACGGGTCCAGGTCACGGTGGGGATGGGGAGATATCCCTCCGCCAGGGACTGGGAGATCGTCACGCCGCTCCAGGAGATCAGCTCGCCATCGGGCTTGTCTTCCAAGAAACAGAAAGGGTTCGATCGAGAAGGCCCCCTGCCCCACCTCCAGCGCGCCGTCCTCGCCGAGGAGCGCCTCCTCGCGGTCGCCGTCGACGCCCACGACGGTCCAGTACTCCTGCTCTCCGGAAAACGAGCGGGGGTAGGCGCCGTGGGGAGCGTCCCTGGCGATCGCGGCGAAGAAGGCGTTGATCGAGGGCGCCCAATCGAGGGGTTTGACGTCGAGGTTCCGCGGCACGCCGGCTCCGCGCAGCCGCAAATAGCGCGACTCCGTCTCCGGCAGATACAGATAATCCCGGCCGCCGTTGCCGCCGACCACCTCGCGGACCTTCGTCCAGGCCTTGCCGTCGTCCGAGATCGATACCGCGTAGGAGGAGGGCCGCTCCCAATCGATCACCAGTCCCCCGTATTCGCGGGGCTCCAGGAAGTCGTAGACGATCGTATCGCCGGAGATGGCGATGGCGGGCGTGCGGTTGTACGGATGGGCCGGCGGCAGCTCGGTGAATTTCAGGTCGTCGATCCAGACGGTGCCCTTGCCGCCGGTGCCGGCGGTGATCGCGATCTCGAGGGCGGCCACCTGCTTCATCTCGCCGCCGCCCGCCGGTCCCCAGGCGAACTCGAGCTGGCGCTTCTTGATCTTCAACGTCCGCCAGTCGCGGGGGAACTCGAAGCCGCGGCGGTTCATCCACCAGACGTTCTGGCCGGTGGGATCGATCAGCTTGAACTCCAGGTTGTTGACCGGAGCGTCGGCGCGGAGGCGGAAGGAGATCTCCCAGTTGGCGGGCAGATCGAGCGGCAGCGGCCGGCGGGCCACGGCGTAGCCCGCGCCGCCGTTGAAATCGAAATCGAGGCGCAGCGCGCCCTGGTCCTGCGCAAGATCGAGGCGGACGCCGTCCGAAGGGGCCGCCGTCCAGCCGGCGAGGGTGGCGAAGTCGTCCAGGGTCCGGGTCTGGGCCGACAGGGCCGCCGCGAGAAACAATAAAAGAATGAAAGTGATCCGTAGGGGCGCCCCTATGTGGCCGCCCTTCCCCAGAGGGGCACTCCCTCTCCCCTCTCTCCTCCCCCCCTCGCTCCCGCCCAGGACGGCCACATAGGGCCGCTCCCACGGATCACTCCTTCACGCTCCCCATCAGCAGACCCTGCACGTAGTGGCGCTGCAGGAAAAGAAACAGCAGCAGGACCGGCATGACGGTGAGGACGGAGCCGGCCATCATCATCTCGGTGTCCTGCACGTGCTCGCCGAACAGGTTGGCGAGCGCCACGGGCAGGGTGTATTTCGAATCGTCGGTGAGCACCACCAGCGGCCAGAAGAAGTCGTTCCACGTCCCCAGGAAGGTGAAGATGGCGAGCGTGATCAGGATGGGGCGGCAGAGCGGCAGGATGATCTCCGCGAAGATGCGCGCCTCGCTGGCGCCGTCGATGCGCGCGGCGTCCAGCAGCTCGTCGGGGATCGAGAGGGCGTACTGGCGGACCAGGAAGATGCCGAAAATGGTTGCCATGCCGGGGAGGATCACCCCCCAGTAGCTGCTGATCAGCCCCAGTTGCCGCATCAGCAGGAAGAGCGGCAGGATCGCCACCTGCGACGGCAGCACCAGGGCACCGAGCAGAAATCCGAAGATCCTCCCGCGGCCCGGGAAACGGAGCTTGGCGAAAGCGTAGCCCGCCATGGCGTTCAACAGCACCGAGAGCACGGTGACCGACGTGGCCAGCAGCGCGCTGTTGAAAAACACCCGGCCGAGGTTGAGGCGGACGAACAGCTCGCGGTAGTGCTCGAAGGTGACGTGGCTCGGGAAGAAGGGGGGCGGCTCGGAGCTCGCCTCCCCCGCCGGCATCAGCGAGGCCAGGATCATCCAGACCAGCGGCAGGATGGTGAGCAGCGCCGTGACGATCAGGGCGGCGTGGAGGAAGAACGTGGCGACCGGCCGCTTCATGCCTCGCCCCGTTTCGCCAGGCGGACCTGCAGGGTGGTGGCGGCGAGGATGACGACGAAGAGGACGAAGGCGATGGCCGCGGCGTAGCCCATGTGCCAGAAGCGGAAACCCTGCTTGTACATGAGCAGGGCGACGCTCAGGGTGCTGTTGAGCGGCTCCCCCTGGCGGGTGAGGACGAACGGCTCGGCGAAGAGCTGGAAGTAGCCGATGCAGGTCATCACCGCCACGAAGAGGAAGGTGGGGGCGAGCATCGGCAGCGTCACGTCGCGGAGCTGGCGCCACCAGCCGGCACCCTCCAGGCGGGCCGCCTCGTAGAGCGGCTCGGGGATGCTCTGCAACCCCGCCGCGAGAATGATCATGTTGGCGCCGAAGTTCTTCCAGATCGACAGCAGGATGATCGCCGGCATCGCCCAGCGGGTGTCCCCCAGCCAGTCGATGGGCGCGATCCCGATCATTCCCAGCGCATGGTTCAGCAGCCCGAAGCGGGGATGGTAGAGGTAGCGCCAGACGGTGGCGACCGCCACCAGGGTGGTCACCGCCGGCGCGAAGTAGGCGGTGCGGAAGATCCCCGGGAAGCGGGTGAGCCGCGAGCTGATCATCAACGCCGCCGCCAGCGAGACCACGACGGTCAGCGGACCGCCCACCAGCACGAAGTAGACGGTGTTGCGCATCGCCTTCCAGAACAGCGGATCGCGCAGCAGATGGGCGTAGTTCTCGAAGCCGACGAGCCGGAGGTTGCGCCAGTCGGCGACGGCGTAGAGGTCGAAATCGGTGAGGCTGAGGAGCAGCGCGGCGGCGATCGGCAAGAGAAAAAACAGAAAGATGATGGCGAGCCCCGGCCCCACGAACAGCCAGGCCGCCCGCACCTCGCTCGGCAGCGCCCGCCGAGCCATCTGAGCGGGCACCTCAGCGGGCATGGGCGCGCCTCCCCGCCAGCACCTCGCGCCGCTTCGCCAGGATGCGGTCCACCCGCTCGTCGAGATCGGCCAGGGCGTCGTCGACGCTCTCCCGGCCGCGGATGGCGGGCTCCAGGCTCTGCCAGATCTGGACGCTGATCTCCTCCCACTCCGGCACCTTGGGAGCCGGCGCCACCTGCTCGAGCTGGGCGCGGAAGGCGGCGGTCTGGGCGTCGCCGGCCAGGCTGGGAAAACCCCAGGCGCTCGCCCGCGGCGGCAGGTCGCCGGTGAGCCCGTGGAAGCGCGACCTGCACCGCCGGCTCGGAGAGGAACTCGACGAGCTTCCAGACCTCCTCCGGATGCCGGGAGGCGCGGAACAGGACCAGGCTGGCGCCACCGGCCACGGAGACGCCGGGCCAGTGGTGGGAGCCGTCCGGCGCCGGCATGGGGGCCGTCTTCCACTTGCCTTGCATCACGGATGGCAGCCGGCGGCGGAACTCGCCGACGTTCCAGGGGCCGGTGATGTAGAAGGCGAAGTCGCCGGCGGCGAACTGCTGGTAGACGTTGGTGACCTGGCTGTTGGACCACGCCGGAGCGAGGCCGCCGCGGAAGAGGCCGACGTAGAAGCTGGCGGCCTGGCGGAAGGCGGGCGAGCGGAAATCGCCGTAGCGGTCGCCGTCGCGCAGCAGGCCGGCGCCGAGCTCGCGGCCGAGGATCACCGGCTGCTCGTGCTCGTCGACCGGCAGGAGGATGGCGAAGCGCCCCGGCCCCTGGCGGGCCTTGACCCGCCGCATCGCCTCCAGCCACTGGCTCCAGGTGCGCGGGCGGCTCCGGGAAGCCGGCCTCCGCCAGCAGGTCGGTGCGGTAGAAGAGGAGGCGGGTGTCCACGTACCAGGGGATGCCGTAAAGGGCGCCGCCGGCGACGTTGGTGTCCCAGATGCCGGGGAAGTAGTCGGCCGGGGCAATCGTGGCGGAGCCCCGCACCCGCTCGTCGAGCGGCGCGATGGCGCCCAGCGAGGTGAGCTCGGGGATCCAGGTGTTGCCCACCTGCGCGAGGTCCGGCGTGGTGCCGCCGACGCAGGAGGTGAGGAGCTTCTCGTGGGCGTTCAGAAAGGGAATCTGCTGCACGTCGACCCGGATGCCCGGGTTGCGGCGCTCGAACTCCGGGACGAGATCCTTCACCACCTCCCCTTCCCGGCCGAGGGCCCAGAAGCGGAGGGTGACCACCCCGGTGTCCCGGGGCTCGCAGGAAACGAGGGAGGCAGCGAGCGCGGTCGCCATCAGCCAGTCGCGGCCGCTCAAGGCGCGGTCGCCTCCTCCAGCCAGCCGCCCGTGAAGCCGGCGCGCTTCAGGCCGCGGACGATGTGAGGGTTCTTCCGCATCGTCTTCCAGACCAGGCCGCTGCGATGGTTTTCGATCATCGCGACGATCGGCCCCTGATCGATGCCGAGATAGTCGACGTCGAACCACCCCTGCGCCGGATCGACGTGGCCGCTGGTCACCCCCTGGCTCGTCCGCAGCGTCGGATTGAAGGCGTCGAGGAAGCCGTACTTTCGAATAGAGATTGCTCGCCGTAGCGGTCCTTCATCTCGCGCAGGGCCGCGATCGACAGCTCGGGCGTGAAGACGATCGACGAGATGGCGGCGGTCGGCGCGATCGTGCCGTCGTCGCGGATCTCGCCGGTGGTGGCGCCGCGCGCGGCGTAGCCGTAGAAGGTGCGCGGCTGGCCGTCGATCGTGACCGTGGCGTCCATCGGGCCGTCGCAGGCGGTGAGCCCCCAGACGCGCTCGCCGTAGTCGCGGTAGCCGTTCGGATTGGCGATCGCGTAGGCGTGCTGCGCGAGGGTGGCGCGGCGGGAGTTCTCGAAGTAATCGATGCCGTGCCCGCGCATGAACTCGTCCTGGATGCCGCGGAAGTCGATCCAGACGTGCGAGTACTGGTGCCCGAAGAGCGGCGCGAACAGGAGGTGCTCCTGCCCCTGGAACGTCCCCCAGCGGTAGGTCTTCGTGTACTCCCCCCAGGCGCCGGCGTCGACCGGATGCGTCGGCGAGCCGAGGGCGAGGAGGACGACGATCATCGCCTCGTTGTAGCCGCGCCAGTCGTAGGTGTGGAAGCCCTCCTCGGGCGTCCAGCCCATGCTGATCGCCGGCTGCCGCGCCTGCTCCCAGGGCCAGTCGACGCGCCCGTAGAGCTCCTCGGCGGTGGCGCGGATCGCCGACTCGGTGGCGTCGTTGCGATCGAAATAGGACTGCGCGAAGAGGACGCCGGCCATCAGCAGCGAGGTGTCGACGGTCGACAGCTCGACGGTCTTGAAGCGCTCGGCGGTCCTCATGTCGAGGAAGTGGTAGAAGAAACCTTTGTATCCCGAGACGCCGCGCGCCTCGGGGCCCTGCTGCATCGCCAGCAGCGAGCGCAGGGTGGCGAGCGTCCGCGCCGCGGCCTGGGCGCGCGGCACGTAGCCGCGCTCGGCGCCGATGCCGTAGGCGGTGAGGCCGAAGCCGACGGCGGCGATGCTGGAGAACGACGGCGTCGGCCAGCGGTCGGGGATCAGCAGGGTCTGCGGATCGGCGAGGTCCCAGAAGAACTGGAAGCCGCGGCGCTCGACGTCGTCGAGAAGCGCCTGGTCGTCCAGGCGTGGCTTTTGGAGAAGGTGGAGCGGGTGTGCCCGCGCAGGAGAACGAAACAACGGCGAGGAGGAGCGCGATGAGTTTTCTCGTCATGGGTGCCCCTCCTCGCCTGGCGCGGTTAGAAGTTGATCTTGATCCCGACCTGCTCGCGGCGGGGCAGGTTGATCACGCAGTTCGCGCTTGCCGAAGTTCGAGTTCCCCTCGGGTCCGATGAAGTTGTCGAGGCAGCCGTAGCTCGCCCAGTTGAAGGCGTTGAAAATCTCGGCGACGACGCCGATCGAGACGTCGCGGAAGACGCCGAAGTCCTTCTCCAGGTGGAAGTCGACCGAGCGGTCGGCGAAGCCCCAGGTCTTCTCCGGACGGATCGTGCGCTGGAACGGATGGGTCCTCTCCCGCGCCGGCAGGTCGAAGCCCTGCGAGAAGTCGAGGACGTTGAAGGCGGCGCCGGTCCCCAGGGTGATGTTGGTGCTGAAGCGCACGTCCCACGGCAGTCCGAAGATGCCGGTGGCGACGATCCGGTCCTTCTCCGAGCCGGGCACGTCGTGGCGGCCGTAGGCGGCCGCGCTCGGGAAGTCGAGGCTGAACAGGTCGTTGCCGGTCTGCTCGGCCGTGATCGCGTGCGTCCAGGCGAGGTGGAATCCCCAGCTGTTCGAGTAGGGGCGGTCGAGCGAGAGGAAGATGCCGTCGTACCAGTACCGCTTGCCCTCGGGGTCGGAAATGATCACGTTGCCGTAGCCCGGCACCAGCGCCTGGCAGCAGATGCCGCTCGCCGACAGCCAGGTGAAGCCATGGTAGCCGCGGACGCCGTTGTAGCTCAGCGAGCCCGGTCCAGTTGCCGAGCGCCTGCCGGACTCCGAGGTTCCACTGGTTCGAGTAGGGGATCTTGGTGTCGTTGTTGAGCAGGTAGATCTCGGGGCTGGTCTGCCCCGACGCGATCAGCGCGTGCAGGCCGGCGGGCGTCAGGTAGCTGGGGTTCAACTGGATCGTCCCCGGGCGGCCGTCGGGCGAGAACGCGATGCGATAGACCGGGAACTGCAGGCGGTAGCGCTCGTCGAGCGTGGCGTTGAGGAACAGCCGGTCGTAGTAGCGGCCGGCGCCGCCGAAGAGGATCGACTTGCCGGTGCCGGTCAGGTCGTAGGAGAAGCCGAGGCGCGGCTGGAACGCGTTGGTGTACTGCGAACGGTTGTTGCCGTTCGAGAAGTAGCTCGCGTCCACCCTGCCGGCCAGCGCCGCCGCGATGTTGGCCGGCGTCACGTAGTCGGTGTCGATCTGGTTGCTCTCATAATCCCAGCGCAGGCCGAGGTTCACCGTCAGCCGCGGGTTGACGGTCCAGGTGTCCTGGCCGTAGATGCCGTACTCCTGGTTGTTGGCCGACAGGTTCGGATTGCCGAAGCCGAACTGCGCCTCGAAGGGCTGAGTCGAAGGTGAAGCCGTTCGCCGGGTCGTTGCGGAAGTTGTAGACCGGGTTGCCGGTCTGGCTCTTGTTGACTTTATAGCGCAGGAAGTCGAGGTTGCCGCCGACCTGAAGGCTGTGGTCGCCCCCCGCCTGGAAGGTCGGGAAGTTGTAGTCGTCGCGCAGCTCGAGCCGCTGCTGGTCGAACTTCTGGCTGGTGTCCCTGCCGCCGATGCGGATGACCCCTTCGTAGTTGCGCCCGACGAGGTCGGGATTGAGCGCCGTCGGGTTGAAGACGTAGCTCTGGAGGCTGAGCGTCGCCTGGTTGAGGGCCTTGTCGTTGTTCCAACTGTGGCGCAGCGTCGCGCCGGAGACCGAGTTCTTGACGTCCGACGCCGATTCGAACGACGTCTGTCCGCCGAAGTCGCGGGTCTCGTGCTCCTTGCGGTAGTTGCCGCTGAAGTCGACGAGCTGGTTCTGCGCCGGCTGCCAGCTCAGCTTGCCGAACACCAGGTTCGACTTGAACGGGCTGGCGAAGATCGCCGGTGTACTGGCCGAACTGGCCGAGGAAGTTCGGGTTGACCGACACCGTCCGGGTGGCGTGCTCGTCGACCCCCTCATAGGAGAGGAAGTAGTGGAGCCGGTCTCTGATGATCGGTCCGCCGATCGAGAAGCCGGGCTGGCTGCGCTTGTACTCCTCGTTCGAGGTCAGCGTCGAGTACTGGAAGTTCTGCGGCAGCTCCGACACCCACTGCTTGGGCTGGTAGAACCAGAAGAGCTGCCCGCGCACGTCGTTGCCGCCCGACTTGGTGACGGCGGTGATGATCGCGCTCGACGCCTTGTCGTACTGGGCGCTGTAGTTCTGCGTGATGACGCGGAACTCCTGCACGGCGTTCTGCGGGAACGGGTTGCCGCGGCTGGCGTCCTGGCCGACCAGGCCCCCCTGCAGCACGTCGTTCTTGAAGCTCACGCCGTCGATGAAGACGTTGGTCTGCTCGGCCGGCTGGGCGTCGCCGGAGATCGTCTTGCGCTGCGGATCGGCCGAGATCCGGATGCCGGGCGCGAGCGCCGCGAAGTTGAGGAAGTTGCGGTTGTCCTGCGGCAGGTTCTCGATCTGCTGCGTGGTGACGTTGGTCGCCGCCTCCGGGGTCCGCATGTCGACCACCTGCTCGCCGATGACGGTGATCGATTCGCTGACCACGGCGGTCGGCGCCATCGCGAACGTGACGTTCAGGTTCTGTCCGACGAGGACGGTCACCGTCTGCGAGCGCTCCTGGAATCCCTGCGCCTCCACCGTGATGATGTACTCCCCCGGGGTGAGGCCGCCGAGCTGGAAGGCGCCGTCGGGGCCGGCGGTGCTGGTCTTGACGAATCCCGAGGCGGTGCCGACGGCCGTCGACCGTGGCGCCCGGGAGCGCCGTCCCCTGGTCGTTCGTCACCTTGCCGCGGATGTTCGCCGTCGACGACTGGGCGAAGGCGGAAACCGCCAGCGCGCCGGCGAGCAGCACGAACAGAAACGATTTGAACAGTCTCCTCATGGGTCCTCTCCTTTTCTCGATCCTCTCAAAACATCAACCAAGATCCGTCGCCGCGCCGCCGCAGGAGCCCCGCACCACCAGCGTGGTGGCCACGGTCTCCTGCCGGCGCTCGTGCTCGTTCTTGCTGTCCACCGCGTGCAGCAGCCGCTCCATGGCGCGCGTCCCCAGCTCGGCGATCGGCACGTGCACCGAGGAGAGCGGCGGGGTGATGTAGCGGGCGATCGGGATGTCGTCGAAACCGGCGAGGGCGATCTCGCCGGGCACCTGGACCCCCGCCTCGCGCAGGGCGAAGAGGCAGCCGATCGCCATCGAATCGTTGGCCGCGAAGACCGCCGCCGGCCGCGGCTCCAGCGCCAGCAGGCGCTGGCCCGCCCGGTAGCCCGACTCCTCGCTGAAATCGCCGCCGAGCTCCAGCGCCTCCGCCCCTGCGATCCCCAGCGAGAGCAGGGCGTCGCGGTAGCCGCGCAGGCGCTCCCGGGCGTCGGCGTTCTCCTCCGGGCCCCGGAGGAAGGCGATCCGCCGGTGCCCCAGCCCGGCCAGATGCCGCACCATGGCGAAAGCCCCGCCATGGTTGTCTAGATTGATCGCGTCGAAAGCCGCGCCGTCCCCGGCGACCGGAGTGTTCAGGAGCACCACGGGGAGCGTCTCCGGCAGATTGCGGCGCAGGGACTGGGCGTCGACGTCGGGCGACAGCACGATCAGCCCGTCCACCCGTCCGCGCAGGGCGCGCAGCACGGCCTCGATCTCGGCGCGGTCGCTGTGGAAGCCGGAGATCAGCACGTGGAGGCCGCTGCGCCGCGCCGCGAGGTCGATCCCGCGGATGACCTCGGAGAAGAACTCGCCGTAGAGGTCCGGCAGCAGCACGCCGATGGTGTCGGTCTGGTTGGTGATCAGGCTGCGGGCGGCGCCGTGCGGGACGTAGCGCAACTGCTCGATCGCCGCCAGGATCCGCTGCCGCGTCTCCACGGCGACCGGCCCCTTGTCGTTGAGCACCCGGGAGACGGTGGCGATCGACACCCCCGCCTTGAGGGCGACCTCTTTGATCGAGGCGCTCAACGGGATCCCTCGCGACGGTCCGGCAGAGCAGGAAATTTGTGCAAGGCGGCTCCTGGACGGCTGTCCATGGGGCGGTGTAAGCGTTTACACCGCGTACCGTAACAGCGGCGTCGGCGGATTGTCAAGGAAATGTCGGGGGAGGGCAAGCGCTTTTCCAGGTCATTGTGCCCTTTGGGTCGCCCTGCCCTTCGAGGCCTCATCCCCGGCCCTTCTCCACGGAGTGGAGAAGGGAGACCAGCAAAGCCCCCGATTCGGAGACTTTCCGCGGATCGCCCTCCCTCTCCACTTCGTGGAGAGGGACCGAGGGTGAGGATTCGGAGGGCAGATCGCCCCAGCCGGCAAAGAGGGTCTGTACCCGCGCCCTACCCCTTCGGCCGCAGCCGGTACCCTTCCCGCTGGGCCTTGTGGATGACCTTGTTCCGCTTCTTCTCCTGGAGGCGCGCCAGCTCGTCCTGGCGGATGTGGAGATGGTGCTGCTCTTTCTGGAGCTTGCGGTAGCTCTCCAGGCGCTCGGCCGGCAGCTCGCCGGCGGCGACCGCGGCCTCGACGGCGCAGTCCGGCTCCCCCTGATGCCGGCAGTCGCCGAAGCGGCACTTCGCGGCCAGCTCCTCGATCTCCGGGAAGACGGACTCGATCCCCTGCTCCCCTTCCCAGAGCTGGATCTCGCGCAGGCCGGGGGTGTCGATGAGGAGCCCGCCGGTGGGGGCCAGGAACAGCTCGCGGTGGGTGGTGGTGTGGCGGCCGCGGTCGTCCCCCTCGCGGACATCGCCGGTGCGCTGGGCCTCGCGCCCCAGCAGGCGGTTGATGAGGGTCGACTTGCCGACGCCCGAGGAGCCGAGGAAGCCCACGGTCTGGCCCGGGGCGACGTAGGAGGCGAGCTCCTCGCACCCCTCGCCGGTACGGGCGCTCACCCGGTGGACGGGCACACCCATGGCCACCGCCTCGATCTCGACCAGGCAGGTCTCGGGATCCTCGCAGCGGTCGAGCTTGTTGAGGACGACCACGGGATGGGCGCCGCTGTCCCAGGCGGCGGTGAGGTAGCGCTCGACGCGGCGCGGGTTGAAGTCGCCGTCGAGGCCGGAGACGAGAAAGATGGTGTCGACGTTGGCCGCCACCACTTGCTCCTCGGTCTTCTGGCCGGCGCTCTTGCGGGAGAACTTGGACTTGCGGGGGAGGATGGCGTGGATCATCGCCCGCCCCTCGCCCGTGGGCAGCCGCAGGGCGAGCCAGTCCCCCACCGCCGGATGGCCGAGGCTGTCGGGCCCCTTCAGCTCGTGGCGGAGCTTGCCGGCCATGTCGGCGTAGTGCTCGGCGTCGCCGGTGGAGACCTGATTGAGCCCCTTCTGCGCCACCACGCGGGCGGGCACCAGCCCCTGCTCCGCGTATGGCGCGAAGGCGGAGGCGAAGAAGTCGTTCCAGCCGAGGTCTTCGAGGGTCAAGGCTCAGGCGTCCATGTCATAAGCGACCTTCAGCCAACGCCGGACCTCATCGTCGATCTCCGCGAGACTGGCGATCGGGATGCGGTGGGTGATGCGGTCCTTCTTGGCGAAACCGCCGGTGTCGATTAGGCGGCCGCTGGCGGCGGTGTCCTTGAGGGCGAAACCGAGGTCGATCCGCGTCTTCGTGGCCGGCTTGATCTGGGCGAAGACGTGGTTGCGGTAGAGGGGGACGATCGTCGCGCACGGGCAGGCCTTGACGTCCGGGGCGACCGCGAGGCCCAGCCGCAACAACTCATCGTAGATCGGCCGCAACGGCGCCTTGCCGCCGGCGAACATGGCCTCCACAGAGTCGACGGCGTGCCGGAGATAGGCTTCCGGGTCGTCGTCCTCCCCGCCCTTCCCCACCGAGCGCTCGGCGAGCCACCCGGCGGAGTTGGTGCCCAGCCCATGCTCGGCCTTCAGCCAGTCGCGCCGCTCCTTCTCCGCCGGCGGCCCCTGCTCCTCGATCAACCGCAGCCACTCGTCGAGCGACCGGCCGGTCTTCTGTGGCAGCGCATCGATCCAGGTCCGCACCATGGCGACGCTGGGATGGACGCTGTAGGGGTGGGTCTGGGTGGATCGGGACATGGTTGGGGGCCTCTGGAGAGAATTCTACCTGGAACGCGCCGCCCAGGAGACGCGACAGCTTCTGAACCTCCCGAATACGCCGCGAAATCCGCCGTTCGGCGAATGGAGACTACGCCGGCCCGCTCCATACCCTTAGGCTGCATGGAAAGGCCGGGGAGGTGAAATCCCATGACATTGATTAAGCGCCGCGAGAGACGCGCCGGAATCGCGCTCGCGCTCTCGCTGTTGACGTTCGTACCCTTGGGGGCGGGCACCGCCCGCGCCCAGGAACCCGCGCCGGCGGTTTCGCCGGCAGTCCCGCTGACGCTGCAGCAGGCCCTTCGCCGGGCGCTGGAGGCCAACTCGAGCGCGGCCACGGTCCGCTCGCAGATCGCGGCCTCGGAGGCACAGGTGCGGCAGATCCGCTCGTCGATCCTGCCTCACCTCGATCTGGACACCGCCGTGACCCGCAACAGCAACGAGGTCTCCTTCGAGGTGAACGGCTTCCGGACGACGATCCTGCCGCTCTACGACTACAGCGCCCGGATCAACCTCAGCCAGCCGATCTACGCCGGCCGGCGGGAGAGCATGGCTCTCCGCCAGGGGCGCCTGATGGTGACCAGCGGCGAGGCCGGGCTGCGGTCGACCGAGGACATGGTCCTGCTGTCGACGGCGTCGGACTACCTCGGGATCATCCAGGGGGAGGCCCTGGTGGACGTGGAGCGGAAGAATCTGGAGCTGGCGCAGCGCCGCCGGACCCAGGCGCAGGCCTTCTACGAGGCCGGCGAGCAGACGCGGGTGAGCGTGCTGCGGGCCGAGACCGACACCAAGGCGGCCGAGCGGGCGCTGGCGGCGGCGGCCCAGAACCGGGACCTGGCGTCCAGCCGGCTGCGTCTCGACCTCGCCCTGGACGAGCCCGCCGCGGCGTCCCTGAAAGTAGCGGCGCCGGATCTGAAGTTCCCGCCCCTGCCACCCGCCGAGACGCTGGTGGCCCAGGCGCAGGCGAGCCATCCGGCGATCCAGCGCGCCGATCTGGCGCTCCAGATCGCCCAGCTCGAGACCTCCAAGCAGGGGGCGGCCCGGCTGCCCACCGTGCGGGCGGAGGGGAACGTGCTGCGCCAGCGGACGTCGTTCCCGGCCGATCAGACGGCGGCGCTGACGATCCGGCTGACGATGCCGATCTTCGACAGCGGCGAGATCTCGGCCAAGGTGGCGGTGGCCCGCGAGCAGCAGCGGCAGGCCGAGATCGCCCTCGCCGAGGCCAGGCGGCAGGTGCGGGAGGACGTGCTCCAGGCGCTGCTCAACCTGCGCACCGCGGAGAAGGACCTCGCCCTGGCCCGCGAGCAGCTCGCCGCGGCCGAGGCCGAATACAACCAGAGCTTCGAGCTCTACCGGGCGGAGGAGGCGACGTCGCTCGATCTGCAGACGTCGGAGGCCGCCCTCGCCTCGTCCCGCCGGGCGGTGGCGAACGGAACCGTGAACCGCGACCTTGCCGAGCTGAACGTCTGGTCGGCGGCCGGAACTTTGAAGACTTTGATCCTCACCGAGGGGGGTGGGAAATGACCAAGAGAACTCTCGCGCTCGCCGCGGCCCTGATGGCCGCCGTGGCCTGCGGTGGCGATAAGAAGGCCGACCCGAAGCCGGCCGACACGACGGCAGAGACCTCAGCCGCAGCCGCCAAACCCGCGCCGGCGCTGCCGGCCGACGTGGCGCAGCTCGCCCCGGTGGCCAAGCCCGCGGACGCTTCCGGCGCGGTCGCCGCGTCGTCCCAGGAACCGGCGGCCACCAGCCTCGCCGCTCTCCAGCCCACCGGCGAGTTCGTCTCGCCGTCACGCTCCGAGGTCGCGCCCAAGCAGCCCGGCCGGGTGGCGGCGGTCTATGTGGACGCCGGCTCGCGGGTCAGCCGCGGCCAGCCGCTGCTGACGCTGGAGACGGATTACCCGCGGATCGAGGTCCAGCGGGCTCAGGCGGATCTGGCGCGTGCCAGGGCCGCCGAGAACGACGCCCGCCGCGACTTCGAGCGCAAGAAGGGCCTGCTCGGCAACCAGTCGATCCCGCAGGCCACCTACGACCGCTCGCAGTCGGCCTACGAGCAGGCGCAGGCGGCGCGGGCCTCGGCCGAGGCCTCGCTGTCGCTGGCGAAACAGCACGTGGCGGACGCCGTGATGCGCTCGCCGATCACCGGCGTGATCTCCGAGCGCCGGACCGATGTCGGCGAGCGTCTCGGCGAGGCCGGCGTCGCCTTCGTCGTCGAGCAGACGGCGCCGCTCAAGCTGCGCTTCAGCATCCCCGAGCGCTATCTCGGGGAGCTCCGGACGGGGCAGCCGGTCACCGCCCGGGTCGACCCCTACCCCGGCGAGACCTTCACCGGCAGAATCAAGACGGTGGGCGGCGTAATCGATCCCGCGACGCGGACGTTCTTCGCCGAGGCCGAGTTCGCCAACGCGGACGGACGGCTGCGCCCCGGGCTGTTCGCCCGCATCGATCTCGGCGTGGGCCAGGGAGCCCGTTAAGGAAGAGGGAGAACCAAACGCCATGCAAAAACTTGCCGAGCTCTGCGTCCGCCGTCCGGTCTTCGCGACGGTGCTCATTCTCGCCCTCGTGGTGGTGGGTTTCTTCGGCTACAACCAGCTCGGAGTCGACCGCTTCCCGAAGGTGGACTTCCCCTTCGTGGTGGTCACCACCACCCTCCAGGGCGCCGCCCCCGAGGAGATCGAGACCGAGGTCACCGACAAGATCGAGGAGGCGGTCAACACCATCGCCGGCATCGAGACGCTGATCTCCACCTCGTCGGACGGCGTGTCGCTGGTGCAGATCCAGTTCGCGCTCGAGAAGGATCCCGACGTGGCGGCCCAGGAGGTGCGCGACAAGATCAACCGCATCCTCTCCGAGCTGCCCCGGGACTCCGATCCGCCGATCATCGAGAAGCTCGATCCGGACGCCGACCCGGTGATCTCGATCGCGCTCTCCGGCCCCGCCTCGCAGCGCGACATCTCCGACTACGCCGACCGGGTGCTCAAGCGCCGCCTGGAGACCGTCGCCGGCGTCGGCCAGGTCAAGCTGGTCGGCCAGCGGCTGCGGCAGATCAACGTCGTCACCGACACCCAGAAGCTCGACGGCCTGGGGCTGACCTCGGCCGACGTGGTCAACGCGCTGGCCAGCCAGAACGTGCAGATCCCGGGCGGCAAGGTGACCCAGGAGCGGCGCGACCTGACGCTGCGCACCTACGGCCGCGTGCTATCGCCGGATGAGTTCGCGCGCCTGCCGGTCACCACCCGCAACGGCTACCCGGTGCGGGTGGGCGACGTCGCCCGCATCGACGACGGCGTCGAGGAGGCGGAGTCGATCGCCAGCGTCGACGGCAAGCCGGCCGTGGTGCTGCAGATCCGCAAGCAGTCGGGCACCAACACCATCGCCGTGGTCGACGAGATCAAGCTGCGCTTCGAGGAGCTGAAGGCGCAGTTGCCGGCGGGCTGGAAGGTGGAGATCGTCCGCGACCAGTCGAAGTTCATCGTCGCCGCCGTCGACGCGGTGAAGGAGCACCTGGTGGCGGGCTCGATCTTCGCGGCCTTCATCGTCTTCATCTTCCTGCGCCGCTTCCGGCCGACGCTGATCTCGGCGATCGCGATTCCGAGCTCGCTGATCGCCACCTTCGGGGCCATGCAGTACATGGGCTTCACGCTCAACATCATCACCCTGCTGGCGCTGACGCTGGCGGTCGGCATCGTGATCGACGACGCGGTCGTGGTGCTCGAGAACATCTTCCGCTTCATGGAAGAGAAGGGGCTCTCCCCCCGCGAGGCGGCGATCGAGGGCACGCGCGAGGTCGGCCTCGCCGTGCTGGCGACCACCCTGTCGCTGATCGCGGTGTTCCTGCCGGTGGCCTTCATGGGCGGCATCGTCGGCCGCTTCATGTACTCCTTCGGCGTGACCATGGCGTTCGCCATCGCGGTCTCGCTGCTGGTCGCCTTCACGCTGACCCCGATGCTGGCCTCGCGCTGGCTGCGCGCCAAGGACGTCGCCCAGCCCGGCCACGGCTCGCGGCAGAAGGGGTTCTACGCTCGCATCGAGCGCGGCTACCTGCGCCTGCTCGACTTCGCCATGGCCCATCGCTGGGTGGTGGTGGTGACGATGATCCTGGTCTTCGTCTCCATCGTGCCGCTGTTCATGGCGGTGAACAAGAACTTCCTCCCCGACGACGACGAATCGCAGTTCCAGGTCGTCGTGCGCGCCCCCGAGGGGGCCAACCTCGACGTCACGCAGAGGATCATGGAATCGATCGCGACTCAGGTGCGCAAGCTCGACGGCGTGGTCACCACCGTGGTCACCATCGGCGACGACCCGCAGCAGACGCTCAACCTGGGCTCGGTCTATGTCCAGCTCTCCGACCCGAAGGAGCGCAAGGAGGACCAGTTCGAGATCATGCAGCGGGTGCGCGACCAGATCGTGCCGCAGTACCAGGCGCTGAATCTGCGCGCCCAGGTGGTGCAGGTGTCGGCCTTCGGCGGCGGCGTCAACAACGACATCCAGTTCTGGATCGGCGGTCCGGACCTCGCCAAGCTCGATCAGTACGCGCAGGTGCTCAAGGCCAACCTCGCCAAGGTGCCGGGCACCACCGACGTGGACACCAACTTCATCGTCGGCAAGCCCGAGCTCGGCGTCAAGATCGACCGCGACAAGGCGGCCGACCTCGGCGTGCGGGTGCAGGACATCGCGAGCTCGCTCAACGTCCTCGTCGGCGGCCAGAAGGCGACCTCCTACTTCGAGGGGGGCGAGGAGTACGAGGTGCACGTGCGGGCCGGCGAGGCCGACCGCAACAACCCGGCGGCGATCGCCGCGATGGAGGTTCCCGCAGTCACCCGCGGCGCGGTGCCACTGCGCGACGTCGTCACCCTGTCGGAGGCCACCGGCCCGTCGCTGATCAACCGCCTGAACCGCCGCCGGCAGGTGATGGTCACCGCCAACATGAAGCCCGGCTTCTCGCAGCAGGTGGCGATCGACACCCTCAACAAGACGGCGGTCGGGCTCAAGATGCCGGCGGCCTACTCCTTCGGCCTCGAGGGTCAGTCGCGCGAGCAGGGCAAGGCGGCGGCCGCCTTCGCGACGGCGTTCCTGCTGTCGATCATCTTCATGTACCTGATCCTCGCGGCGCAGTTCGAGAGCTGGCTGCATCCGGTCACCATCCTGATGTCGCTGCCGCTGACGGTGCCGTTCGCGCTGCTGTCGATCCTGGTGCTCAACCAGTCGCTCAACATCTTCTCCTGCCTGGGCGTGCTGGTGCTGTTCGGCATCGTGAAGAAGAACGCGATTCTGCAGATCGATCACACCAACGGCCTGCGGGGGCAGGGAATGCCGCGGGCGGAGGCCATCCGGGAGGCGAACCGCGACCGGTTACGGCCGATCCTGATGACCACGCTCGCCTTCGTGGCCGGCATGATCCCGCTGGTCGCCTCGAGCGGCACGGGAGCCGGCACCAACCGCGCGATCGGCTCGGTGATCCTGGGCGGCCAGCTGATGTCGCTGGTGCTGACGCTGATCGGAACCCCGGTCTCCTACAGCATCTTCGACGACTGGGCCAACGCGCGCCTCTTCTCGCGGGCGCGCGACCGGTTCTCCCGGCGGAGGCGTGCGGAAGATTCGGTGGGAGTCCACCCGGCGCCGGTGGCGGACTGAAACGCTTTCTGAAGAGACGAATTCGGCGGCCGGCAGCCCCGAAATGGGATGCCGCCGCCGGATTCGGAGCTTTCGCTAGCCCAACTTCCACGCTTTGTGCCGTAACGTATTGAGGTGCAAGGATCCGCGGTTTATTTTCGTCACTATTCTGAGTTAGGCATCCAGGGTTTGAGAGGCCACGACCTCATGGGAAATACCGAGTGTGTCGTAGATGGCCTGATGCGACGCGGTGGGCGTCCTTGTTGACCAGAACCTGGCAAGACCCACCCTACCTCCAACTTGAGGGCCGGCAGCGCCAGCCTCTGGTGCAGATCCCAATTAAACATAGCCTGCCAAACCGTGTCTCAGGGAGTTAGCGGATAGCAATAGAGAAAGAGAGCATGGATTTGCAAAGGGGACTCAAAGATCTTCGGCTAGGAACGGTTGTCGCACTCAGTGCCTTTCTGCTCACGGTTCCGTGGACAACGACAGAGGCTGCGGTTGCGCCCGTGAAGCGGAAAGCTAGCGCCGCGCCAAAGCGGCCGTCCAGCTCTCAGAAATCCTCGAATCAGGAAGCGCCGAAAGACTCCCTCACTTCGAAAAGTTTTTCGGCAAACGGGCTTACCAATGAAGACACACTGACAGCGTTGTTCCGCGGAGACTTTGCAAAAATTGGCATTGGTCGAGCTGACCAGACGTTTGAATCGCTCTTTCAACAATATCTCAACGTGTACGCGTATAGATGTAGTGCTTATCTACCGGCAAACAAGGTAGAAATGACCGTGCAAGAATGTGCCAACGAGCGAGTCATCAAGAACGGTTATGGCGTGGAGATCAGCAGGACGTGTTTGAACTATGTGGACACGGGCACCAAGCTTTACGCGAACCCGGATTTGTATGAGGCGAAGAAAGCGTTGGATCGCCTCATTGCTACCAATAACTTTCGGCAAGTGAGTCGCCTCCTACAGGGAGGTCGGGAGGGTCTCACCGCTGGCATCATGAGCATGGCCAGAATTGCGCAAACATCCGCGAGCGATATAAGCGCCCTGTTTCAGATGAACCCCTGTTCAAGTCCCGGACTGAAGAGATTTGAAGACAATCTGCGTCTGTTCGCGCTGAACAAACAACCCATTCGGTTGGAAGGGGGAACGAAGTCCTCACTAGTGACAGCGTCGGTCGCTGGAAATGCCTTCAGAGATCACAACTATACGAGGCTGGTCGAGGACCTTGTGGACGACCACGTACAAGTGACGGAAGTATCCGTCTCTTCGAGGGATGCTGAGGGCCGCCCCACGATGATCGTTGCATCGTACATATACAACGGCTTCTCTGGCCAGCATCAGGCATCGGTGAGAGTGCATTTTACTGATGGAAAGCCAGACTGTCTGTATTACTCCGGTGCTCCGACTACGTGCCTGACCCCAAACTGGAGGGTAGCGGCCGCTTATGCTGCGGGTGCTTATGAGTATGGATATTAGCCAGATACCTCCGGTAAAGCCGGAGGCTTGAAATCTGGTACACCCGAGCGCGTGGACTCCAACCACCAACCGGACCACGCCGCTCGCCCTCCGGAACTGTCAAACTTTGGGAGTCCCCCGGCAGAGCCCGGGGCGCGCCTCAAGCCGACCAATGTGCTACGAGGGTGGGACGCCGCCGGCTTCAGGAGGCGGGCTCAGGCGCACGACCACCCTGGGATCGCCGCAGTATCCAGGCCTGAAGAAGCCCCGCAGGGAGTCGCTCTCGAACCCGGCGCGCTGCTCCTCCAGATAGGCGCGGTCCAGGACCAGGGCGTTGACCCCCATGCCGAACGCCATCATGCAGAGGAGGCGACCGGAAGGGAAGTTCTGGTCCATGTCCACCTGGAACGTACCGTACCCGGAGGGAAAGTAGCCCGAGTAGCCATTGAGCAGCGGCCGGCGGTGGTCGATCTGGGCGAACATCTGCCACGCCTCTACTTCATAGTCCACCCGGCGCCGGTGGCGGACTGAAACGCCGGCCGGAGACATAAAAACGGCGGCCGGGTGAGAAACCAGCCGCCGGGCAAAATCCCTGGGATGGAAGGAGATCCCTAGGGCAAGATCCTCAGGATTCCCCAGATGCCGGCGTCGAGGCGCGGACCTGGGTAGTCGCGGTAGAGATAGTCGCCGGTGATCCTGAACCTGCCGCCGGCGCCGTCCTTGACCAGGGCGTCGAAGTGGTCGGTGGGACCCACGCCGCCGCGGGTGCCGAACAACTCCGAAGTCGCATTGAGGCCAATCTGCGTCGAGTTCGAGCCGGTGACGTACGGCCGCTCCAGCCACGGGTGTCCGTAGACTTCGAAGACGTGCGCCTGCGTGTGGCCGGACGGATGGACGACGCGGAGGCGGAGAACCTCGCCGGCCCTGGCCTGGAAGACCGGCGTCTCGGGATCGCCGCCGACCCAGGTATTGTGGAGGATCTGGTCGAAGTTCGGGAACAGGCGAGTGCGGAAGCCCGACCCGTTGCCGGTGAGGGGCGTCTCCGGCCCCCAGCCGCCGCGATACCAGAGCGGCTCGGCGCGGTAGTTGACCGCCTTCTGGCCACTGTTCTCCGGATCGTCGTCGACGTCCAAGTTGGGCACCGGAGTGCCGTTGGCGAACTGGAAGTTGACGTCGTCCTGGATGACGAAGGCAAACTCGTGGAACGGCCTGAAGGCGCCGGAGGGCGAGCTGACGGTGGCTGACGCGCGAGTGATCTTCAGGTTGGAATCCTGATCGAACGCCCACGTGGAGGTGGGCGGCTCGATGATCAGCGAGCCCATCAGACCCTTGTTGCTGTGCTTGATGGGATCGGCCGAGGTGAGCCCGGTCGCGCCGAATTCGATGGGAGTGATCGTGGTCGCCTGCACGTCGCCGGCATACCAGTAGTAGGTGCGCACCTCGCCCGGCGCGGCGGTCTGCTTGCCGAACAACGGGTTGAGGCCGACGTTCGAGCCATCACTCCGCTGGATGTCGTAGAACACGAGCTGCGGATGGAGACTGATCTCCCGCGACGGTTCGACGTCGTTCTGGTTGAAGCCCTCCACAATCATGTTGACCCCCGTGAACCCCGGAGCGTCGACATATTTGGGCGGCAGGTCGTTCCTCAGCATCACCTTGATGCAGTCACCCGCGTTGGCGCGCAGGATGATCGGCTCGCGGCGGACGTTCTGATTGAGCCGCGGGCGCGCCGGCACACCCACGTAGGTGAGGTCGGAGCTGAGGACGAACATGATCGCCGTGGGGTCGAACAACGGGCCGGAGAAGGAGCCCGCGGGACCGCTCACGGACGCTCCGCGCGGGTTGTAGACCAGGCCCGGCAGCCCGATGGGATCGTTCTGCAGGACCTCGGCGGCCGACACCGCGGTGATCTCGTAGGTACGGTATTTGATGCTGTCGGTCGGACAGGCGACCGCGATAGTGCCGCTGGCTGCGGCCTTGCCGGCGTTCGCGGCCGTGGTGGTGGAGCCGCCGCTGGCGGGCACGGGCGACGCCGGGTCGACGTCCGCCCCCGGTACCCCTTCGGCGCGGGCCTGGCTGACCGGGATTGTGACGAAGGGGGATTCCGGCTCCGGCGCCCTGGCGTCCGGGTTGGCGGTGCCGAGCGGCACCAAGGAGAATCTGCCGGTCGACGGCGAGACGGTGGTGTCGTTGCGATAGACGCGCATGATCCCCCAGGCGCCGGTCCACTGCGACTCGGTGGCCGCGCTGGGCTTGTAAAGGAAGTCCGCGGAACCGCCGTCGATCAGGCTGGGCACGCGCGGAATCTCGAAGTCGAACCACTCGGAGATGCCCGTCATCTGGGAGTTGCGGTAGCCGGAGTCCTTGTCGTCCGGCTCGAAGAGCCATTTCACGCCATGGATGTTGAAGTTGTGCGGCTCCTCGTGCGCGCCCACCAGGGTGCGGACCTTGACCACGTCCCCTTCGAAGGCGCGCAGCAGGGGCGTGAAGGGATCGCCGGGATCGAGGCCGAGGGTCAGCGGCGGATAGAACGACGGCTGCGAGTTGAACGCCGTGTCGGCGCGGTCGGTACGCGACTGGTAGGCGAAAGAGAGGTCGCCGGGGAGGCCGGGGGCCTGGCTATTGGAGGCGGGGTTGCGGACCCGCAGGCCCACCGGCTCGTTGCGGTAGTTGACCGCCGTCATGCCGATGTCGTCGGCCGATACGGCTTCCGGGCAGGGCGGCGGGAGGAAGGCCGTGCTCCCGTCGGGCGTCGGGCACTGGACCGGCTTGGCGTAGAGGTCGGGCAGGCCGATCTCCTCGCGGCCGGCAGGGCTGACGGAGCGGACCGGGTCGATCCAGCCGATCTCCGGGTTCTGGCTCGGACAGACCGGGCCGCCGGGCGTGTAAGCCGGCTGGAAGTCGGCGAACTCGATCATGAATTCCCGGTAGTTGCTGCTGGCGGTGGAGCCCTGGATGGCCGCCTGCCAGGACGTCGGGCCGCCGTCATTGCCGAGGGCGGTACCGTTGTTGGTGCCGAGTTGCACGCCGGTCTCGTTGTGGAACCAGTTGGAGCCGGGGGGCTCGATGACCAGGCCAGCGTAGAGGCCTGTCTGCTGGTGGGTGGAGGGACCGAAGTGGTCGTGGGTGAAGATCGTGCGCAGGGTGCGGGTGGAGCCGTCCTGGTTGGTGATCGGGTCGGCCCACCAGCGCTGGATGGTCGTCTGGGCGCCCAGGAAGTCATTGACGCCGTTGCAGTCGGCGTCCCGGAACTGGGTGAAGAACGGGTGGACCTTGGGCACCGGGCAGTTGACCGTCGCCGTGCCGCCGAAGGTGCAACTGGCCGTGCTGGCCTCGCCGCAGTGTCCAGGCTGGGCCTGGCGGATGGCGCAGATGCGCTCCTGCACCTCCTGGCCGGCGAAGGTGCCGTCCTCGTAGTTCCAGCCGTTGCCGCTGCCGTCCGAGGAGGTGACGTCGAACTTCACGAGATGGATGTGCTGGCCCAGGATGTCGGTGGGCGTCGTCACCTGGAAATCGTCGACCAGGTATTTGTTGGGCGCCAGGTTGGTGTGCCAGTACTCGATGCACTCGCCGCTGTTGGCGCGGAAGAAGAACGGTTCCGGCGCCTTGGTGCCGGCGAGCAGGTTATTGACGTCGCCCCACAGGGCGAGCATGCGGGACTGCGGATAGTGCCAGCCCGCCTTGTTGAGCTTGATGTCGAGCTGGATGTCCGCCGCCTTGTAGGTGCGCACCTTGTTGATGACGTTGCCGGCGTCGTCGAAACACGGATCGGCATAGGGCGCGCCCTGCTTCGCCGGATGGCCGTTGACCTGGAAGGTCGCCGGCGAGCCGAGCGGCGTCACGGTGCCGAAGCCGCCGGCGGTGGCGTGGAAGTTCATCGCCACCTTCTCCACCGGCTCACCCCCCTCGGCGAGCCACTGGACGTTGAGCGACTGCAGCTTCTTCTCGAAATTGAAGCGGGTTTCGCTATGGGAGGCCAAGCCGTTGAGCACGATGTGGCGCGGCAGGCCGCCGTCGATCGGCGTGGCGCCGTTCAGCGCGAAGTCGAGCGGCGGATGGGGCGGCCGCCGGCCGGCCCGGCCGGGAACGAAGAACGGATAGCCGGGATTGACCGTCACCGGGGTGGGCAGCGACACTTGGCCGGCCACGATCGACACGGGTCCAGGCAACGGTGCCATGGCGAGGATCGGGATGGGCACCAGCCCGGGGATCGGCGTGCCGGCCGCGATCTCGTTGTCGGGCAGGGCTCGCGAGCCCGCGGCCGGGCGCCCCTCCCCATCCATCTCGGTGCCCATCTCCAGCACGTCGTGAACGCGCCAGAGGCTCCACATCCCCTGTGCGAAATGGGAGTAGAAGTGGCAGTGGAAGATCGAATCGCCCACCGTCTTGTTGCGGTTGCCGCTGCCGTTGTAGGCGATCTCGTAGGTGTAGCCCGCGCCCTGGCCGATCGACTGGCTGTCTTTATAGGCCGAGGTGTCGCTGTAGGGCGTATGCAGCCACTGGTGGGCGTGCAGGTGGAAAATGTGATGGTCGTCGCTGCCGGCGTGCGTGTTCCGGAACTTGACGTGGTCGGACATGTAGCTGTGATAGACGTTCGACGGGTCGTCCGGATAGAAAGCCTTGGTGGCCTTCACCACGTTGGTGGTGTAGCAGCCAGGAGTGCCGGCCTGGAGTTGCGCCTGGGTGCAGGGGGCATTGGCCGGCTTGTCGACGATCATCGCCGGATCGCCCAGCGACCAGGAGGATAGGAAGAACTCCTCGTACATGCACTCCGGGCAGTCGCGGCCCGGGCCCACCCCGACCCGGTTAGCTAGGATCTCGGCGCCGATGCCGCCGCTGCCGTAGTTGATGGCAAAAGCGTCGCGCACGCTGTGCAGCGTGAAGTTCAGATCGTCGCTCTCGAACTGGGGGAACGCCTGCACGGCTCCCGTCTCATCGTGAAAGATGATGGTGAACTCACGGAAGGGCTGATTCCGGTTGGGATACGTTTTGGTGCTCGGCATGTTGGGGATCAGATAGCCCGATCCCGGAGGGCCGGCGATGATCGCCGTCAGATCTGAGTGGACGATCTCGCTGCCGCTCTTCATCGCCAGGATCGGCAGGGTGCGGTAGCGGTGGGTCGACGGATATACCGCGCCGTAATCGATCAGCGGAAAAGAATTTTTGGAGGAGATGTTGGGGTCGTTGGTGCGGGTGAGGGTCAAGTCGTCGCGGGTGACCTGGCTGCGGTACCAGACCGTGCCGGCCGGCTCGACGTTGATGGCGCCGAAGAGACCCGCGGAGATGCTCCCCGCGTCCCCCTCGCCACCGCTCATCGCGCTGCCGCTGTAGAAGACGTAGGTCCCCTCCTTGGTGGCGTACAGCCAGTAGTCGATGCTGCCATTGGGGGCGACGATGCCGTTGCCCGACGCCGGGTTCTGGCCGACGTTGGACCCCATGTCGGCGATGGTCTTCACCGCTTCCATGCCAACGAAATGCATGGAGGCATTGCGGGTCGCCGGCTGCTCGTCCCGGCCGCTCAGCACGGTCGACGAGAGCAGGTTGGTGAAGTGGACATGCAGGCAGTCGCCGGCGTTGACGCGCAACACCAGCGGCCGCGGGCGCTTGTCGCGGCGCAGCGTCACCTGCCCGGCGGCGAGGGTGTAGGACACTCCAGGATCCGGCAGGCCATCCGGGTCGGTCGTCGGCACCACGTCGCGCCGCAGGGCATACATCATCCCCTGCGGCTCCATGGCGCCGAAGCGGTTCCAGAACCACGGCTGGTCGAGGGCCACCACGTTGGCGTACGTCACCCCGGCGCAACCGGTCGGCGTGACCTCCTGGGCGGCCGCGGGCGACGCGAGCGGCGGCACCAGACCGAGGGTGACCGCCGCGGCGGCGAGAAGAAGGCGGCGAATTTCCATGGACCTCTCTCCTTTTTTCGAACGGAAAAAGCTCTCCTCAACAGCGACTGCAAGAACTACGAAACGGAGATTACGGAGCGGGGCCTTACGGGAGGATTACAGCGGGAATTTTTTTGATCTGGCTGGATCTGGGCTCACATCCACGACGTTCTTTGGCGCTCCTACTCCACCTCGATCCAGCCCCCGGGGACGGCGCTCTTGCGTCCGAGGTCGAGCCGCGCGATCCAGGCGCCACGGGCGCCAAGGCGGCGGGCGGCGCCGAAGGTGACCGGCGGGACGTAGCCGGTGGCGAAGCCGCGGAGGGATTCGAGCTGGTCCACCACCTTCTCGCGGCTGAGGTCGCGGCCGGCGCGCTTCATCGCCTCGAGCAGCACCTCGGCGGCGGCCAGCGCGGACCACTGGGCCGAGGCAGCGTGCGCCGGCAGCTTGCCGAGGGCGCGCCAGGCGGCGATGGCCTCCGCGGACGGCCCCTCGGGAGAGGTGGGGAGGGCGAGGAACAGACGGCCGTCGAAGGCGGCGGGAGCGGCGAGGAGGGAACCGTCCGCCGTCGCGCCGGTGGCGAGGAGGCGCGGATACCAGCCGAGGCGGTCGGCCTCGCGCAGCAGCGCCAGGGCCTCAGGTCCGGAGCCGGGGAAGAGGATGGGATCGGTTCCGGCGGCGGCCAGGCGCTTCAGATCCTCGCGCGCGCCGTCGACGGGCACGGTCACCGGCCGGGGCCAGCCCGCCTGGGCGGCGAAACCGGCCAGCGCCTTCTCCTGGGTCTCGATGCCGGGGAGCAGATAGAAGACGTAACGGTTGAGCGGGATCTCCTCCCGCGCCTGAAGCGTGAACGGCCCCACCATCGGGGTCTGCTGTTCCTGGAACAGCGCGGCCATCTCGGCGTCGGCGCCGGCGAAGAACGCGGCGACGCCGGCGAACACCTCCTCGCGCTGGAGGAAGTCGGCCGTCCAGCCGCGCCGCTGGTCGGCCGGCCCGGGGGCCTCGAGGAAGCGCGGCTCGATGCGCCGGCCATAGATCCCGCCGTCGCGGTTGACGGCCTCGAAACGCGCCGTGAGGGCGGCGCGGACCGCCTCTCCCATGCCGCTCAAGGGGCCTGCCGGCGGCAGCACCACGCCCACCCGCACCGCCTTGTCGCTAACGCCGGGATCGGCGCCGGTGCCGAGTTGCCGGAGATAGGCCGCTAGGTCCTCCATGTCCCGCAGGCTCATGCGGTACCGGGGCATGGCCACGTGCAGCGTCTGGCCCGCCGGATCGATCCCCATCGCGATCGCCCGCTTGAGGAGCCTGGGGTCGTACGGCGGATGCTTGCGGCCGCCGGGATGGGTGACGCCGTAGGGCTTGGTGAGCGCGCCCCAGGTGAGGTCCGACGGGGCGACGCCGCCTTCCGGCTTCCCCTTGCCGTCGCGGCCGTGGCAGCCGGCGCAGGGGACGGCCGCCGCCGGCACCTCGACGCCGGCGTCGCTCATCATAGCGACGATCTCGCCGCCCGACGGGCTGGTCCCCGTCAGATAGATCTGCCGGCCGCGCTCGACCGGCGTCCCCGCGTCTTTCGCCGGATCAGCGGGCGGAGCCGCCCGCAACAGGGCTGGGAGGAGGAGAAGGAGAAGCGCTCCGAGGCGCTTCACCCCTGCCCCTTGACGCCAGCCCTGCCAGAGCCACCGCCGGTATCGCCGACGACGCTGTCGACGACCGGGAAGAGCTCTTCCGGGGACCGCAGGGCGAAAGCCTTCTTCCACAAGCCGGTGCGCTCGTTGCCGATCAGCAGCAGGGTCTGGTGGTCCGACGGCTCCTCCGACCACTGGCCGAGCTTGCGCAGCACGGCCTCGACGTTCTCCTTGGAGCCGGTAAGGAAGTACCAGCCGGGACGGGCATGGAAGCGCACCGCGTACTCCTTCAGCCGGGCCGGCGTGTCGTGGACCGGATCGACCGAGATCGAGAGCAGCCGCACGTCCTTGCCCAGGCGGTCGCCGAGGTGATTCTGGATCTTCTCGACGGTGCCGCTCATCACCGGGCAGGCCCCGGTGCAGGTCGCGAACATGACGTTGATGATCACCGTCTTGTCCTGGAGCAGGTCGGTGTAGAAGCGCAGCTCCCGGCCGTCCTGGTCGACCAGCTTGGTGTCGCCGAAGTACTTATGACCGGGCGTCTGGGCCGGAGCGGCGGCGGCCAGGCAGAGCGTGAGGAAGGCGGCGAGCACGATTCTCATCGGCGGGACTCCTGCGCCACGCCGGCGTCCGGCGCGGCGATGCTATCGATCAGCTCCGCCAGCTTGGCCGGCGCGGCGAGGCCGTAGGCCCGCGTCCACCGGCGCGCCGGCTCGTTGCCCACCAGCACCAGCGGCGCGTGCTCGCTGACGCTCGCCGTGTAGACGCCGAGCGCCTTGAGCAGGCGGATGACCTCGTCGCGGTCGCCGGTGACCAGGGTCCAGCCTGGGCCGGCCCCGAACTTCCGGCTCCACTCCTTGAGGCGCCCGGGGGTGTCCGCGGTAGGATCAATGGAGACCGAGATCAGGCGGACGTCCTTGCCCGCCACCAGCTTCTCGAGCCGCGCGAAATTCGCTCCCATCGGCGGGCATATGGTGGTGCAGGTGGTGAAGACGAAATTGACCGCCACCACCTTCCCCTTCACCAGATCGGTATAGAAGCGCACCGGCTTGCCGTCCTGGTCGATCAGGGGCACGTCGGGGACGTTGAGGGCGCCGAGCGCCTGCGTGGCCTCCGGCTCCCGGGCGGACACCGTGAAGGCGAGGAGGAGAGCGAGCAGGAAAAGTGTGACCGTCTTCATTCTTTATCTCCCGGGGATGGCTGGGGATGCCGGGGCGTGAGCCTCCGCGGACAGCACTAGGTAGGGCGATTTCTGCAGCGCGAGGCCGGCGGAGCCGACCTCCACGAAGACGAAGTAGATGCCTTCCTCGGGGGGCTTGAAATGGATCTCGTAGATCCCCTTGTCGACCTCCGACGCCCACTGCCGCTGCTGCCAGATGCCGGGCGAGAGGAAGGTCAGGATGCGCACGTCCTCGAGGCCGGTGCGCGGCGCCCCGGTCTCCGGATGGGTGAGCTTGAAGCGGACCGCGATGTCCTCGCCGACGCCGATTTTCCGGTCGGGGCCACTGGCGGTGAGCGCCTCGACTCCGAGCCCCGGCTTGCGGGCGGCGGCCAGAACGGGGTCCACCGCCACCTTCACCGGGAAGCACTGGATCAGCTTGGGCGAGTCGATGAAGAGCGCCAGATCGTAGTCGCCGGCGCCGGCCATCTTCACCGTCGTCTCGTAGACCCCCGGCTTCACCTCGTGCAGCGAGCGGTCCACCACCAGGGCGGCGAGCGGCTGCTTGCCGTAGTTCTGGAAATGGCCCATCGGGGCGGCCATCCCCTCCTTGTAGTAGTAGATGATCTGGTCCTCGGGGTTGGCCACCAGCATGGCGCTCTCGCCGGGAGCCTGCACGATGCCGGCCGCCGGAATCGAGCGCGGCATGCGGCCGGGGGGGTGCTGGCCGCCCGGGAAGTCCACCACCGGCACCGGCTTGCCGGCTTGGCCGACCGATTTCAAGGGGATCATCAGCACCGAATCGCTGCCGCGGTGGCGGATGTAGGCGAGCTCGTCGCTGAACGACACCTGGTCCGGCTGGGCCTCGACGTCGGCGGTCTGGAGGATGCGGTCGCTCGCCGCGTCCAGGATGTGCACGGCGTCCGCGCTGGGATGGACGACGAAGGCGAGGCGCCCGCCGGGCGCGAAGCGGATCTGGCCGAGGCCGGGGGTGGTGGCGATGCGCGACCGCGGCTCCGGCCGCAGGGGATCGACGACGACGACCGCGCTGTCGGTGGCCACATAGGCCGCCTGCCCCTGCGTCGACCAGGCGAGGGAGACCGGGCGCGCGCCCACCCGCACGTCGCGCAGCTTCGCCAGCTTCCCGGTGTCGAGCACCGAGACCGTGCCGTCTATCTCATTGCTGACGAAGGCGAAGCGGCTGTCGTCGGAGAACGCGAGGTCGTGAGCGCCCTTGCCGGCGGCCAGATCGGCCGCCTTGCGCAGGGCGTGGGCGTCGAGTGCCGACACCCCCTGGTCGGTCGCCACCCAGAGGTAGTGGCCATCCGGCTGGAAGGCGAGCCGGCGGGGGTGGGCGTCGACCGCGATCTCTGTCGCGACCTTCCAGCTCGTGGTGTCCACGACGGCGACGCGGCCGGCCTCCGGCATGGAGACGAACAGCCGCTCCCCGTCCGGCGACAGGGCCCAGTCGTCCCCGGGGCTACGCAGGAAGACCATGGTCAGCAGCTTGCTGCTGCCGTAGCCGAAGAGCGGATCGACCACCGAGATGGTGGAGTCCTCGTTCAACGCCAGCACGTAGTAGGTGTTGAGGTCGACCTCCGGACGCGACAGCAGGGCGCCGGCGACGAACGTGTTCACCTTCTGGCGGCAGTCGACGGCGGGCTTCGGGGGCGCGCCCGGACGGCTCTCCTCGCGGTCCATCCAGGCGCCCGGGTAGAGGCCGCTCAGGGGCTGGCCGCTCAGCTTGTCGGTGATCTCGAGGGTGACCCTGGCGTCCTGCCCCTCCAGGACCGGACCGGGCCGGCCATCCGCGGACGCGACCTTCACCGCGATCGCGATGCCGTCCGGGGTGATCTGGGCTTTGGAATCCGCCTTCGGCGGCTCCGCCGAGCTCAGCGGGCCGGCGGCGAGGGCCGCCAGGAGAAATCCACAATAAAGGCGCTGCGTCGTCATGCCTCACTCCTTCTCCGCACGGGTGTACCGGTGCCGCACAGAGCGTAGCGAGGCATGCCTTACGGCAGGATTACAGCAGATGTCCTAGAATTCGCCTCCAGCGACACCCTTTAAGAAAGGTGCGAACCGCTTGAGGATCCTGGTCGTCGAGGACGAGGAGGTTCTCGCGCAGGCCCTGGTCGAGGTCCTGGAGGGGGAGTTTTACGCCGTCGACCTCGCTGGCGACGGTGAGACCGCCTCCGAGCTGGCGGCGGTCAACGAGTACGACCTGGTGGTGCTGGACTGGACGATCCCGCCCCCCACCGGCATCGAACTGCTGCGGGCTTGGCGCCGCTCGGGCCGCGACATGCCGGTGCTGATGCTGACCGCCCACGCGGAGGTCCGCGACCGGGTCAACGGGCTGGACACCGGCGCCGACGACTTCCTCATCAAGCCCTTCTCGATCCCCGAGCTCCTGGCCCGCGTGCGCAGCCTGCTGCGGCGCCGGGCCAAGCCCCTGCAGGCGCGGCTGTCGGCGGACGACCTGGAGATGGACCGGGCCGCCCACCGGGTGACGGTGGCCGGGCGCGAGCTGGAGCTGTCGCCCAAGGAGTTCGCGCTGCTCGAATACTTCCTCGCCCATAAGGACGTGGCCGTCTCGCGCGCCGCGCTGGCGGAGCACGTGTGGGACGACTCCTTCGATTCGCTGGCCAACGTCGTCGACGTCACCATCCACCGGCTGCGCAAGAAGATCGACGGCGAGCGCGGCGACCGGCTGCTGCACACGCTCAAGGGGGTGGGCTACGTCCTCAAGAGCCGGCGAGGGTGAACGGCCGCCATCCGTCCAGACGCCGGCGGCGATCCTCGTCCTGGGGATCGTGTCGCTGATCCTGTGGATCGGCACCGACGTGCTGCGCACCCGGCTGACCACCCAGGACACGGCGCTGCTGCGCGCCGCCGCCGAGATCCAGTTGCGGGTCGCCATGGCGCACCTCTGGCTGGAGGAATACGTGACCGGCGACAGCGCCAACCTGGCGGAAGTCTGGAACGACTTCGAGCGCGCCGACGGTCTGATCCGGGCCATGCTGGAGGGGGGCGGACCGGACTCCCCCGCGCCCTACCTGCAGCCGCTCGGCAACCCGGAGCTGCGCCGGCGAGCCGAGCGGCTGCGCCGCCGCACGGCCGAGCTCCGGCAGCGGGCGCGCCGCCGCCAGGAAGGGCTGGCCCGCGGCGAGGACGTGGGGATCGGCTCCCAGGCCGACCAGGCTTTCGACCGCCTGTTCTTCCAGCTCTCGGACGAGGCGCGCGGCCTGGAGCAGGCGATCGAGGTCCAGAGGCAGCGCGACGAGGCCCGCAGCCGCATGCTGCTGGGCGCGCTGCTGGCGGCCTGGATCGCCCTCATCGCGGCGGCCACCGCCGGCATGGGAAGCCGCGAGCGCCGCCGCCGCGTGGCCGAGGAGGCCCTGCGCCGCAGCGAGGCGCAGTTCCTCCAGGCGCAGAAGATGGACGCCGTGGGGCGGCTCGCCGGCGGCATCGCGCACGACGTCAACAACTATGTCAACGCCATCACCAGCCAGTGCGAGCTGGTGTTGATGAACCTCCGGCCGGGCGACCGCGTGGCGGGCAAGATGGAGCTGGTCATCGCCACCGCCGGCAAGATCACGGCCCTCATCCGCCGCCTGCTGGCGTTTAGCCGGCAGCAGCCGGTGGCGCCCCAGGTCATCGTCCTCAACGAGGTCGTCGAGGGGCTGCGCGGCATGATGAAGCGGCTGATCGGCGAGGACCTCCAGCTCGCGACCGTCCTGGCGCCCGACCTCTGGCGGACGCGGGTCGACCCCACGCAGGTGGAGCAGATCGTGGTCAACCTGCTGGTCAACGCGCGGGAGGCGAGCCCGCGCGGCGGCAAGGTGACGATCGAGACGGCGAACGCCTCCCTGCGCCCGGAACACTCGCGCCACTCCTCCGCCGCGCCGGCCGGGGACTACGTCCTGCTCGTCCTCTCCGACCACGGCGGCGGCATCGCGCCCGAGATCCGCGACCATATCTTCGAGCCGTTCTTCACCACCAAGAAGGGGTCGGAGGCGCGCGGCCTGGGGCTCGCCACCGTCTACGGCATCGTCCAGCAGAACGGCGGCCACCTGGAGGTCCACAGCGAGGTCGGGCGCGGGACGTCGTTCCGCATCTATCTGCCGCGGACGCTCGAATTCCCCGCGCCGCGGACGACGGCGCCCGCCGGCATGCGGCCCGCGGGCGGCGGTGAAACCCTCCTGCTGGTGGAGGACAACGACGAGCTGCGAGGCGCCACCCGGGAGATGCTCGAAGCCCTGGGCTACCGCGTGGCCGCCGCCGCCAACGGTCCGGAGGCCCTCGCCGCCCTGGAGGAGATGGACGGCGGGATCGACCTGGTGATCTGCGACGTGGTAATGCCGGGCATGAGCGGCCCGGAGCTGGTCGGGCGTCTGCGCGCCAGCAGCCCGAAGCTCCAGGTGCTCCTCATGTCCGGCTACACTGACAGCGTGATGACGCGCCACGGCCTCTCGGAGGGGGACTACGACTTCCTGGAGAAACCCTTCTCCGCCGAGGGCTTGGCGGCGAAGGTCCGCGGCGCGCTGGCGTCGTCCGCCGCGGGCACGGAGCCCGGGCCATGGGCCAGGCCGCAGGAGCGCCTCAATCCTGAGGAGTAGTCAGTCGCGATGCTCTACCGTTCCTACACCCCTGCCCCGCCGCTCAGCGAATTTATCGACAGATTCTGGCTTTGTCATGATACGTCGCCAAATCTCAAGGAGCGTATCCTGCCGAGCGGAACGATCGAGCTGGTGATCAACTTACGCGAAGACGAAGTGCGGATTTACGATCCCCTGCGGCCGGAGCGCTGCAAGCGGTTTTCCGGTGCCGTCGTCTCCGGAACCTACAGCGGGTGCTTCGTGATCGATCCGGCTCAGCACGCGTCGATCCTCGGGTCCCCCGCGGATTCGGAGAAGGAGAAATCCTTGTCGAAACGGCATTCCTGGGCACTCTACAGTTGCATCGCTCTGATGACAGGAGGTTGCATGAGCAGCGCGAGACCCACCTTCCACCCTTACGCGGTCCGCTACCAGATCAAGGACGTTGACCGTGCCGTCGAGTTCTATACCCGGCATCTGGGCTTCAAGCTGAAACAGCACCAGGGGCCGGCCTTTGCCCGGGTCTCCTTCGGAGAGCTTCAACTCTGGCTCAGCGGCCCAGGGAGCTCGGGTGCCGCCCCATGCCGGATGGACGCCAGCAGGAATCTGGCGGATGGAACCGGCTCGTTCTGCAGGTGGAGGACCTGGCATCCCGCGTGGCATCGATGAGACAAGCGGGCCTCCACTTCCGGAATGAGATCGAGACCGGCCCTGGGGGCCAGCAGATCCAGTTGGAGGATCCCGACGGCAACCCTATCGAGCTGTTCCAGCCAGCCTCATAGCGCCCAGTCCGTGTGGAATAGAAAAGGGGGCCCGCGGGCCCCCTCTCCTGATACCGCGGGGCTTCAGCTTACTTGCAGGTCTTCGCCCCGGTCTTCCCCTTGCAGTTGTTCGAGCAGCACTCGCTGGCGGTGGTGCAACTCGCGCCGCAGCGCTGCAGGTGCCGCCACCGCCGGCCGGGTTCAGGAAGGCCGCCAGGTTGGGGTAGCTGACCGCGAAAGCGCCGTCGACGGTGCCGTTGTTCGCGGCGTCGCAGACGTCGTTGAGGTTGGTGCCGCACGCCCCGTAGAGCTGGCCGACGATCTGGCCCGAGCTGTTGAGCACCGGCGAGCCGCTGCTGCCGCCTTCGGTGGCGCCCACGGTGTCGCGGCTGTAGATGAAGTTGCCGCGCGCCAGGGTGCGGCAGGTGCCCTTGGTGGTGTCAACCACGCCCTCGGTGTAGGCCTGCGGCGAGCCCTGCGGGTGGCTGATGCGGTAGAGCGCCAGATTGTTGGTGTCGGCCACCGGCGTGCTCAGCCAGCCCAGGTAGGTGGTGACGCCGTCACGCGACGCCGGCGTCGTGGCGAGTTGCAGCAGCGTGTAGTCGCTGGTCGAGCCGCTCGCCTTGATGGTGGCGCCGACGGTGTCGCCGGTGTTGTTGAAAGGCTGCGTGCAGTTGGGGTTGCTGCAGGTAGTCTCGTAGTCGAAGTAGGTCTCCAGGCTGGAGGCCTCGCCGCTGGTGCTGATGCAATGGTGGGCGGTGAGGAAGTTGGGGAGCACCGAGGTGGTGACGGTGTCCGCGATCAAGCCGCCAGTGCAGATGCAGTAGGAGGCCCCGGACTGAACAGCATGCTGGCCACCGCGTCCACGGCCGTATTGACCACGGCGCTGGACTGGCAGGCCGCGTTGACCACGCAGGTGGCGTTGATCGAGCAGAGATTGCTGGCCTTGGCGATGGCGTTGAGGTCGCTGGGATCGAAGACGCCCTCGGGCTGGTAGCGCGGAGCGGCGAAGCGGCGCCCATGACGCCGACTTCCGCCAGGGTCAGCCGCGGGGCGCGCTCGCTGTTGACCGGCGAATGGACCTGGAGCAGGAGTTGCTGGCCGAAGACCGTGTTGGTGTGCAGCACGCCGTCGCCGAGCGGCCCGCGGCCGGCGTAGGGGCCGAAGGCCTGGCCCGCGAGGTTGTAGACGTAGAGCTCGGCCCCGCGCGGCAGGTCGACGCCGGTGAGGTGGATAATGGAGGGCGGTGGCGCCGGGTACTGGCACCGCGGCGGTCCAGACGAAGCCGTCACTGCCGGTGCCGCGGGCGGCGCCCACGCTCAAGGGGGCGACACGCTTGTCGAGCGAGTGGGGTGGGCGAGAAGTCGATGGTCGTTCCCACCGGCTTGGCCACCCCGACCAGGTACTTTCCCTGGGCGCGGCTGGCGTTGGCGCCGTTGATCTGGTGGCGGTCGGCCGCGGTGAGCTGGATCACGACCGGCCGGCCCAGCGCCTTCTCAACCTGGCCAGCGGCCAACCGCTGCTGCAGCGCCTTCATCTCCGCGGCGCGCGCGCTCAGATCCCGGGGCGTGCCGACCGTTTCCGGGTTGGCCTGCGCCGCCGGCGCGAAGAAATCCGGTTGGGCGGCAAACCCTGGAATCGCCGCCAATGCGATCACACCAAACAAGACAATCCGCTTCATGACAAACCTCCTTGTCTCCCCAAGGCTGAGGATCCTAGGTGTAATCCCGCCCGAAAGACCCGGACGAGAGAGATACGCGAGGCATTCTCAAGCAGGCGCGGTGTGAAGCGCGGTATCAAAGACAGCTCCCCCCTGCTTCCAGGGATGCCAAGGCATGTTAGGCATTCGAGACGATCAGGTCAAGCGAGGTTCCGCAGCCTTTCCCGCGTCTGATGAACGAACTGGTAGAACGTCGGTAGCGCCAGCAGGGTGAAGAGCGTCGAGGTCACCAGGCCGCCGATCATCACGACTGCCAGAGGGCGCTCGATCTCGGAGCCGTGCAGGCGCAGCACGAGGAGCGGCAGCAGACCCAGGATGGCCGTGCCCGCCGTCATCAGCTTGGGGCGCACGCGCCCGATCGACGCCTCCCGGAGGGCCTCGCTGAAAGGCCTCCCCTCCGCCAGCAGGGAACGCGTCTGGGAGACCAGCACGAGGCCGTTCTGGACGGCGATGCCGAACAGGCCGATCAGCCCCACCAGGGAGGAGACGTTCCAGGTCTCGCCGGCGAGCCAGAGGGCGAGGATGCCGCCGACGAAGGCGTCCGGCAGGGTGGCGAGGATGACCAGGGTCTCGGCGAAGGAGCCGAGCGCCAGGTAGAGGAGCACCAGCACCGCCAGCAGCGCCACGGCGATGGCGAGCGCCAGGGAGCGCAGGGCGCGCGCCTGGTTCTCCACCCGGCCGCCGACGTCGAAGTAGTAGCCGGTGGGCAGCTCGAGCTTCGCCGCCAGCCGCTCGCGCACCTCGGCCGCCGTGCCGCCGAGGTCGCGGCCGGCGACGCTCGCCTCGACCGCGGTCCGGCGGCTCCCGGCCTCGCGCTGGATGGCCGCGGGGCCGAAGTCCTGCTCGATGCGGGCGAGCTGGCCGAGGGGGACGCGGGTACCGTTGCGGCCGTCGATCAGCAGCGCGTCGAGAGCGGAGAGATCGGCGCGCCGCCGGTCCTCCAGCCGCACCACGAGGGCGAACCGGCGCTGCCCGACCCAGATCTGGGAGACCTCCTCACCCGCCAGGCCCACCCGCAGGGCGTCGATGACGTCGGCGGGCGTGAGCCCCACGCGCGCCACGGCCTCGCGGTTGACGGTGACGCGGATCTGCGGCAGGCCGGTGAGGGCCTCGGCCCGCAGGTCGGCGATGCCGGGGATCGGCTCCATCAGCTCGCGAGCCCGGGCGGCCAGCCGGGAGAGGAGGGGGAGGTCCGGACCGAAAATCCGCACCGAGAGGTCCGCCAGCGTACCCGCGAGCCCTTCGTCGATCCGTATGCCGAGCGGGGTCGTGAACAGCACCGCAATGCCAGGCAGCACAGGCCTGCGCGCGCATGTCCGCTTCGATGGCGTCGAGATCGCGGGCGCGCTCCGGCTTCAGGACCACCAGGACGTCTGACACGGTGTGCGGCATCGGATCCTCGGTGCGCTCGGCACGGCCCGTTCTCCGCACCACATCCTCCACTTCGGGAACATTGCGCAAGACGTCCTCGACCCGGTGGTTCAGGCGGTCCACCTCGTCGAGGGCGGCCTCCGCCGGCAGCACCGTCTGCAGCAGGAACGCGCCTTCATCGAGCTGGGGCATGAAGTCGCTGCCGGAAAGGCGGAGTCCCAGCGCGATGCACGGTGCGGCGATGAGCAGACGTGGTCACCGCTACGGTTTTCGGATGGCGAAGGCAGCGATCGAGCTGCGGGCGCGTACCACCGCTTCACGACGCGCAGAATGGCCACGTCCTCGGCCCGCCCGGGTGGCGGGCCGGACGCAGCACGAGCGCGGCGATGATGGGGACGAGGGTCAGCGCCAGGATCAAGGCGGCCGCCATGGCCGCAATCACCGCTGCCGCCAGCGGCTGATACATCCGCCCTTCAATCCCCGTCATGCCGAACAACGGCAGGAACACGACAATCACGATCAGCGTCGCGAAGGCAATCGGCCGCGCCACCTCCACCGCTGCCGTCGGCGCGTGCCTGCTGCTCCGACCTGGTCGGGTAGCGCCGGGCGGTGAGACGGTGCAGGATGTTCTCGACCATGATGATGGCGGCGTCCACCAGCAAGACCGACGGCGATTGCCAGGCCGCCAAGGGTCATCGTGTTGAGCCCGATGTCGAGCGGCTTCAACAGCAGGCCGGCCAGGGCAATGCGACAGAGGAATAGTGAAGGTCACCACCAGCGCGGCGCGGATGTTACCGAGCAGCAGGAGGATGACCAGCACGACGAACAGCCCGCCCAGCATCACCGCCCGGCCCACGCCGCCGAGGGCCGACCCCACCAGCTCCGACTGGTCGTAGAGTACGCGCACCCCGACACCGGTGGCAGACTGCGGGCGAGGCTCGTCAGCGCGGCCCGAATGCCGGCCGACACTCCGACCGTGTCGGCGCCGAATTGCTTGACCACCCGGCACTGACCACTTCGGCCCAGCCGGTGGGCCACGCCGCGGCGAACCGCCGGGGCCTCGCGGACGTCCGCGATGTCGCCCAGCAGCACAGGGAGTTCTCCCGGATCGTGACCACGGTGGCGCGCAGGTCGCCGACGTCGGCGGCGCGCCCCACGGCGCGGACGGTCCACTCGATGAGCCTTGAGCGACGAAGCCGGCGGCGGCGTTCTCGTTGGAGCGTCGACGGCGGTGAGCAGCTCGTCGAGCGTCACGCCGAGGGCCGCCATGCGCTCGGGATCGAGCTGCACCTGGAACTGCCGCAGGTGCCCCCCCATCACCTCGACGGCCGCGACGCCGGGAACCCCGAGCAGACGGTTGCGCACCTCGAAGTCCCCCAGTCGCGCAGCTCCATGAGGCCGGCGGACCCCGGCCTGGCTTCGATCACCAGCTCCATGATCTCGTTGAGCCGGTCGGTGAGGCTCGACACCAGGGGGGCGCCGGTCCCCGGGGGCAGTCGCCAGCCACCTGGTTCACCCGCTCGGCGACCAGTTGGCGCGAGAGGTAGTAGTCGGCGTCGGGCTCGAACTCGACGCGCACCTGCGTCACGCCGGCCTGGGAGGTGGAGCGGATGCGCCGCACCTCGGGCAGGCCCGCCAGCGCGAGCTCCAGGGGGACGGCGACGCCGGTTTCCAGCTCTTCGGCTCCCATCGCCGCGTTCTGGACGAAGACGCTGAAGACCGGGCGCGAGGTCGGGAAAGACGTCGCGCCGCAGGTCGCTCAGCCAGACCGCGCCGACCGCCGCCGCGGTGAGCGCCAGCAGGATGGTGAGGACCGGCCTGGCGAAGGAGCCGCGGAGGATACGCTCGATCATCGCCGTCTCCTGGCCATCGAGGACCTAGTCATGATGGTGCTCCCCGCCGCCTTCCTTCTTCTCCGCTTCGGCGCGGAGCACGAAGGCCCCCTCGGCGACGACGGGCTCCCCGGGCTTCAGCCCCGAGACGATGGCCACCTCGTTGCCCAGGTCCCTGCCGCGCTCGACCGGCCGCACCTCGAACCGGCCTTCTCCGTGCGGCAGGAAGACGACCCAGCTGGTTAACCAACCCCTGCAGGGACGTGGCGGGCACAGCCACCACCTTCTCCCCCGCGCCGCTGGTGCCAATAAAGGCGGTGGCGAACATCCCCGGCTTCAGCCGTCCCTCCGTGTTGGGCAGCTCGATGCGGACGGGCACTGTGCGCGAGTGGGCGTCCACCTCGCCGCCCACCCAGACCACCGTCCCGCGCAGCTTCTGCTCCGGCAGGGCCGCCAGGGCGATCTCGCGGGCGATCCCACCCGTACCCGGACGGCGTCGCGCTCGGGGGCCTGCAAGACCAGCCAGAGGCGCGACAGGTCGGCGATCCGGAACAGCGGCCGGGAGGGATCGGCCATCTGCCCCGGACCGCCGCGCGCTCCAGCACCGTTCCGGAGATCGGCGAGAGCAGGGCGAAGCCGGACAGGTCCCCCCGTCCCGTCCCGCTCCCGATGCCCAGGGCGGAGACGCCCGCCGCCGCCGCCTGCGAGTCCGCCTCCGCCTCGGCGAGGTCGGCCTCGGCCCGTTGCAGCTCGCCGCGGGAGACGATCCGCTCCGCGGCGAGCCCGCGCTTGCGCTCGGCGGTCTTGCGGGCCAGCTCCAAGCGGGCGCGGGCGGCGGTCTGCCCCGCGCGCGCCTGCCCCAGCTCCACGCTCCGCAGTCCGCCAGAGCCTGCCCGCGCCGCACGAACTGGCCCGGCGCGGCCGCCAGCCGGATCACCCGCCCGGCGATCGGCGCCCCCACCTCGGCGTAGGCCTGCTCGTTCACCTTCAGCTCGCCGAGGGCGGTCACCCCTTCCCCGCCGGGGCGCAGCTCGGCCCGCGAAACGCGGTGAGCTTCAGGTCGCGCAGCACCTCGGCGTCCACCGCCAGCACCCCCTCGCCGGCCTCCTCGTGCTCGCCGGGATGCAGTTCTCCGCGCCTGAAGCCGCGGACTCCGGGCGGTTGTCCTGCCGTCCGGCCGCCTCGTTCATCGCCTTGTCCTTGCCGCAGCCGGCCGGCAACAGAGCCAGGACCAGGGCGATCTGGATCGTCCACTCTTTGTTTCTCATTGCAGGGCTCCGGCGGCCGTCTCCAGCTCGTAGCGCGTCAGCGACGCTTCGAGCAGGCGGTCCAGGTAGGCGAGGCGGGTTTCCACGATCTCGCGGCGGATCAGCAGCAGCTCCCCGAGGCCGATCTCGCCGGCCTCGAAGCTCTTGAGGGCCAGCGATTCATTGTCCCGCAGAGCCGGAAGGGCCGTCCGTTCCAGCTCCCGCACCGCCGCGAGCCGCCGGTCGAGGGCCGAGTACGCGCCGCGGACCTCCGCCTCCGCCGCTCCCCGCGCCGCGGCGAGCGCCTGGCGGAGAGCGGCGGAACGCGCCTGGCCCACCGCCAGCGTCTCCTGGCCACGGTTGTGGACGGGGAGAGCGATCACGACGCCGGCGGTCACGATGTCCGCGCCCTCCTCCCGCGCCACGCCGCCGCGGGCTCCAAACTCCGGCCGGCCCAGGGCCTGGCCCAGCAGGACCTCGGCCTCGGCCTCGCGCAGCTCGGCGGCGAGCGCGCGGAGGTCGGGCCGCCGGTCGAGACCGGCCAGCAGCGCTTCCAGGCCTGGCGGGGAGAGGGGGACGAGAGGCCCGCGCAACTCGACCGTCCCGCCAGGCTCCAGGCCGAGCAGCGCCGCGAGCCCCGCGAGAGCCGCGCCCGCCTCGGCTTTCGCCGCGCTCTGCCCGGCCCGGGCGACGGCGGCGGCGGTCCGCGCCCGGTTGAGCTCCAGCGCCGTGGCCTCGCCGGCCTCATACCGGCGCTCGGTGGCGGCGAGCAGCTCGTCCGCGGCCTGGCGGCTCGCCGCGAGCAGGGCGGTCCGGTCCATGGCCATCAGGCCGCGGACGAAACCGGTCCGGACCTCCCGCAGCAGCAGGCGCCGGGCTTCCGCCAGCTCCGCCTCGGCGCGGTCCAGCGCGGCCTGCGCCCCCGCCACCCGGGCGGACCGCCGGCGGCCGGCGTCGAGCCCCTGGGTCACGGCCGCCTCGAAGTCGAAAAAGCCATCCCCGGCGCACCGGTAGCCGCCGTCGACCTCCAGCACCGGATTCTCCTGGAACCGCCGGCCGGCCTGAGCCTGCCGCGCCCGGGCTTCCTCGATCCGGCCCCGTGCCAGGATGACGGTCCCCCCGCGTTCCCGGGCGAGCGCCAGCGCTTCCTCGAGAGTCAGGACCCTCGCCGTCCTCTGCTGGCTCTCCGCGGGAACGGCGCACAGCGGCAACAGCGGCAACAGCGCCAATAGCGACAATGCGGCCCATGGCCGTAACCCTCGAAATCTCATCGGTCACCTCTCACGAACGGGTACGGTCGGCCCCTCGCCGGCGCGGCGGGAGGCGGAAAAAGAGAAAACCTGTGGCTAGGCGAGAGGGGATTTCGGGACGTGGAAGATGTCGCGGGGATCAGCGGAGAGGCGGCGGTCCACCGGCCGTTCGCCGACGGCCTCGGTTGAGGCGGGCCCCAGATCCACCCGCGCCTGGACCGTCAACACGGAGGCCGAGGAGAGGCAGCAGGGGCATCCCAGGGTCGGGCAGCAGCCCTGCATGGGGCCGCAGTCCGGGCACGAGTCCGCCACGGCCGCCAGCGGCGCAAGGAGCGCCAGGACGGCCAGCAAAAGAGCGACGAGGAGGGCGGAGCGTCGTGCCACGAGGGGCATCTTACCCCAGACGGCCCTCGCCGCCCGGGATTGAAATCCCGGGCGCGCAGGTGCTCGAAGACGTGCGCCAGGACGCCCGGGCGGTGCCCCGCCCTCGTAGCCGCGGGGTCGGGCTTGAGGCGCGGCTACAACTCGATCCTCCGCAGGCGCAGGGCATTCGCGATCACCGAGACGGAACTGAAGGTCATCGCGGCGGCCGCGATCATGGGGCTCAGCAGGATGCCGAAAGCGGGATACAGGATGCCCGCCGCGATGGGGACGCCCAGCACGTTGTAGATGAACGCGAAAAAGAGGTTCTGACGGATGTTGCCGATCGTGGCTTGGCTCAGCCGCCGCGCCCGTACGATGCCGCGCAGGTCCCCCTTGACCAGCGTCACACCCGCGCTCTCCATCGCGACGTCCGTTCCCGTGCCCATGGCGATGCCCACCTCCGCCTGGGCGAGGGCCGGCGCGTCGTTGACGCCGTCGCCCGCCATGGCGACCACACGCCCTTCCTTCTGCAGCCGCTTCACCGCCTCGGCCTTGGCGGCCGGCAGCACCTCGGCGATGACCTCGTCGATTCCGAGCTGCTTCGCGACCGCGTCCGCGGTCGTCCGGTTGTCGCCGGTGAGCATGACGAGCCGGAGCCCCAGATCACGGAGGTGGCGGACGGCCTCCGCCGCGCTCTCCTTGACCGGATCGGCCACGCCGAGGAGCCCGGCGGGCCGGCCGTCCACGGCCACGAACATCACGGTCTGGCCGTCCTGCCGCATCTGGTCGGCCCGCGCGGGGAGGTCCCCGAGGTCGATCCCGAGCTCGTCCATGAGCGCCCGGTTGCCGAGCGCCACCTGGCGTCCCTCGACGGAACCTTTCACCCCCTTGCCGGTCACCGACTGGAACTCGGATGTCGCGGCGAGGACGGCTCCGCGCTCCTCCGCGCCGCCGACGATCGCCGCGGCCAGCGGGTGCTCGCTGCCGCGCTCCAGGCTGGCCGCGAGGCGCAGAAAGTCCCTTTCGTTCCAACCGGCCGCCGGTTGCTGGGAAACGAGGCGGGGCTTGCCTTCGGTGAGCGTCCCGGTCTTGTCCATGACCAGGGTGTCCACCTTGCGCAGAACCTCGATCGCCTCGGCATCGCGGAACAGAACTCCCGCGCCAGCTCCCTTGCCGGTCGCCACCATGATCGACATCGGAGTCGCGAGGCCCAGGGCACAGGGGCAGGCGATGATGAGGACCGCGACCGCGTTGACGATGGCATAGGCGACGGCTGGGGCCGGCCCCGCGATCATCCAGACGACGAAGGTCACGACCGCCACCAGGATGACGATCGGGACAAACCAGGCGGCGACCTGATCGGCCAGCCGCTGGATCGGGGCGCGGCTGCGCTGGGCCTCTCCCACCATGCGGACGATCTGCGCCAGCAGAGTCTCCGCGCCCACCCGTTCGGCCCGCATCACGAGCCCCCCTTGGCCGTTGACGGTGCCGCCGATCAGGCGGTCGCCCGGCCGTTTCTCGACCGGGACCGACTCACCGGTCACCATCGATTCGTCGACCGCGCTGGTGCCCTCGACGACGGCGCCGTCTACCGGGATCTTCTCGCCGGGCCGGACGCGCAGGCGATCTCCGGGCTGGATCTGGTCGAGCGGAACATCTTCTTCCCGTCCGTCCTCGCCGAGACGGCGCGCGGATTTGGGGGCGAGGCCGAGCAGGGATTTGATCGCCGCCCCCGTGCGGCTGCGCGCCCGCAGTTCCAGCACCTGCCCCAGCAGGACGAGGGTAACGATGGCCGCCGCCGCCTCGAAATAGACCCCGACCTCGCCGTTCGCATCACGGAACGAAGGGGGGAAGATCCCCGGCGCGACCCGCGCGACGACGCTGTAGACGTAGGCCATCCCGGTGCCGAGCGCGATCAGGGTGAACATGTTGAGGCTGCGATTGACGATCGAAAACCAGCCGCGGACGAAGAACGGCCAGCCCCCCCAGAGGACGACCGGGGTGGCGAGGAGGAGCTCGATCCAGCCACGGCTCCCCGCCGGCACGAGCCGGCCGCCGAGAGGGAGCATCGTCGACATGGCGAGGAGCAGCAGAGGGACCGTGAGGGCAACGCTGATCCAGAAGCGGCGCGTCATGTCCCGCAGCTCGGGGTTCTCCTCCTCGCCGGCCGTGACCGTCCGCGGTTCGAGCGCCATGCCGCAGATCGGGCAACTTCCTGGGTCGTCGCGCACGATCTGGGGGTGCATCGGACAGGTCCACTCCGTCGCGGTGCCCGGAACCCCCGAGCCGGCGCCCAGGACCGGTTCGAGCGCCATGCCGCACTTCGGACAGGCCCCCGGACGATCGCTGCGCACCTCGGGGTGCATGGGGCAGGTGTAGACGGCGGGCTGGTGCTCGTGTCCGTTCATCGCCCCTCCCTCCTTCAGCCCTTTGCTTTCGGGGAGTCTTGAGCGGCGGCCGGCTTCGCCGCGGGTTTCGCCGTGGTCTCCGCGGGCAGCCGGACCTCCTCCGCTGCACCCCCCTTCACCACCTCGACGACCACCCGGTCGCCGACCCGAACGTCCTTCAGGCCGGCCTTCTGCTTGCCTTTCAGGTAGTGGGTCGTCTTGACGAGCGGAACGGAGACGATCTTTCCGTCCCTTGTCTTGACTTCCAGATGGTTGGCGGCCACCGCCTTGATCGTGCCCATCACGTGAACATTTCCGCCATGGGCCCAGGCGAGGCCAGAGGCCAGCAGAAGGAACGTCGCGGTGAGGGCAAACGAAATCTTTCTCATGATGACTCCTCGTCAATGTCGATGTTCGTGAGTAGTTTGCGCGGGAGGCTCGTCGCCCCCTTCGAGGAACTGCTCTTCTTCCATCTTCTCGCGCATCTCCGCCGGGCTCACCGGGTTGAGGGCTTCCATCTCCCGCATCTCCTCCGGGGTCATTTTAGTGAAATGGCGGATCAGGTGGACGAGCTCCCAGGAGGCGCGGTCGTCCGCCGGGGTGTCGCCACCCCAGGCCGGCATGCCGGTCAGGCGGATGCCGTTCTTGATGATCGAGAACAGCTCGCCGTCCGACAGGCTCTGGGTATCGGCCAGGGTCATGTCCGGCGCCTTGGGGTAGAGATTCCGGCCGATCTCGGTCTTGCCGCGGCCATCGTTGCCATGGCAGAGGGCGCAGTGGTCGGCGAAGTGGGCGCGGGCCTCGGTGAGCAGCTCCGGCGTCATCAGGAGCGGGTTCTTCAGCTCCCGCGCCGCCCGGGGCACCGCGAGGTGGCGCGCCTGGCGGGCCATCATCCTCTCCATGCCGCTCGGCTCGTCGCGGGCGCTGAACCCTCGCCGGATCGTGAGGACGCCGATCACGATGCAGATCAGGACGATCGCCACGGCCGTGCCGAGACCGAGGCGCAGGAAATCACGGCGACTGTTTGCCATCCGAACACTCCTTGCCGATCCAAAAATAAATCCAACCCGCCGCCGGATAGTCCGGCGGACACACTCCTGGAAAGGGTTACGCCGGGAGGCTAGGCGAGAGGGATGTGGTCGATCGCGGAGGCGAACCGGAAGAACGTGGGAGCGGTCTCTTCGGCCGTCTCGTCCGTGACGGGGACATCCACGAAGAGCGCCGATTGAACCCCGACCAAGGCGACCATCTGGCAGGCGTGTTGGCAGAGAAGGTCACAGCAGTTCTTTGGGCCGCGCGAGTGGGACCGATGCTCCGTCGCAGGCGCGGCCTTTGTGGACGCCGCTGAGGACGCCGCCTGGTGACAGGAGGCCTGCGGGCTCGCTCGCTTCCCGCCGGGCTCCGGCGCGCACGGGTGGGGACCCGCGACGAGGCCGAGGCCGAAGGTGGCGAGGAGGAGCAGGGTGAGAAGGTTTCGCATCGGTCACCTTGGGCGGGGCTGGGAGCCCTCGCGCTTGCTGCGGGAACCAGATTACCACACAGGTTCTCCCCCTCGGCGGCGACCGCCTCCGGCGCCGCGCGGTCGAGCCGCGGTCTGACCGCGGTGGCGACCGTTACGATCACCGCCACCATGACGGCAACGGTTACGACCCCCATCGGTACGACCCTAACGACGGCCCTGGCTACCGGCCACCTTTCCGCTTCTAGAAGCCGGCTGCGATCCGCTCGCGGATGAGCCCGGCGCTGCGGGAGGAGTAGGAGAGGTGGACGTCCGCGGTCTCGGTCACCGCGGCCCCGGTCGCCGCGGCCAGCTCGTGGATGCGGGTGAGCGGCGTGATGCCGTCCGCGGTGCCGTGAAAGAAGGTGACCTTGGGTCCGATCTCGCGCAGGGGCTCGGCGAGCGGCCGGGCGAGGAGGACGTTGCGGAGAGCCCGTCGGCGGCGGGCCAATCGTGGAGGACGGCGTCGCGGGCCACCCCTGCGGGGAGGTCGGGCTTGAGGCGCGGCAGGACCGCTTCGAGCAGCGGCCGCAAGGCGCACATCACCATGCAGGCTTCCCGCGCCAGGAACGGATGGAGCGAGAAGAGGGCGGCGATCGGGGAGATCTCGTGGAGCCTTCGCCGCGCGTCGTCCTCTCCCTCGAAGAGGGGAGCGCCGAGGAGGAACAGGCGGTCGACCTCGTCCGGGTACCGTTTGGCGTAGTAGGCGGCGAGGAGGGTACCGAAGGAGTGGCCGACCAGCGTGATGCGGCGCACGGCCTCCTGGGCGACCAGCGTCCGGCGCAGGGCGCCGAGATGATCCTCGAGAGTGGGAGGGGCGTCCGGCCAGGGCGAGCGGCCGAATCCGAGGGGGTCGACGAAGATCAGGCGATACCGGCTCGCCAGGGGATCGAAAGCGTGCTGCCAGAACGCGGTCGAGCCCTGGTAACCGGGGAGGAACACCACCGGATCCCCCTCGCCGAGAACCCGGGTGTAGAGCTGGTCTCCGAGATACCGGCGCGCGGCCTGCTCGCGCCGCACGTTGACCCGGGCGAGCAGCTCGACCGTCGCGGCGGCTCCGGCGAGCAGCAGAAGGGGGCGGGGAATCCGGACTCTCATCGCGCGATCGCCTCCGCCGACAGGATACCTGTCACGAACGGTCCGAGATAGATCTCTCTTTGCCGCCCGGTCCCCGGCGAGGAACCCGCGCGGAGCCTCTGGCAGCGCTTACAGCGCGATCAGTTGCAGGTCGAGCACGTCGGCGTTGCCGCCGCGGATCTCGTCCAGGACCGCCGGCGCGGGCAGGTGGTCGAGGTTGATGCGGGCCACGGCGGCCTCGGCCCCCTCGAAAACGATGTTCTCCGTCTCCTGGACGTTCACGTTCCCCGCGCGCAGATGCTCGAAGACGTGCGCCAGGACGCCCGGGCGGTCCCGGTGCCGGACGACCAGCATGTGCGAGGCGGGGGTCTTGCGGGCCAGGTTCACGACGTTGGGCACCTTGCCCGTCTCCATGTAGGTGCGGACGATGCGGACCGTCTCGGCGGCGATCGCCTCCTGCGCCTGCGCGGTCGAGGCGCCGATATGGTGCGTCCCGTAGACGCCCGGCAGGCCGAGGAGCGGGTCGCTCATCTCGCCGGTGGCCGTCGCCGGCTCGGCGGCGAAGACGTCGAGGCCCACGCGCAGCCCCTTCTCCTGGACGGCGGCGGCCAGCGCCTGGGCATCGACCATCTCGCCGCGGGAGGTGTTGATCACCATGGCCCCCGGTTTCAGCCTCGCGAGCAGCGCGGCGTCGACGATCCCTCGCGTCTCCGGCTTGAGCGCCAGGTGAATGCTGAGGATGTCGCAGCGCGCGGCCACCTCGGCGGGCGAGGGCGCCAGAGTGATCTTCACGGCGCCGCCGGCGAGCCCGAGCTCCCGCGCCTCCTCCTCCGAGAGGGGGCGGTCCTCGCCGTCGAACCGCCGGCTCCAGAGCACCACGTCGAGGCCGAAGGCGGCGGCGCGGCGGATCACCTCGGCGGCGATGTTGCCGGCGCCGAGCAGGCCCAGGGTCTGCCCCTGAAGCCCCCGCGCCTTCGAGTACTCCTTCTTGTTCCACCGGCCGGCGCGCAGCTCGGCCACGTTGTCCGGCACCCGGCGGTCGAGCGCCAGGATCAATGCCATCGTCAGCTCGGCCACCGCGACCGAGTTCTTGCCCGGGCAGTTCGACACGTAGATGCCGCGGCGCGAGGCCGCCGCCACGTCGATCGTGTTATATCCCGCGCCGGCGCGCACCACGAGCGCCAGCCGGCCGGCGTTGATCATCTCCTCGGTGACCTTGGTGCCGCGCACCACCAGGACCTCGGCCTGCGTCTCGGCGATCGCCCGGGTCAGCGCCTCGTCCTTGAGGTCCGCCTGCTGGACCACCTCGCACCCGGCGGCCTGGAGCCCCTCGATCCCGCTCTTCTCGAAATTGTCGGCGATCAGCACTTTCATCACAGGTTCCCCTCCCGCCTCTAGATCAGGTGCACGATCAAGCCGTCGCGGAGCTTGGGCTCGAACCAGGTCGACTTGGGCGGCATGATGCCGCCGGTGTCGGAGATTGCCATCAGGTCGTCCATGGTCACCGGGAACAGCGAGAACGCGACCGCCGCGCGGCCGCCGTCGACCGCCTGCTCGAGCGCCACCGTGCCGCGCGCGCCGCCGACGAAATCGATGCGCGGGTCGGAGCGCACGTCCCCGATCTTCAGCAGATCCGCGAGCACCGCCCGCTGCAGGATCGAGACGTCGAGCTGATCGATCCGGCCGGCGCCTTCCTGGCGCGCCGCGTCCAGCTCGAGCGTGTACCAGCGGCCGTCGAGATACATCGAGGCCTCCCCCTTGCGCGACGGCGACGGCCCCCCGGGGCGCACCGGCAGCTTCGCCCGCACCGCCTCGAGGAACTCCGCCGGCGAGCGGCCCGCCAGATCCTTCACGGTGCGGTTATAGGGGAGGATCCGCACCTGGTCGTCGGGGAAGGCGACGGCAAGCACGGTGTCGAACTCCCCCGTGCCTTCCTTGGGGCGGAGGGCCTCCCGCGTTCGCGCGGCGCTCGCCGCCCGGTGATGGCCGTCGGCGATGTAGAGCGCGGGGACGCGGGCAAAGGCGGCGGTGAGGGCGTCGGCATCGGAGCCACTGACTCGCCAGAGGGTATGCGCCACCCCGTCCTCGGCCGTGAAGTCGTAGAGCGGGGGCGCCGCGCAGGCGCGCCGCGCGATCTCGTCGACCTCGGCCGAGGCGTGATAAGTGAGGAACACCACCCCGGTCTGGGCCCGCAGGTCGATCATGTGGCGCGTGCGGTCGTCCTCCTTGTCGCGCCGGGTGAGCTCGTGCTTCTTGATCAGGCCCTGCTCGTACTCGTCGAGCGAGTAGCAGGCCGCGAGCCCGGTCTGCTCGTGATCGCCGGCGCGGAGCCGGTAGAAGTAGTAGCCCGGCTCGGGATCGAGAGTCAGCGGCGCCGCGTGCCGCAGCTCCTCGAAGCTCCGCACCGCCTGCGCGTAGACCTCATCCGCGTGGGAATCGGTGCCGGCGGGGAGGTCGATCTCGGGACGAGTGACGTGGAGGAAGCTGAGCGGATTGCCGTCCGCCTGCGCCCGCGCCTCCTCGGTGTTGACGACGTCATAAGGGACGGAGGAGACGCGGGCGGCCACGTCGGCGGCGGGACGCAGGGCTCGGAAGGGTCGGATCGATGCCATGCGCGTATCCTATGCGATGACGAACCTTTATCGAATCGGGTATACCTTCACGGCTCTGGCTGGATCCGACCCTGGGCAAGGGCAGCACTGGAGGATGAGCTAGAATGCCCCGGCCGGGGGGTGGGCCCCTGGCGCTACCAGGAGACACCATGAAGAAGAAGGTTACGAAGCTGGCGCTCTCGACGGTCTTGGTCATCGCCGCAATGACTTCCCTACCTGCAGACAGCCATGCCGGGGGACCCAAGATGTGCGACTACGACTACTATTATGATGCCGCTCATACGCAATATGCCGGATCATGCTTCGCGGCCTGCTATGCAGGCGGGAATTACTGTATCGGCGAAACAACGGGATACTACGCTCTCGTGAATTGCAGGCCGGCATGCATGCCCGATGATTGGTAGAGCCAGGGACCTCCTGCGCCAAGCGTACCGGCACGGGTGACTCCTGCCGTTACTGCGCCTATCACCGAAAGCTCCACCTGCCTTATGTTGATCCCGGTCCTCTGCCCTCCGGCGGAGACGTCACGCGGTCCCCGTGGCCTTCGGGAGGGCATCGTTCAGGACCTGTGAACGTCTCTACACCCTTCGCCGGAGGGTTTCCATGGAGGCAGAGATCAGAGCTCTCTCGTCATAAATACGCTGTACGGATCTTCAACATAGTCCGCGAACGGTCCGCAAAAGGTAAATCTACAACTGGCGTACAGTCTGCGCGCGGGCTCGAAGGCTTGTGCTGATCCCGTTTCCAAGCTCAGGCGGCGGTAGGAACGGCGCCTGGCCTCTTCGAGGATATGGCTCAGCATGGCTTTCGCGACACCCTTTCTGAGGTGCGCGGACGACGTTCGCATGGATTTGATTTCCGCATGTTGACGATCCAGCTCTTTGAGCGCTCCACAGCCAAGGAGCTGGCCATCCGCCCAGAGGGTCCAAAACGTGATTTCCGGGCTTCGCAAGGCTGCGAGATCCAGGGCATGGATGCTCTCGGGCGGCGAGTGCAGCGCCATATTCCGCAGATGCTCTCGCAACAGCTCATGGATCTCGGGCCCGGACAGATCGTCTATTTTGATATTCATGGGAAGTATACCTGGGAGATTCTACCCTTTCCGAAGCCCGACGAGCTCCAGGCGGCAAGGGAGGCTGACAGAGGCCGGTTTGGTGTATCCTCGAGAGGCTTGGCAGGCAGTTCGGCATGTCCCAGGGCGGGAGGTCTGACCCGATCGGGCCACGCTTGGGAAAATCCGATCCACGGGCGGCGGACCGCAAACCACGGGTCCAGCTCTTCAATTCACGGGTCGCGGAGCACGGCTCTTGGGTCCAACACCTCGGCTGCTTCTAGTAGACCTGCGGGCAGCCGCCGCCCTTGACCGGCGGCACGCAGCCCCTGCAACTGCCGTAATCCTCCGGGTCCGCGGGCGGGTTGCCACAAAGGAAGCAACAGATCTCGCCCGTCGGGCACTGGTCGTTGCTGGTGCAGCCAGTCATGAAAGAGGGGGCGGGCACCAGATCGTTGGGGGTCTGGGTCTGCCCGCCCGACAGGGTCGCCAGGAACCGCGCCACCGAGTCGGGCGCCGGAGCCGCCGCGGGCGGCGTCTGGGCCATGGACTGCGCGAACGGAACGAGGGAAAGGAGGGCGAGGAGGACGAGAACAGGCTTTTTCATTCGTTCATCTCCCAGGTTGACGGGACCGGCAGGAAACCGGCCGCCTTCAAAGGAAAGGGTGCGTTGGCGCACCGGGGCCGAGTCACTTCCCAGGCTGCGCCTGGCGAGGGACGAGCGATCGAAACGCCGACAGCAGCTCCGGGAGGCTCGAAGGTTCCAGCTCGATCTCGAAGGCAACATGGCTGTGATGCGCTGAAGACGATGATTCAGGACATACCCTGAGACATGACCCGCGGCGGCCATGTGGCCCAGCCGGTCGATGGCCGCGATCCGCAGCTCGAGCTCGCCCGGCGACATACCGGCAACAGCCGCCTCGCCCGATCGGGACGCCTCCAGGCGTTCCAAGGCGGCGATGAAGGCATCCCAGTCGGGCCGCCACAGGTATACGGATGGATTCGAGCCCGAGAAGGTCCCGGACTTCGCGAAGACCGCGAATTCCGGGTCCGACTGCACGCCCCCCTGACCCTCGCTCGGGCGGAGAAATCGCAAATCGAGCCTGGCCTGTGGTCCGGAGAGCGTTAGCATCGCGATGCTACCGTAGCAGCACAACCCGGGATCAAAGGGCACGCTCGAGCGCAGCGGCGACCGCCGCCTGTCGCGTGAGGAGCTCGCGCAGGAGGGAGCTATCGAGCCGCCGCACCGGGAGATGCGCCCGGTGAATCAGGCGCCCCTCCTCGATACCGAGCGGATCGGGCGGCAACTCGAGCGCGTAAAAGTGATAGATGGCGCCGCGCGTGCGGTCATTCAGCCAGCCCTGGCGCAGAGGATATCCAGCGTCTCTTACGGTAAAGTGCTTCTCGAAATCGGATTCGCGCGGCTCGACGGCTCCGGGGCGCCTCCCAGTCGGGTGTCCACCCGCCGCCACTGCCCCCTCCGCCGATGTGCTGGAAGCGTACGTCGAAGGTTCGCCCGTCGATTTCGACCGGGAAGCGCGACAGGAACTTCCCCTCGCGTGTCACCCTGCCGCCGAACGACCGCGCGAGAGCCGCGAAATGGGCCTGCCGCCGCCGGCCGGCGACGATGCCGCGAATCCAGATCGCGACAAATATCAGGAGGACCCCAATCGTTATCAACCGGATCTGCGCGAGCTCGCTGAGTTCCATGGATGAGTCCAACCTCTCTGACCGCTCGGGCCTCACGTGCGGCTACGAAGAGTCTACCTTTTCGTCCCCTCGCCAGCGGGTACCGCGTGAACGACGAGGCGCCGACGAGGGAGCGGGCGCCAGATCGTTGGGTCTGGGTCTGCCCGCCTGACAGGGTCGCCAGGAACCGCGCCACCGCGGGGTCTCCTGACACGCGGCGGTCAGGATGTTGGCCGGGCAGAGCCCCCCCCAACAACAAGGTCTTACTAACAGCCGCAGTAGTCGCAAGCGACGCGAACGGAGTATTCCGTTATCACCCCGTCACAGTGAGCCCCGCCTGGATAGCAGGCCCCCACGCACCATCCGGAAGGTTGCGTGTGGGCGGCGTCATAGTAGTACTGATAGTCGCAAACCCTCTGCAAATACACCACCGACTGCACCCACACAACCACCTGCGACATCGGGGTCCAGTGCTCAAATACCAGCCGCTTTGGGCAGGGCTACTGTTACTATCTTTAAGCTCCCTGAAGCGTAATTCCCGACGAGCAGGCTCCCAGGCGATCTTTTATCTCTTCCCCGGCCGCTCCCCTTCCCGGGGCTCTGCGAGAAACAGGTTTGGAGTCCCGGATGGGACGGCCGTGGGTAGCCCGGGATTTCAATCCCGGGCGTGAGCTACGGACACGTCGAGAACGCCGACGTATCCTGGATCGGCTTGAAACTCGGTGCCCTGCGGGTTGGTGTAGGTCTTCGCCGTGCCCTGTCATGGTGTCGGTGACGGTGACGCCGACCTGCACGTTGGTGAGGCCGCCGGCGTAGACCCAGAAGCGGCTGTTGTAGCCGCAGGCGTTCAGCACCTTGATCACCATCTCCACGTTCGAGGCGTCGAAGAACCAGAAGTAGCCGGTGTCCGCCGTCAGCGGGACGGCCTGGCCGGCGCCGGTGCGGCCGTCCGGGGTCTTCCAGGTGACGTCCACGCGGAAACGGCCGCCGCTCAGGCAGAGGCTCGTGGGCCCGGCGGCGCAGGTCGCTTTGTCGAGGATGCTCCCCAGATCCTCCGCGGTCCGCTCCACGGTCGCTTCGAACCCGGCCGGAGACTCGCTCTCCTTGGCGCCGCAGCCGCCGAAGGCCGAGGTGTCCTGGATCGGCTGGAACGCCGTGCCCTGCGGGTTGTGGTACGTGCGGACGGTCCCCGTCTTCGTGTCGGTCACCACGATGTCCGCCTGGACGTTGGTCAGGCCGCCCGCGAAGACCCAGAACTTGCCGTTCACGCCGCAGGCGTCGAGCACCTTGAGGACGGCTTCGACGTTGGAGGCGTCGAAGAACCAGAAGTAGCCCGTATCCCCGGTGAGCGCCACCGCCTGCCCCTGGCCGCTCTTGCCGTCGGGCGTGCGCCAGGTCATCTCGACCTTGAAGCGGCCGTTGCCGACGCAGAGGTTGGTGGCCCCGGGGAAGCAGACGCCCGAGGAGCCGCCCACCCGGAGGGTGACGCCGGCGTAGTGGCTGTGGGCGTTGAGGCCGACGTAGTACGTCCCCGCTTTCGGCGCGGCGACGGTGACCGACTCCGGATTGCCGGCGTGGATCGAGGCGGCGTCCGATGCGATGAGCGTCGGCGGCGCGCCGAAGCGGACGTAGAGGTCGACGTCCCCGGTGCCGCCGCTGGTGGAGACCACGAGCGGCGGCGCGCCGGCCCCGACCTGGATCGTCCAGTAGACGAAACTACCCGTCCGCCGGTCGGCCAGCCCGTCGAGCGGGAACTGCGGATCGAAGGCGGCGGCGGCGGACTGCGAGGCGGTCCAGCTCCCGCCGACCTGCTTGAGGTTGAGGTCCGCCAGCAACCCCGGCTCGGTGTCGGTCGCCAGGGCGTTGGAGCGCAGGTCGAGACCGCCGTTGTCGTCGAGACCGGGGAGGGCGCCGAGCTCGAAGGGGACGGGACCGGTGAACCGGTTGTGGTCCAGCCAGAGCGTCCGCAGGTTGCCGAGGTTGAGGAACGAGCCCGGGATCGTGCCGCCGAGGCGGTTCGAGGAGAGGAGCAGGCCGATGAGCTCGGTGGCGTTGCCCAACTCGGCGGGGACCGCGCCGCCAAGCTGATTCTTCTCCAGGTTGAGGAACATCAGCCGCGAGAGGCTCCCGAGCTCCCGGGGAATGACGCCGGAGAGCTGGTTGTCCGCGAGACCGAGCTGCTCGAGCGCCGCGAGCCCCCCCAATCCGGCGGGGATCGCGCCGGAGAGCTGGTTGTCGTCGAGATAGAGCGTCTGGAGGTTCGCCAGCCGGCCCAGCTCGGCCGGAATCGCGCCGCTGAGCTGGTTTCCCGAAAGGTCGAGATAGGTCAGCGACCGCAGGTTCCCGAGTTGCGCGGGGAGGCCCCCCGAGATCTGGTTGCCCCCGAGGCTGAGCAACTGAAGGCTGGCGAGGTTGCCCAGCTCGACGGGAAGACCCCCGGTGATCCGGTTGAACGGAAGGTCGAGGATCACGAGCTTGCTCAAGGTCCCCAGCTCGCGGGGGAGCGCGCCGGAGATCTGGTTCAGGGCGAATTGGAGGCTCTGCAGGTTGGCGAGATTTTTCAGGCTCGCGGGGAGGGTCCCCGCCAGGCCGTTCTCGCTCAGATCGAGGCCGGTGACGGTGGTGCCCTCCGGGTTGCACTGGACGCCCGCCCAGGAGCATTCGCTCCCGGCGGCGCCGAGCCAGCCGGTCCGGTCCGCCCAATGCGCACCGCCGGTCGCGTTGTAGAGGCCCATGAGAGCCGAGCGCTCGGCCGCGGGGACCGCTCCTTGCGCCGGAGCGGCGAGCGCGAGGAGCGGCAGAACGGCGAGCAGCCGCGCGACAGACCGGGAAAGCAGAACTACGCCCACGTGACCTCCTGGGCAGGGATGCCCCTGCCGACTACGCCTGGTAAAATCCGCCTTTCGGCGAATGGCCCGATTCGTGCCTACATCGTACCCTGTTCGGGTGAGAGACAGGAACGGAGACCACGATCCAATGCCAGGCGAGCCCGAGAACCCGGAGGATTGCTACGAGATCCGGCTCAAGGAGCGTCTCGACGACCACTGGACGAGCTGGTTCGAGGGATTGAAGCTCACCGCCGATCCCCAGGGCGAGACGGTGATCTCCGGCCCCGTGCCCGATCAGTGCGCCCTCCTCTCCGTGCTGCGCAAGATCCACGACCTCGGGCTGACGCTGATCTCGGTTCAGCGGCGGCTGGGGAAGCGCTAGAGCAGGCAGAACACGGACGGAAACCCGGACAATCAGGGACGAACAGGGACAGGCGCGCCTCGATCCGCGGCGGTCTCCTCGGTGTCCGTGATCGTCCTGTGTGTCCGTGATCGTCCGTGTCGTCCGTGTCCCTTCCCCCCCTCTCGCTTGACCTTCCCCGCCCAAGACTTCAGAGTGGAGCCGTGCACGTGCTCGCCGTCCACTACGCTCCGGGTGCCGGGGAAGCCATGGCCGCCTCGCTGGCCGAGGCGCTCGACAAGACTCCCTATGAGGCGCGGGCGCGGCTCTCCGATCCGGAAGGGGGGCCGGCCGTGGTCGCCCGCTACGGGGAGATCGAGCCCGCCTGGGCGTGCGCCGGACGGCTGCGGGCGAACGGCATCTCCCCCATCCTGCTGACGGAGGAGGACGTCGAGACCGATCCCCGGCGCTTCCTCGTCCGCGGCTTCGAGCTCAACGAGCAGGGGATCACCGCCACCTCGCGCCGGGGGGAGACCGCCGGGATCGCCGCGCGCGACATCGCCCTCCTCCTGCGCGGGGTGCGGATCGACGAGCAGACCGAGCTGAAGACGACCGAGCAGCGCAAGTTCAGCGCCGGCCGCGCCCTGCTGACCCAGGGGCTGATGATGACCAAGACCGTCCGCAAGACCGAGAAGGTGACGACCTCGTCGCGGGAGGAGTTCCTTCACCTCTACGCGGTGGGGCGCCCGCCCCTGGTGTTCCGCTCGGGCGGGCTCGATTACCGGTCGTTCGGGAACGCGCTCCAGCCCTCGGTGCAGGCCAACTTCACGCACCTGATCGCGGAGATGCGCCGGACCTTTCCGCGGGCTCCCTACAACGAGCGGCTGGCGAACCGCCAGTCCCGGCAGCGGATCCTGGGGCCGGGGCTGACGGACAACCACCTCGACATCGCCGTCTCGCTGCTCGCCCACCTGCTGCTGCGCCCACCTGCCTCCCGCTGAACGGCTCAGCGGCCCGAAGGCTTGTGCTCCTTCGCCGCCTCCTCGCTCTCGTCCTTCGCGGTCTCATGCTGCCTGGCGAGGACCTTGCCGGTGATGGCGCTGACGTTGACCTCGTCGATGCCGGACTTGCCCGGCACCGCGATGTCGAACGAGTAGATCAGCTTGCCGTGCTCTTTCTCGAGCTCCTCGGAACGCACTTTGCCGTGCGGCACCCTGGCGAGCGCCGTGGCGCGGGCGGTTTCGAGGCTGATCTTGGCCTGCCTGGCCAGAGCGGCGGGGACGTCTTGATGGACGGCGGGCCTGGTTTGCGAGGAGGCCGCGTAAAGGCTGCCGCCCGCGCCACCCGCGATGATCAGCGAGCCCGCCATGCAGGTCGCAGTCAAAATGTGTCTCACGCTCATGATGTTTTCCTTTCGATGGAGCTGTCCGTTGGAGAAGCCCCGGACGATTCTCAGTCTGCCGGTGCCGGTATGAAGAGAAGATGAAGCCGGGCCGCTGATCTCTTCATCGATCCTTCATGCGGGCGTCCATACGATCCGTCCGCCGATGAGGAGAACGGAGATCTTGGACCGCATTGCAGAGAGCACCGACAGCCCCGCGGTTTCCTGGCTGCGTCAGCCGTTGCTCCTGGCGGTGGCTCTGGCGCTCGTCGCCTGCTTCGCCGGCATCGGTTCCCACCACCTGTGGAGCCCCGACGAGCCGACCGGCGCCGCCGTCGGCCGCGAGATGCTGGAGAGTGGCGACCTCATCGTGCCGCGCCTGAACGGCCAGCCTTTCCTGGAGAAGCCCCCTCTCTACTGGTGGGTGCAGACAGCGGCCCTGCGGCAATGGGGAGTCACGGCGCCGGTGGCGCGGCTCCCCTCGGCCCTGTTCAGCGCCCTCACCCTGCTCGTCACCTTCGCGCTGGGGCGGCGGCTGGGCGGCCGGCGGAGCGGGCTGCTGGCGATCGCCGTCCTGGGCTGCACGGCGCTGTTCGTGCTGGAGGCGCAGCGGGTGGTCGTGGATCCGGCCCTGGCGTTCTTCGTCGCGCTGTCTCACCTGGGGTTCGTGATCCTGGTTGATCCGCGGACTCCCGCCGAGCGGCGCCGGGCCCTCCTGCTCATCGCCGTCGCCGTGCCGCTCGCGTTCCTGTCGAAGGGTGTGGTGGCCGTCGGTCTCGCCGTGGCCCCGCCGGCGCTCTGGCTCCTGGCGACGCGGCGCCGGCGAGCGCTGCGCGATCTCGTACCCCTGGCTCTCCTGGGAATTCCGGTCTTCGCCCTGTTGGTCACGCCCTGGGCCGCGGCTCTCGTCCGGGCCGGTGGCTGGCCGGCGCTCCAGGAGTGCCTCCTCAACAACACCGTGCAACGCCTCGCGTTCCACGCCGGGGGGACCGTCTACGGCCACACCCGGCCCGTCCTCTACTATCTGGCGATCGGTCCGGCCGTGCTGCTCCCCTGGTCGCTCGCCATCCCCGCGATGCTGCGGGCCGGCATCCTTCGTCACGCTCCGGAACGGCCCGGCGGCGAGGCCAGATCCCTTCTCTTCTGGACCTTCGCGATCGGCGTCCTCCTGCTGTCTGCGGCCGCGAGCAAGCGGGAGCTCTACCTGCTGCCGCTCCTGCCGGCGTTCGCCGCCTGCGCCGCCTGGTGGCTGGACGACCTGGCGGCGGAGCGCGACGTCCGGGCCCGGCGCTGGAACCGGGCCACCCTGACCGGTCTGGTCGCACTGGCGGCGCTGCTGCCGATGATCCTCTGGATCGCGGCTCTCGCCGTCGAGTGGATGCCGGCGGCCCGCGGCGCCCGGATCGGTATCCTGCCCCTCCAGGCGGCGCTGACGCCGGGTGTCCTGGTCGGATTCGGGCTCACCGCCGCCGGCACCTGCGGGCTGCTGCTGGTCCGCCTGGTCAGATACCGGCGGGGCGGACCGGACGCGCGGCTCTCCCCGCTCTGGGCGGTCACGCCTTTCCTGTTGCTGTTCCTGACCGCGGAGACCGCGGTTCAGGCCATCGTCGATCCCATCAAGCGCATGAGCGACATGACGGCGGCGGTTGCACGACTCCTGCCCGGAAACCGCCTCGTACAGGTCTACCTGCCGCCCAAATGTTCTCCTGAAAGCGTTTATGGCATGATCTCGTACGATCTGGGGCGCCGGACCCTCCTGTTGAGCACTCCCGACCAGTTGCGGGCCTTGATCGAACAAAAACCTGACGCGCGCGTCGTTCTTCGAGCCGATGAAGCCCTTCGCCTCCCTGCCGACCTCCTTGGGCGCCTCGTCATCCTCTACGACGAGCGGGGCCGCAAGGCTTCCCCTTTCATCATCGCGAGCTGGCGCGAAGGGTTGGAGCCACGGGAGCCGGCGCTTGCGATCCGCCGCTGAATTTCTCGCCGCTCTCGCCCTGCTCGTCGCGGCTCCCCTGCCCGGCCAGACTCCGCCCACTCCGGCCGGCGCGGCCGCCACGCAGCAGGCCCTGACCCTGAACGAGGCGATGACGTCGGCCCTTTCGGCCAGCCCGGCCCTGCGCGCGGCGGGGCTGGGGCGGGCGGAGGCGGCCGCGCGTGGGGACGTGGCGCGCCAGCGGCCCAATCCGGAGATCACGCTCGAGGAGACGAACGACAAGCCGCGGGACACGGCGACGCTCTCCGTGCCGATCGAGAGAGGGGGCAAGCGGCGCCGGCGGATCGAGGTGGCCACGGCCCAGGCGAAGAGCAACGAGGGGGAGATCGCGCGCCTGGTGGCCGACACCCGCAACCAGGTGCGCCGGGCCTACTTCGCCCTGTCGGCGGCACAGCGCCGAGTGGAGGAGACGGCGGAGTTGCAGCGCCTGGCCGAGAGCGCCCGCGATGCCGCCCGCGCCCGCTTCGAGCTCGGCGACGTGCCCCGCCTCGACGTGCTGCAGGCGGAGCTGGCGGCGGCCCAGGCGGCGGGCGAGACGGACAAGGCCCGCGGCCTCCTGCTGGGCGCCCGCGGCACTCTCAACGCGCTGCTCGGCCGCCCGCTCGACAGCCCGGTCATGGTGAGCGCCACGCTGGACGCGGGAACGGTGCCCCCCGCGGATGTCGCGGCTCGCGTGGCCCTGTCCTCCAGCACCGAGCTCTCCGTGCTCGAGCTGGGGATCGCCACGCAGAGGGCGCAGGTGGAGCTGGCGCGGGCCGAGGCCGTGCCCGATGTCACCGCTGCCGCCGGGGTCCTCCACTACGCGCCTCCCGACTTCAACTGGGGCTGGCATGCGGGGCTCACCATCCCGCTGCCGATCTTCACCCGCGGCCGGGCCCAGCTGCGGGTGGAGGAGGCGACGCTGGCGCGGCTGCGGGCGGAGCGTGAAGCCGCCGCCGCGCGAGTGCGGGGCGAGGTCTATGCCGCCGCCGCCGCCGCCGAGACCCAGCGGCAGGCCTATCTGCGCTTCCGCGACGAGATCCTCCCCCGCGCCGCCGAGGTGGAGAGCATGGCGGAGGACTCCTACCGCTCGGGCCAGACCAACCTCGTCGCGCTGCTCCAGAGCCTGCAATCCGTGCACGACCTGCGCCTCCAGGCGGTGCAGGCGGGGACCGACTACCAGAACGCGCTCGCCGACCTGGAGCGGGCGATGGGAGCGCCGCTGCCGTGAGAGAACTCCTTATCACCCCTCTTGCTGGTTGGAGCGGCGTGCCCAAGGGCACAGCGCCCTGGATCCTCTCCCTCCTTCTTCTGTCGCTCCCCCTCGCCGCCTGTCACAAGGCCTCCCCCGAGGCGGTCAGCACTGTGGAGTCGGTGCCGGTGACCGTGGCGGCCGCCCGCACCGGCCCGATCCGCCCCGTGGTCGCCGCCACCGGACAGGTGAAACCCGCGCCCGGGGCCGAATTGCTGGTAGCGCCGCCGCAGGATGCCCGCATCGTGGAGCTGCCGAAGGGAGTGGGCGCCTCCGTGCGCCGCGGCGAGCTGCTGGTCCGCTTCCAGATCCCGAGCCTGCAAGCGGACGTCGCTACCAAACGCTCGGACCTGGCGCGGGCCCAGGCGCAGATCGAGACGTCGCGGAAGAACCTGGCCCGCCTCTCCGCCCTGCTCCAGCGCGGCATCGCCGCCCGCAAGGAGGTGGAGGACGCCCAGCGCGACGTCGCTCAAGGCGAGGCTACCGTCGCCGAAGCCCGGGGCACGCTGGCGGCCGCCAGCCAGCTCGCCGGGCGCGAGGTGGTGCGGGCCCCCTTCGACGGCGTCATCATCGCCCGTACGCGCCAGCCGGGGGACATCGTCTCCCCGGGCGCTCCGGATCCGCTCCTGCGTGTGATCGATCCGTCCCGCCTGCAGGTCGAGGCCGCAGTGCCCGCGGGCGACCTCGGGAAGATCGTCACCGGCAGCACCGCGCGGGTGCGCGGCGCCAGCTTTCCCGAGGAGGCGGCCCACCTCATCGCCCGGCCGCCGTCGGTCGATCCGGCGAGCGGGACCGCCCTGGTCTGGCTGGCGTTCAATACGCCCACGCGCCGGCCGGCCGGCTTGGCGGTGGAGGTCGAGATCGAGGGGGAGGAGCACTCCGCCGCCGTCCTGGTCCCGGCCGAGGCCCTCGTGCAGGAGGGCGCCGACAACTACGTGTACACGGTCGACGGGCAGAAGAAGGCCCACCGCCGCAAGGTCGAGGTCGGCGTGACGGCCGGAGGCCAGGCGGAGATCCTGACCGGGGTCACGGCCGGCGAGCCGGTGGTGGTGCGCGGCCAGGCGGCCCTGCCGGACGGCGCCCTCGTGGAGCCGACGGAGCTGGCGAAGACCGCGGAGCCGGCGAAGTGAACGTCGCCCGCTTCGCCGAGCGCCAGGGGCGCGCGGTGGTCCTGATCACCCTGCTGCTGGCGGGGGCCGGGGCGCTGGTCCTGTCCTCGCTGCCGAGCGACATCTATCCGCCGCTCCAGTTCCCCCGCCTGCTGGTGATCGCCCGCAGCGGCTCGCTCCCCGCCCGCTCGATGATGACGTCGGTGACCCGGCCGCTGGAGCAGGCGGCCATGGAGGTCCCCGGCATCCGCCGGGTGCGCTCCACGACTTTCCGGGGCGCCACCGAAATCTCGGCCCAGTTCGCGCCCAACGCCGACATGTCCCAGGCCCTGCAGCAGCTCCAGAGCCGGGTGGCCGAGGCGCGCCAGGACCTGCCGGCGGACGCCACGCTCGCCGTCGAGCAGCTGACGGTCTCCTCCTTCCCCATGCTCAGCCTGAACCTGACGGGCGGCCTGCCGACCCCCGACCTCAACGACTACGCCTTCTACGTCATCCGCCCGGCGGTGGCGCGGGTGCCGGGCGTCGGCCGCGTCGAGGTGTCCGCGACCGACACCCGGGAGATCCAGGTGGTGACCGCTCCGGACCGCCTGCTGGCCGCCGGGCTGACCGTGGACGACGTGGTCGCCGCGCTGCGCGCGGCCAACCGCCTGGCGCCCGTGGGGCGCTACAACGCCGGTGGCCTGGAGCACCTGGTGCTCGCCTCGGGGCTCTGGGGCTCCGCCGCCGACATCGCCCGCACCACCATCGCCGTGAAGAACGGCGCGGCGATCCGGGTGGCGGACGTGGCGGACGTCTTCCCGGGCTCTCCGGACCGCACCGCCCTGGTCACCGGCAACGGCCGCGACGCCTCCGTCGTCAGCATCTCGCAGCAGCCGGGGTCGAGCATCCTGGCCGTCAAGGCCGGGATCGACCAGACGCTGACCGATCTCGCCCACACCCTCCCCTCGGGGTTGCGGCTGTCGAAGGTCTACGACCTCGCGGAGTTCGTCGCTACCGCCATCGCCAACGTGCGCGACGCCATCCTGATCGGCGGCGTGCTCGCCGTGCTGGTGCTGCTGCTCTTCCTGCGCGACTGGCGGGTGACGGTGATCGCCTCGATCACCCTGCCGCTCACCGTGCTCGCCACCTTCCTGTTCATGAAGCTGTTCGGCGAGTCGATCAACCTGATGTCGATGGGCGGCCTGGCGGTCGCCATCGGCCTGGTGATCGACGACGCGGTGGTGATGGTCGAGAACATCCACCGGCGGCTGCGCGGCGGCCGCGGGGAGGCGGCGATCGAGGAGGCGACCGACGAGCTGTTCGCGCCGGTGGTGGGCTCCACCCTGACGACGGTGGTCGTGCTCGCCCCGCTCGGCTTCCTCTCCGGCGTGGTGGGGCAGTTCTTCCGCGCCCTGTCGCTCACCCTGTCGGTCTCCGTGCTGGTCTCGCTCGTGCTCTCGCTCACCCTCATCCCGCTGCTCTCCCGCTTCGCCTACCGGCACGGCGAGCACGCCCGGGAGGAGAAGCCCAGCCGGCTGGACCGGACGTACGGGCGGGCGCTCGACGCGTCGGTGCACCGCCCCTGGCTCGCCGTCGCCGCCGCCCTCGTGCTGGCGGTGGCGGGATACCTCCTCTACCGGGGGATGCCGAGCGGCTTCCTGCCGCCGATGGACGAGGGGGGCTTCGTGATCGACTACCTGACCCCGCCGGGCACCGCGCTCGCGGAGACCGACCGGGAGGTGCGCAAGATCGAGGGCCTGCTGGCGAAGACCCCGGAGGTGGCGGCCTTCTCCCGCCGCACCGGCGCGGAGCTCGGCCTCTTCGCCACCCAGCCCAACAAGGGGGACATCCTGGTGCGCCTGAAGCCCCGGTCGCAGCGGAGCCGCAGCTCCGAGGAGGTGATCGCCGACCTGCGCCCGAAGATCGCCGAGCTCGTCCCCGGCATGGACACCGAGTTCGTCCAGCTCCTGCAGGACATGATCGGCGACCTCGAGGGGGCCGCCAACCCGCTGGAGGTGAAGATCTTCGGCGACGATTCCGCGATCCTCAACGCCCTCGCCGAGCAGGTCCAGCACGAGATGGAAGGGGTGAAGGGGGTGGTGGACCTGGTGGGGCCGCAGGCGGGCGCCCCCGAGACCACCTGGCGGATCGACCCGGAGGCCGCCGGGCGAGCCGGCCTCACCGTCGAGCAGGTCCAGGACCAGCTCGCCACCGCCTGGCTGGGCGAGACGGCGACCGACCTGCAGCTAGGCGACCGCACCGTGCCCGTGCGGGTGCGCTACCCGGACCGCGACCGCTTCGATCCCACGCGCTCGGGCGCTCTCACCCTGAAGGCCGCGGACGGCCGGCTGGTGCCGCTGTCCACCCTGGCCCGGCCGGTGGTGTCCACGGGCGACGGCGAGCTGATCCGCGAGAACCTGCGCCAGATGGCCCTGGTGACCGGCCGGCTGGAAAATCGCGACCTGGGGAGCGCCGCCACCGAGATCCAGGGCAAGCTGCGCGGCCTCAAGCTGCCGGTGGGCTACTCGGTCGAGGTCGGGGGGCAGTACGAGACCCAGCGCCAGGCCTTCCGCGAGCTGATGCTGGTCTTCGGCGCCGCCGCCGCGCTGGTGCTGCTGGTGCTGGTGATCGAGTTCCGCTCCCTGACCCCGGCTCTGATCCTCCTCCTCGCCGCGCCGCTCTCCTTCGGCGGCTCCTTCCTCCTGCTGCGGCTCGCCGGCTCGGAGCTCGACGTCTCCTCCTCGATGGGGCTGATCCTGCTGGTCGGGCTGGCGGTGAAGAACGGCATCGTGATGCTCGACTACGCCCACCGCCTGCACGCCGAGGGGGAGCCCTTCGTCGACGCGGTCGCCCACGCGGCGCGGGTGCGCCTGCGGCCGATCCTGATGACCACTCTCTGCACCCTGTTCGGCCTGCTGCCGCTCGCCCTCGGGCTGGGCGCCGGCGCCGAGCTGCAGAAGCCGCTGGCCCTCGCCGTCGTCGGCGGCCTCGGCCTCTCCACCCTGGTGACGCTGTTCGCCGTCCCCTCGGCCTACGTGGCCCTGCATCGGGAGAGCTCACCGTGAAGCTGCTGCTGGTCGAGGACTCCGCGCGGCTGCGCTCCACGCTCGAGCACGGGCTGCGCAAGGCCGGCTACGCCGTCGACACGGCGAAAGACGGGCGCGAGGGGCTCTGGCTGGCGACCGAGAACGAGTACGACGTCATCGTGCTCGACCTCATGCTGCCGGAGATCGACGGCCTGACCCTCCTCGACAGGCTCCGCGAGCGGGGGAAGTCCACCCACGTCCTGATCCTCTCCGCCAGGGACCTGGTGGCAAACCGGATCCAGGGGCTCCGCCGCGGCGCCGACGACTACCTGGTCAAGCCGTTCTCCTTCGACGAGCTGTGCGCCCGCATCGAGGCGCTGGTCCGCCGCTCCTACCGGGCGAAGAACCCGGTGCTCCACCTGGGTCCGCTGGAGATCAATACCTCCGCCCGCCGGGTCGCGCTCGCGCATCGCGAGGTGAGGCTGACGCCGCGCGAGTACAGCCTCCTGGAGATCCTCGTGCTGCGCGCCGGCGAGGTGGTGAGCCGCCAGGAGCTCTGGGAACGCCTCTACGAGTTCGAGTCCGAGGCCGCCAGCAACGTCGTCGACGTCCTCGTCTACTCCCTGCGCAAGAAGCTCGATCCGGACGATCCCTACAGCTTGATCAAGACCCGGCGCGGCCAGGGGTACGTGATCGAAGAAGGGGCGTCATGACGTCTCTCCGCGGCCGCCTGACCCTCTGGCTGCTCGCCGGCACCGGCCTGCTCCTGACCGCCGGAGGGCTGCTGCTCGACCGGGTCATCAGCTCGCGCCTGCTCCGGGAGTTCGACGCCGCGCTGACCGAGCAGGCGAAGTCCCTGCAGGCGACGACCGAGCAGCAGGACGGCACGGTCTCGCTGGAGTTCTCCGCGGGGGTCATGCCCGAGTTCGCGCCTGGAGAGGACCCCGATTACTTTCAGCTCTGGCTCGGCCAAGGCACGGTCCTCGCGCGCTCGCCGTCGCTGGGAACCCGCAACCTCCCGCGCTGGAGCCGCCCGGCCGGCCACCCCCGGTTCGCCGACCTCGCCCTGCCCGACGGCAAACCGGGCCGCCAGGTCGAGATCAGCTATCACCCGCAGATCGAGCTGGCCGATGAAACCATCTCCCCCGCTCCCCCCGGCAGCCTCGCCGTCACGCTCGTGGTCGCCCACGACCGCGAGGATCTCGACGCCTTCCTCGCTTCCCTGCATCTGACTCTGGCCCTGGGCGTCCTCGGCCTGCTCGCGGGAATCGCCATCCTGGTGAAGGGCGTCGTCGGCCTCGGCCTCAAGCCGCTCGACGAGTTGGCGCACCGTCTGGAGATCATGGACGCCGACTCCCTGGGGGAAACGGTGGTGATCGCGGACGCCCCCGCCGAGCTCGTTCCCACGATCCGTCACCTGAACGGGCTGCTGGCGCGGCTCGGCGAGTCCTTCGAGCGCGAGCGGACCTTCTCGGCCAACCTCGCCCACGAGCTGCGGACCCCGCTCGCCGAGCTGCGCGCCACGACGGAGATCGCCCTCAAATGGCCGGACGACTCCTCTTCCTGGCTGGAATCCTTCGATCAGATCCGCGGCATCGGGCTGCAGATGGAGGCCATGGTCTTCAACCTGCTCGCCCTGGCCCGCTGCGATGGCCGGCAGCAGATCGTCCACCCCGCGAAAGTCCCGCTGCGCGAGGTGGCCGCGAGCTGCTGGAACGCCGTCGCAGCCGAGGCGGAAGAAAAGGGAGTCCCGTTCTCCCTCGAGGTCCCGGACCAGCTCGCCATCGTCACCGACCGCGAGAAGCTCGGACTGATCCTGTCCAACCTCTTCTCGAACGCCATCGCCCACGGCCTGCCCGGGGGCCAGGTCCGCTGCTCGGCCACGATCTCCGGCGAAGAGTTCGTTCTCCGGGTGGCCAACCCCGCCGCCGGTCTGACCCCGGTCGACCTGTCACGAATGTTCGATCGCTTCTGGCGCAAGGACGCCGCGCGCTCCGACGGCCGGCACACCGGCCTCGGCTTGAGCCTGGTCTCCTCCCTCTGCGAGCTGCTGCACCTCGAGCGGGAGGCCTCCCTGCGCGACGGCATCTTCGAGATCACCCTGTCGGGCGGGCTCGACGGGGTCCGGCATTGAAAAAAGCCCGTCACCGGCTGCTGAGCGGCTGCGACAACAAGATGGCGGCCGTCGTGAACACCGAAAACGGCAAGGTGGTGACCACCGTCCCGATCGGCGAAGGGGTGGACGCCAACGCCCTCGATCCCGCGACCGGGCTCGGGTTCAGCTCGAACGGGGGGGACGGCACGCTGACAGTCATCCGCGAGGAGACGCCCGACCGCTTCAGCGTCGTCGAGAATGTCCCCACCCGCAAAGGGCGCGGACCATGGCCTTGGACGAGAAGACGCACACGCTCTTCCTCTCCACCGCCCAGTTCGGCCCGCCCCCCGCGCCCACGGCCGAACAGCCCCACCCCCGGCCGTCGATCCTGCCGGATACGTTTACAATCCTCGTCGTCGGACGTTGAACCGGAGAACCGATGATCATCAAAAGACCGCTGTGGTTCCTGTGCAGCACCCTGCTCCTCGCCTCCGCGGCGTTGGCCCAAGCGCCAGCCGCGCCGCCCACCCTGACGGCCGAGCCGCTCCCCCTCCCCGGCGGCGAGGGGGGGATCGGGCTCGACGACCTCACCTTCGTCGCCAGCCTGCGCCAGGTGGTGGTGCCCGCGGGCCGCACCGGCCGGCTCGTGTTGTTCGATCCCGAGACCCGGAAATCGCGCGAGATCGGCGGCTTCAAGACGGCGGCGCCCGCGGAAGGCGGGCATGGCGCCGGGCCCACCTCGGTGGACGAAGGGCAGGGCTATCTCTTCGCCATCGACCGCACGGGCCTGCGCCTGGAGGTCGTGGATCCGGCCAAGGGGACGATCGTCGCCGGCGCGCCGCTCGCCGGCAGCCCCGATTACGTGCGCTACGTCGCCGCCACCAACGAGGTCTGGGTGACCGAGCCGGACAAGGACGGCATCGAGATCTTCTCCCTCTCGGCCGCCAAGCCGCCGGTGCCCACCCACAAGGCGTTCCTCGCCATCCCGGGCGGACCGGAATCGCTGGTGATCGACAACGCCGCCAAGGTGGGCTACGCCAACCTGTGGAAGAGCTCCACCGTGGTGATCGACCTCGCGGGCGCCAAGGTCGTGCAGACCCTGCCCAACGGCTGCCTGGGCTCCCGCGGGCTGGCGCTGGACGCGCGCCACGGGCTGCTCTTCGTCGGCTGCGCGGAAGGGGGCGCGGACCTCCTCGACCTCGGCCACAAGGGGGCCATCCGCGACCGCTTCCGCTTCGGCGCCGGCACCGACATCGTCGCCTACAACCCCGCTCTCCGCCATCTCTACGTGCCGGCCTCGAAGACCGGACAGATGGCGATCGTCGGCCTCACCAAAGAGGGGGAGCTGAAGCTCATCGGCACCGTCGCCACCGCCGTCGGCGCCCACTGCGTCGTGACCGACGATCACCGGCAGGCCTGGGTCTGCGATCCGAAGGGCGGGCGGGTGCTGGTGGTGAGGGATACGCTGCCGTAGGCGTCGTATTAAGGTTTTATTGTGTTTTTTATTTTAAATTATTTAGTGATTTTTTTTGGATAATTTTTTTAATTAGGGATAATTAGGTTTTAGTTTTTCGTTTAGATAATATTTGGATTTTTTATTTTAGTTTTTGATTTTAAGAGATTTATTGTTTTATGGATAATTTATTTTTGTAAAGTTTTATTTTTAGTTGGTATGTTTTTTGTATTGGATTAGTAAGGTAAATGGAATGATTTATAGATTTAGATTTGGGTGAGTGATTGTGATAGTTGTTATGATTGTTGGTGGAAGAGGTAGAGGAAGTTTAGGTTTTAGGTGATGAGTGTGATTGGCTGTATTTTTATTAGTAGGTGGTGAAGTAGTGTTTAAGAGATATATGTTATAGGATTATGTTTATTTATGGAGTAGATGTAAAGTTATAGAGGTATAGGATATAGAGGTTTAGAAGGTGTAGGTTGAAGAGGTATAATAGGGGAGATTAGAATTATTATAAGAGATAGAGTGATAGAGAGGGGTGGTTGTATTATATATGGTGAAAGAAGATGAGGTAGGGATAGAATTTTATGGAGTATAGAAGAGATTGGATATAGATGAAGGAGAGGAAATAGATGAAGGAGAGGAGAGAGTTTAGAGGATAGAGAGGAGGATGGTGATTGAGATTATAGAAAAGTATATAGGATGGAGATATATGGATTATGAAGAGGAAGTAGAGGGATGATGATGTGTTTTATAGGATGAGAAGGGAATAGAGAGAGGAGAATGAGTAGAGATTTTAGGTGGTGAGATATAATATGAGATCTAGGAATATGTCAAGATGTCTGGATGATTCTTCTGGAACTGACAGAGCACGGCTGCGGGGTCGATCTTGGCCGCGACGATGAATGGGCAAGAAGAGGCAGAAGCGCTCCGACTGGGACAGCTCATACTGCCGCATCAGTAGAGGCATGTACTACGCCTAGGGAGGCGTGAGCTGGCCACGCAGCAGAGGAAGCTACCCCACCGGAATCACCATCACCGGCACCTTCACCCGGTGGCGCAGGCGCTCGACCGAGGTGCCGTGGACGATGTCGCCCATGCGGCGGTGGCCGTGGCTGCCGAGCAGGATCAGGTCCGGCTTGTGCTGCTCGACCAGCTTGGCGAGCGCCTCGGGGGGATCGCCGAAGCCGAGGTCGTACTCCACCTCGACCTCCAGCTCCCGCAATTGCTTGGCGTAGAGCTCCAGGCGCTCCTGGTCGGCCTGCGCCTCGCGGTCGTGGGACTCGCCGCCCATCACCAGGGCGCCGCCCGACTCCACGACGTGGAAGAGCAGCACCTTGGCGCCGCGGCCGGCGGCATGGGCGAGCGTCACCGCGTAGGAGACCACCCCCTTGTCGGCCGCCGAGAAGTCGAGCGCCGCCGCGATCAGGCGGGGCGAGCGCGGCGGCACGATCTCCGGGATGGTGCTCGGCCCGTGGACGCCGACCAGCGCGCCCACCGGCTGGTTGCGCCGGCGCTCCAGCAGCGGCACGATGATCACGTAGCCCAGCAGCCAGATCAGCCCCAGGACGGCGGGGATCGCCGTCAGCCAGACCAGCCAGGTGTACTTCCCCGCCCCGGTCAGCCACTCCAGCACCGCGTCGAAGACCAGCTTCAGGTTGAGCGCGGCGATCACCCCGGCGACCAGCCAGCCGGCGGCCTGCAGCCACTTGTTGATCACGTACTGCCCCATCCAGCGGCGGTCGGAGGCGATCTGGATCAGGGGGATCACGGCGAAGGAGAGCTGCAGCGAGAGCACCACCTGCGAGAGCACCAGCAGGCTCCCCGTCGCCCGCTCGCCGACCAGCACGATGGTCAGCACGGCGGGGACGATCGCGATCACGCGGGTGAGGAGCCGCCGCACCAGCGGGCGCAGGCGGATGTGGACGAACCCCTCCATCACCACCTGCCCGGCGAGGGTGCCGGTGATCGTCGACGACTGCCCGGCGGCGATCAGCGCGATGGCGAAGGCGATCGGCGCGATGTGATGGCCCAGCAGCGGCTCGAGCAGCTTGTGGGCGTCCTGGATCTCCGCGACGTTGAACATCCCCGCCTTGAAGAACGCGGCGCCGGCCAGCACCAGCAGGGCGGCGTTGACCAGCAGCGCGCCGTTCGAGCGCGATCACCGAGTCGATGACGTTGTAGCGGATCCCCTGGCGGATGCCGGCCGGCGTGTGCTTCACGCGGCGCGACTGCACCAGCGCCGAGTGCAGGTAGAGGTTGTGCGGCATCACCGTGGCGCCGAGGATGCCGATGGCGAGGAAGAGGGCGCCCTCCCCCGGCAGCGACGGCGCGAGGCCGGCCGCCATCGCCCCCCACTCCGGTTTCGAGAGGAAGACCTCGATCGCCAGGCAGACGCCGATCGTCAGCACCAGGGTGAGGATGAACGCCTCCATCAGCCGCACGCCCCGGTGGTGCAGGAGGAGGAGCACGAAGGTGTCGAGGGCGGTCACGAAGACGGCGAGCAGCAGCGGCATGCCGAAGAGGAGCTGCAGGCCGATCGCCGAGCCCAGCACCTCGGCGAGGTCGCAGGCGGCGATGGCGACCTCGGCGAGGATCCAGAGCGCCCACGAGACCTTGCGGGAGAACATGGCGCGGCAGGCCTGCGCCAGGTCCATGCCGGTGACGATGCCGATGCGGGCCGAGAAGCTCTGGAGCAGGATGGCCATGATGTTCGACATCACCAGCACCCAGAGCAGGCGGTAGCCGAACTTCGAGCCGGCCGCGATGTCGGTCGCCCAGTTGCCCGGGTCCATGTAGCCGACGCTGATCAGATAGGCCGGGCCGCTGAAGGCGAAGAAGCGGCGCCAGAACGAGAGCTGCCGCGGGATTTCGACGGAGCCGTGAACCTCGGAGAGCGAGGGAGTGGACGGAGAATCGAGGCTCATGGCTGCCAGCATTAAGAAACGGGCTGAAGGTGTCAAGCGGACCCTCACCCCTGGCCCCTCTCCCGTCCCCTCCCGCCCTCCCTCACCGGGAGAGGGGAACCTCCACCCACGCGAGATCCAAGATTTTTCTTTTTTCTCCCTCTTCTCCCGGTGAGGGAGGGCGGGAGGGGACGGGAGAAGAGGGCCGGGGTGATGAGGGCCGCATGGCATAACCGGCCCGCGTTTTGTAAGGTGTAGGCGCGAGAGGCAGGTTGGAGGAGCCATGAAGAGGATCGCCGTCTTGACCAGTGGGGGTGACGCCCCCGGAATGAACGCCGCCATCCGGGCCGTGGTGCGCGCCGGGATCTACGAGGGCCTGCAGGTCTTCGGGGTCCGGCGCGGCTTCAGCGGACTGATCGCCGGCAACTTCACCAACCTCGAAGTGCGCGACGTGGGAGGGATCGTCCAGCAGGCGGGCACCATCCTGGGGAGCGCCCGCTGCCCGGAGTTCCGCAACGAGGACGGCCGCATCAACGCCCTGCGCCAGCTCGGCGCCCACGGCATCGAGGCGCTGGTGGTGATCGGCGGCAACGGCTCGCAGACCGGCGCCCATCAGCTCTCCGAGATGGGCCTGCCGGTGGTCGGCGTCGCCTCGACGATCGACAACGACCTCTACGGCTCGGAGATCACGATCGGCGTCGACACCGCGCTCAACATCGCTCTGGAGGCGATCGACCGGCTGAAGGTGACCGCCTCCTCCCACCAGCGCGCCTTCCTGGTGGAGGTGATGGGGCGCGACTGCGGCTACCTGGCGCTGGCGGCGGCGGTGGCGGGAGGGGCCGAGGCGGTGATCATCCCCGAGATGGAGATCGACCCGGAGGCGCTCGCCGCCGAGCTGCGGGGGGCTTACCAGCGCGGCAAGCCGCACGCCCTGGTGGTGGTGGCGGAGGGAGCGAAGTTCAACGCCGAGCGGCTGATCCGGCACTTCTCCGAGCACCGCCAGCGGCTGGGCTTCGAGCTGCGGGCGACGATCCTGGGGCACGTCCAGCGCGGCGGCACGCCGGGAGCCGCCGACCGCCTGCTCGCGACGCGGCTCGGCGCCGCCGCCGTCCAGCGGCTGGCCCAGGGGGAGCACGGGGTCCTCGTGGGGATCGGCGGCGGCGAGATCGTCACCACCCCGCTCGCCGAGGTGGTCGCCAACCGGAAGCCGCTCGATCTGAGCCTGTTCGAGCTGGCGAAGGTGCTTTCGCGGTAGACCCGAAGGCCGCCCGCCAGGGCGGTTCAGACAGGC
>CAVXIG010000005.1:0-57314 GCA_963761645.1 uncultured Acidobacteriota bacterium
CCCCGCCGGGGGAGTTGAGCCCCCGCTCAGGTATACCCCTCTCCCCAGCGGGTACAGGGATTCCCCAGGCAGGGGGAGGGGTTCCCCCGTTTCCGGCGGCGATCGCTTGGTGAGGACCGGCCGCCTCCCCCGCGATCCCTGCCTACAGGTTCCCTTCGTCCGCCGACGGGCCGTAGAGGGCGGGGACCGGGATGTCGTTGAGCCGCAGGTAGACGGTGAGCTGGGCGCGGTGGTGGATGATGTGGTTCATGACCATGGCGCGCACCACGGCGATCCTGGGCATCGTGAAGACCACGCGGTCGCCGTTGCGGAGCGACCAGGGCGTGGACCAGTCCTCATTGCTGGCCTTCGCGATCGCCTCGCGGGCCTCGGCGCTGGTCTTGTCGAAGAGCGCCAGCAGCTCCTCGGTGGTGTTCACCTTGGGGACCTCCTGGGGCTTGGAGACGTCGAACCCCTCGGTGGCGAGGGCCATGGTGGCCCAGGAGGAGAGCCGGGCGACGTGGGTCGCCAGCTTGCCGAGGCTGAAGGACTTCGGGTGCGGCTGCCAAGTGAACTTGTCGGCGGGCATCCGCTCGAGGACGCGGCGGGTGCCCGCCATCTCCTGGTCGAATTCGGGAAGCAGCGACTGGCTCAGGTTCATGGAAATCTCCTCTGAAGGTCTAGAAGTTGCTCTCGTCCGCCGACGGGCCGTAGAGGCCGGGGACCGGGATGTCGTTGAGCCGCAGGTAGACGGTGAGCTGGGCGCGGTGGTGAATGATGTGGTTCATGACGAAGCCGCGCAGCACGGCGATTTTCGGCATCGTGAAGTACACCTGGTCGCCATTGCGGAGCGTCCAGTTCTTGAAGAACTCTTCATCGCCGGCGCCCGCCAGGGTCGCCCGGGCCTCGGTGACGGCCTTGTCGAAAATCGTCAGCAGATCCTCGGTCATCTCCACCTGGGTCGGGGCGTAGGGGGCAGCGGCGAAGTCCAGCTCACTGGTGTTGAGGGTCATGGTGGTCCAGGAGGGGAGCTCGGCGACGTGGACCGCCAGGCGGCTGAAGTTCATGGACTTCTCGTGCGGCTGCCAGGAGAACTTGTCGACGGGCACCCGCTCGAGGACGCGGCGGGTTCCGGCCATCTCCTGGTCGAACTCGGGCAGAAGGGACTGGCTAAGGCTCATGAGGGTTTTACTCCAAAGGGTTGGTTGATGGCGGAATCGTAGAAGAAATCCCGTGCTGCGGCAATGGGGCGAAAGTTACGCTCCCGAGACGTCTTCGAACAGCGAGGGCTGATCGCCCGGGGTCCCGTCGTAGAGCAGCCGATCCCCGGGGAGGACGCGGGCGTTGGCGTCCAGCTCGTGGGGGTCGGCACGGTTCGGGCCCAGGATATGCAATACCTGGGTGCCCCGGACGACCAGGGCATCGGAGATGAGCCGGCGATGGCAGCGCCAGGGCACGGCCTCGGCGCAGAGGATGGCGACGGTCTCGCCGGCGGCGCGCTGGATCAGCCGCTGGAGGGCGGTCTGGAACTCCGGGGTCTCCATGTGGTCGGCGTAGCCGCGGAAGGCTTCGACGCGCCACGCGGTGTGGGGGGAGTCGGGCCGGGCGGCGCGGCGGCCTCCGAGGCCGGGCTCATGGACGTATTGGATGCCGGCGCCGGCGAGCGAGGCCTCCAGGGCGTCGCGCGAGAACTGGGGGTGGCGCCGGGAGCCGGGGAAGCGCCGCACGTCCACCAGGGTCCGCACGCCGTGCTCGGCGAGGAGAGCCAGGAGCTCTTCGATGGGGCGGGTGGAGTGGCCGGCGGTGAAGACGGGCGGCATGGGGCTACTATATCGCCGGGTGCTGCGTCGGGGGGACGGAACAGAGTCCGTGAATCGATGTCCAAAGAGTCTCGGAGAGCCACGAATTGATGCCGATACGGGTCATGACCTACAACATCCACCGCGCGATCGGGGTCGATCGCCGGTTCCGGCCGGAGCGCATCGTGGCGATCCTGCGTCACTACGATCCCGACATCGTGATGCTCCAGGAGGTGGACGAGGGGGCGCCGCGCTCGCGGGAGCTCAATCTCGCCAAGGAGCTGGCCGAGGAGGCGGGTTACCCGAATTTCGCCCTCGGGCACAACGTCAGCCTGAAGAAGGGGCGTTACGGCAACGCGACGCTCAGCCGCCTGCCGATCCTGCGCGAGCGCAATATCGACCTCTCGATCGCCGAGAGCTGGATCCGCCGCGGCTGCCAGCACACGACGCTGGATCTCGGCGGCAAGGAGGGGCACCTGGAGGTGTTCAACCTCCACCTGGGGCTCTCGGCGCGGGAGCGGGCCAAGCAGATCGAGCTGATCAAGCGCTCGGCCGAGCTCAGCGGGGTCCCGTACACCACCCCGGTCCTGGTGGCCGGAGACTTCAACGACTGGCGCTCGCTCCTGATGCCCGCCTTCACCAACGGCATGGGCTTCTCCTGCGCCACGGAGCGCAAGCGCGGTCCGTATCCGGTGATCCCCACCTATCCCTCCTTCTCGCCGCAGGGCGGCCTCGACCGCATCTACCACCGCGGGCCGCTGCGGCTGGTCTCCGCCCACTCCTGCCGGCTGCAGATCGCGCGCGTGGCGAGCGATCATCTGCCGATTCTGGCGGAGTTCGTGGTGGGGTAGGGCCCTCATCACCCCGGCTCTCTTCTCCCGTCCCCTCCCCCCTCCCTCACCGGGAGAAGAGGGAGAGGTTAGCTGAAGACCTTCCCCCTCTGGACGTCTTTGCCCTTCTCCCCTCTCCCGGTGAGGGAGGGCGGGGGGGGACGGGAGAGGGGCCGGGGGTGAGGGTTCGGGCTACCCCCCCGCCCCCAAACGGGTTTATCCTTGACCGAGTTTCCTCCACCGATAACGCTGTTCGCTTTGTAGGGATTCGACAAAGACGATGCCCCGTCCGTCCGTGCTGGTCGTCGATCCGGAGTCCGTCCGCCGTAAGGAGATCTCCAACGGCTTGACGGGCTTTGGCTATGAGGTGATCCCGACGGTGGGGCTGGCCGAGGGGCGGCGGTTCGCGGCGACGCTCGGGCCGGGGGTGGTGGTGGCTCCGGTCGAGCTGATGAGGGGTGGGGATGGCGCGGTCTCCGAGCGCTTTGGCGGCGAGCAGACGCTGCTGCTGCTCGGCAAGACGGCGGAGGAGGGGCGGGATCTGCCGGAGGACGTGCTCTTCCTGGAGGCGGACGGCCTGCCGGCGGAGGATCTGGTCCGGCGCATCCATCTCGTCCTCCTCGGGCGGGAGATCGGCGTCGAGCCGGACTCGGACGTCGAGTCGCTGGTGGGGGATTTCGCGCTGCTGCCGTTCCTCGAGCTGGTGCGGGCGGTGGGCCGGGCGCACGTCACGGGGCGGATCGTCTGTGCGAGCGGGGAGGTCACGTTCGACGGCGGCGAGGTGATCGCGGCGTCGGCCGGGCGCGCTCGCGGGGTCAAGGCGTTCCTGCGGCTCAGCCTGCTCGACGCCGGGCCGTTCTGGCTCTGGCTCCGCCAGCCGGCCGGGGTCGAACGGGAGATCCGGCAGGAGGTCAAGGCGCTCGTCTTCCTGGCCCTGGAGGACCGCGTCCACGACGCGCCCGACCCGCGGACCCGCGCCCGCGTGCAACTCGGCCCCGCCTTCTTCGAGGCCCGCTTCAATCCGCGCCAGCAGGAGCTGATCGCCGCGCTGCCGGGCTGCGGGACGGTCGGCCGGCTGCTCGACGCCCTGCCCGGCGCCACGGACGGGGAGATCCTGCGCGACCTGATCGGCCTGCGCGAGATGGGGATCGTCGCCCTGGAGGAGCCGGAGGAGCTGGTGCGGGTGGTCACCGACTCGACCTGCGACCTGCCGCCGGAGGTGGCGCGGGCGCACGGGATTCACGTCCTGCCGGTGCTGGTGCTGTTCGGCGACCGCGTCTACCACGACGGGGTGGACCTCAAGGCCAAGGAGTTCTACGACCTGCTGGAGAAGGGGCCGGTCCATCCGCGGACCAATCCGACGCCGAAGGCGGACTTCCTGGATCTCTACCGGTCGCTGGCGCCGCGGAAGGACATCGTCTCGGTCCACATCTCGGAGAAGCTGTCGAAGACGGTGGCGCACGCCCGGGAGGCGGCGGAGGAGGGATTGCCGCCAGTTATCAGGAGCTGCGCGGCGAGGCCGAGCGGGTCTCGCTGCGGGTGGTGGACAGCCACAGCGCCAGCCTGGGGATGGGGATGCTCGCCCTGTTCGCCGCCCGCATGGCGCGGCGCGGGATCGAGCCGGACGCCATCGTCGACCGCCTGGAGGCGATGCGCGACCGGGTGCACGTGCTCTTCGCGGTGGACACGCTGGAGTACCTGGCCCGCGGCGGCCGCATCGGCAAGGCGCGGGCGGTGATGGGGAACCTGCTCGGCATCAAGCCGATCCTCGGCGTGGTGGACGGCGAGATCGTGGCGGTCGACCGCGTCCGCGGCGGCCGGGCGGCCCACCCGCGGCTGATCGAGCTGTTCCGCGAGCGGGTCGATCCCCAGCGGCCGGTGGTGGTGACGGTCGCCCACGCCAAGGCCCCCGTCTGGTCGGACCGCCTGCGCGGGCTGATCGAGAAGACCTTCCAGGTGAAGGAGATCCTGATCGCCGAGATGGGCCCCGTCGTGGTCGCCAACGCCGGCCCCGGCACCGTCGGCGCCGCCCTGTTCCAGCCCACGGAGGAGGAGCTGGCGTTGATCGCGCCGGTGGCGGAGGGGAGCCTGAACGCATGCTGATCGCCTTCGTCACCTACTCCAAACTGCCCGACTTGACGGCCGACGACCGCTTGGCCGCCGAGGAGCTGCGCCGCCGTGGCGCCGAGGTCGAGGCCGTGATCTGGAACGATCCCGGCGTGCCCTGGTCCCGTTACGACCGGGTGGTGATCCGGTCCTGCTGGGACTATTTCGAGCGCACGGACGAGTTCCTCGCCTGGCTGGACCGGATGGAAAGGGAGAAGATCCCGCTCTGGAACCCCATCCCGCTGGTGCGCGGCAACGTGGACAAGGCTTATCTCGGGGATCTCGCGGCGGCCGGGCTGCCGGTGATCCCCACGGCCGGGCTGGAGCGGGGCGCGGCGGTGGATCTCGCCGGGCTTCTCGACGAGCGGGGGTGGACCGACGTGGTGATCAAGCCGTCCATCTCGGGCGGCGCGTTCCGCACCCGGCGGATTTCACGCGACGAGGCCGCGGCGGTGCAAGGGGAGCTGGACGAGCTGCTGGCCGCCTCCGGCGTGCTGGTCCAGCCCTTCCTGTCCGAGATCCAGACGGCGGGCGAGTGGTCGCTGATCTTCCTGGGCGGCGAGTACAGCCACGCCACCCTGAAGCGCCCGCGGGCCGGGGACTTCAGGGTTCAGGAGCAGCTCGGCGGCTCCGCCGAACCGGCGCGTGCCACGCCCGCCCTGATCGAGCAGGCGCGGACGGTGGTGGCGTCGATCTCCGGCCCCTGGATCTATGCCCGGGTGGATGGGTTGGAGATCGACGGCGTCTTCACTCTGATGGAGCTGGAGCTGATCGAGCCGTCGCTCTTCCTGGCCACCGACCGCCAAGCGCCGGCCCGGTTCGCGGAGGCGATTTTGTGCTAGAAAGATCCTGATGTCCGACGATCCCAAGTACCGGCAGCGGGGCTACAAGGATTCCGAGCGCCGCGACGAGCGCCCGCGGCCGGGTCTCCAGGGTCCGCGCGAGAAGAAGGAAGGACCGCGCGGCCGCGGCATGGGCGCGCCGGGCGAGTCGGTCTTCCGCTGCGCCGCCTGCGGCGAGAAGCAGTTGATCATCATCGGCGAGGATCCGCTCCCCTTCGACGCCACCTGCGCCCGCTGCGGCGCCGATCTCCACACCTGCTCGAACTGCATCAACTTCGATACCTCGGTCCGCTGGGAGTGCCGGAGGTACGAGGAGATCCCGGCGCGCGTCCCCAAGAAGCGGGACCGCAACGAGTGCCCGCTCTTCACCCCCAAGCTCGCCCAGGAGTTCCGCAAGGATTCGGACAAGCCTTCCCCGGGGGACGCGCGGTCGGCGTTCGACGCGTTGTTCAAGTTTTAAGTCACACCGTCCCGTTCCGCAGCAACTGCGCGTAGAAGCGCACGACCTCGCCGTAGTTCTCGATTCCCACCCGCTCGTTGGTGCCGTGGATGCGCTTGAGGTCCTCCGGCTTTACGCGTATCGGGATGAACCGGAAGACGTTCTGGCTCAAGGAGCGGTAGTGCTTGGTGTCGGTGGCGCCGGCGAGCAGGTTGGGGGCCACGATCACCCCCGGGAGCACCTGGGCCAGGGTGCGCTGGATCATCCCGAACTCGGGCGCGCGGACGTCGGACTCCGGCGAGGCCTCGCTGTTGGCGGTGCCCGTGGCGCTCACCCGGATACCGGGACCCACGGTTTCGCGGACGTGGTGCAGAACGCCCTGGATCGTGTCCCCCGGCAGGATGCGGAAGTTCACCACGGCGCGGGCCTCGTGGGGGAGGACGTTCTCCTTGACACCCCCCTGGAAGATCGTCGGCGCCGTCGTGGTGCGGATGCGGGCGCTGGCGGCCGGGTCCGAGTTTGCCTGCCGTTCGATGATCGGGCTGAACAGCCAGAGATTGGCGAGCGCCAGGCGGGGGCCGAAGGGCATCTCGGGCGCCAGATATTGATAGGAGCGGCGGGTGGCGCCGTCGAGCCGCGCCGGCATCTGGTGGTCCTCGAGCTTCTGGATGGCGGCGGCGAGCTTGCCGATGGCGCCGTGCACGGGTGGCATCGAGGAGTGCCCCCCCTCGCTCTGGGCCACCAGCTCGACGCTCAGGACCCCTTTTTCGGCCGTGCCGATCATCGCGGCCGGGCGCTCAACCCCCGGGATCGAGCCTTCGACGATGGCCCCGCCTTCGTCGAGGATGAACGCCGGCCGCACCCCCCGCTGCTCGAGAAGCTTGGCGATCGCCGCCGCGCCGTTGCGGCCGCCCACCTCCTCGTCGTGCCCGAAAGCGAAGTAGACCGTGCGGTCCGGCTGGAACCCGCGGCCGAGGAGCATCTCCGCCGCTTCGAGCAGCCCCATCATGCCGACCTTGTCGTCCAGCGTGCCGCGCCCCCAGACCCAGGCGCCGTCGACGGTGCCGGAGAAGGCGGGATGGGTCCAGTTCTTCTCCGTGCCCGGCTCGACCGGCACCACGTCCTGGTGGGACATCAGCAGGATCGGCGGGAGCTGCGGCCGCCGCCCCTTCCAGGTGTAGAGCAGGCTGTAGCCGCCGACCGTCTCGCGGGTGAGCGTGGCGTGCACCCGGGGGAAGGTCTGCTGGAGATACTGATGGAGCCCGCCGAACGCCGCGGCCTCGACATTCTGCCCGTTCTCATGCGAGACGGTGGGGAAGCGGACCGCTCCCGCCAGACGCTCGGCGGCCGCGCGGGCGTCCACCGCGAGATCGGTGACCGGCGGCGCCTGCACCTGATGGGACTTGATCAGGATCATCCGCAGCAGGAGGATGGCCACCAGCAGGAACAGGACGAGCCCGAGGGCGACGGCGAGGATTCTCTTCATGGGGATCTCAGGCCTTGGAGAAGTCCACCGTCGGCAAGAACCGCGGCGCCTTCCGGACCTTCGTCTGCTGCTCGAACGCGTAGGCGAGCCTGATCAGCGCGCCCTCGCCCCAGGCCGGTCCGATGAAGGAGATCCCCAGCGGCAGCCCGAAGGCGAAGCCGGCCGGGACGGTGATGCTCGGATAGCCGGAGACCGCGGCGAGCGACGAGCTGCCGCCGGTCTCCGAATCGCCGTTGACGAGATCGATCAGCCAGGCGGGTCCGCCGGTCGGGGCCACGATGGCGTCCAGCTTGTGCTGGGCAAGCATGGCGTCGATCCCCTCCTTGCGGGAGTAGAGCCGGCAGGCGGCGAGCGCCTTCTTGTAGGCCGGATCGGTGAGCGGCCCCTTGGCCTCGGACTGCAGGAAGATCTCCTGGCCGAAATAGGGCATCACCCGGTCGCGGTGGCGCTCGTTGAACTCGATCGCCTCCTTGAGGGAGTGGACGGGGGCGTTGGGCCCCAGCTCGGCGAGATAGCGGTTGAGGTCCGCTTTGAACTCGTAGAGCAGGACCTCGTACTCGCTGTTGCCGGACTTCCCCGCGGAAGGCAGCTTGACGGGATCGACGATCGTGGCGCCCGCCGCCTTCATCGCCGCCAGCGCCTCGTGGAAGATCGGGTTGACCAGCGGGTTGTCGTCGAGCGAGCTGGGGACGTGGACGCCGATCCTCGCGCCCTTCAACCCCTTGGGATCGAGGAACTTCGTGTAGTCGGCGGCCGCCTTGCCGCGGCTCGGGCGGGTCGCCTCGTCGCGCTCGTCGACGCCGGTCATGGCGCCGAGCAGGGCCGCGGCGTCGGCGACGGTGCGGGCCATGGGGCCGGCGGTATCCTGGGTGTGGGAGATCGGGATGATCCCGGAGCGGCTGAGCAGGCCGACGGTCGGCTTGATGCCGACGATGCCGCAGCATCGAGGAGGGGGAGACGATCGAGCCGTCCGTCTCCGAGCCCACGGTCGCGGCGGCGAGGCTGGCGGCGGCCGCCGCGCCGGATCCGGAGCTGGAGCCCGACGTGTTGCGGTCGAGCGCGTAGGGGTTGCGGCACTGCCCGCCGCGGCTGCTCCAGCCGCTGCTCGAGCGGGTGGAGCGGAAGTTGGCCCACTCGGAGAGGTTCGTCTTGCCGAGGAGGATCGCGCCGGCCTCGCGCAGCCGCGCGGCGACGAAGGCGTCCCGGGCGGGGATCGACCCTTCGAGGGCGAGCGAGCCGGCGGTGGTGGTCATCCGGTCGGCGGTGCCGATGTTGTCCTTGATCAGGATCGGGATGCCGTGGAGCGGTCCGCGGGAGCCCTTGCCGCGCCGCTCGGCGTCGAGCGCGTCGGCGATGGCGAGCGCCTCCGGGTTGACCTCGATCACCGCCCGCAGCTCCGGCCCCTTGGTGTTCAGGGCGTCGATGCGGGCGAGATACTTCTCGGTGAGCGAGCGCGCCGTCTCCTTGCCCGAGGCGAGGGCGGCCTGAAGCTCGGCGATCGTGGCCTCCTCGAGCTCAAAGGGAGCCGGAGCGGCCGAGGCGGCGGCCGGAGCCGGCGCGGCGGCTGCCGCGGGGGAGAGCAGGGGATTGGCGGCGGCCAGGGCCCCGGTGGCAAGGCCGGCCTTCATCAGGGCGCGCCGGGTCCAGGCGCCGGCGGCGGGATCGTCGTCCTGTTCTTTCACGGGTACCTCCTCGCTTGAGCGAATCGCGGCTGACGATCATACCGTCATGAGGAGGATCGGGATATTCTCCCGGTGAGAACGCCATGCCGATCGATCCCCGAAACTTCGAGGTACTGGACGACGAGATGGCCCGGGTCTTCCGTGCGATGAGCGGAGCCGAGCGCCTGAAGATCGCGAGCGACATGTACCGCTCCGCCCGCCGCATGATCGCCAGCCACCTCGCCGCCGAGCACCCGGACTGGGACGAGCAGCGCCTGCAGGAGGAGACGGCGAGGAGGCTCTCGCATGGAGCAGTCTGACCTGCTTCATTACATGGTCGAGGTCCTGGAGCGGATCGGTCTGCGCTACTTCGTCACCGGATCGATGGCGACGATCTTCTTTGGCGAGCCTCGCTTCACGAACGACATCGACATCGTCGTCGACCTTCCCGCCAGCAAGATCGCCGAGCTCTGCGCGGCTTTTCCCGCTCCCGACTTCTATCTGAGCGAGGAGACCGTCTTTCGGGCGGTTTCGCGCCACGGGCAGTTCAACATCATCCAACCCGCGTCGGGCCTCAAGGTGGACGTGATGGTGCCGGCGGACTCCCTCTTCAACCGGAGCCGCTTCTCGCGAACCAAGAGGGTGAAGCCGGCGCCCGATTTCGACGCCGCCTTTTCCTCGGAAGAGGACGTGATCCTCAAGAAGATGGAGGCCTATGGCGAGGGGGGCTCCGAGAAGCACCTGCGCGACATCGCCGGTGTCCTGAAGATCAGCGGCGATCATCTCGACCGCGACTACATCGCGGAATGGGCAGACCGGATGGGGACCTCGGAGATCTGGCAGGAGGTCCTGAGGCGGTCGATCGAGATTGGGTGATCGCTCACACGAGCATCGGCGCCTACTTCTTCCAACCCGTCCACCCCGGCCCGCGCACGACCCGGCCGGCCGCCGCGCCCGTGGGCTCGCCGTCCTTGAGCACCTGGACGCCGTTGACGAAGACGTGCCGGACGCCGGTCGCGTACTGGTGCGGCTTGTCGAAGGTGGCGTGGTCCTGGATCTTCGCCGGATCGAAGAGGACGACGTCGGCGAAGTTGCCCGCCTTGAGCGCGCCGCGGTCGCGGATCTTGAGGTTGGCGGCCGGGAGCGAGGTGAGCTTGCGGATCGCCTCCGCGAGCGGGATCACCTTCTCGTCGCGCACGTAGCGTCCCAGCAGGCGGGCGACGTTGCCGTAGGTGCGCGGGTGGGGGTTGGACTTCAGGAACACCCCCTCGGTCGCGGGGGCCTCGGCGTCCGAGCCGAAGCTCACCCAGGGGAGGGCGATCTCCTTCTTGACGTTGTCCTCGGACATCAGGAAGTAGACGGTGCCGACCCGGCTGTCGTCCTCGATCACCAGGTCCATCGCGGTCTCCTGGGGGGACTTGCCGCGCATCTTCGCGACCTCGGCCAGGGTCTTGCCGGTCAGGGGCTTGAGCTTGTCGTTCTTGAAGGCGACGAGGAGGATCTTCTCCGGCCCCGCGGCGACGAAGAAGTTCTCCCAGGCGTCGGTGGGGGTGGCCATCTCCTTCGCGACCTTCTCGCGGAGTGGCCGGGTCCTTCATGCGCGCGATCCAGTCCTTGAGGCCGCCCTCCTGCACCCACGGCGGCATGGCGGCGTCGAGTCCGGTGGCGCCCGCGGTGTAGGTGTACATGTCGGCCGTGATCTTGAGGCCGGAGGCGCGGGCGTCCTCGACCTTCCTGATGGCGGCGTCGAGCTTCCCCCAGTTCTGCTGGCCGGCGGCCTTCAGGTGGTAGATCTCGGCCGGGAGCTTGGCCCGGCGCGAGATCTCGATCAGCTCGTCCAGGGCTTCCAGAAAACGATTGCCCTCGCTGCGCATGTGGGAGATGTACATGCCGCCGTACTTCGCGGCCTCCTCGCAGAGCGCCACCAGCTCGTCCGTGCCGGCGTAGAAGGCGGGGGCGTAGATCAACGAGGAGCCGACGCCGAGCGCGCCTTCCTCCATGGCCTGATCGACCAGCTTGCGCATGCGCGCCAGCTCCTCGGCGGTCGGCGGCCGGTTGGCGTAGCCCACCTCGTGGATGCGCAGGCTCGTCGCGCCCACGAAGGAGGCGACGTTGGGGGCGATGCCGCGCGCCGCCACCTGGTCGAGGTACTCGCCGAGAGTGGTCCAGGTGACGGGATACTTGACGTCCCCCTGCTGCTCGACCATCTCCTTCTTCATCGCGTCGTTGAGCGGCCCCATGGAGCCCCCCTCGCCCATGACCTCGAGGGTGACCCCCTGGCGGATGTCGCTCTGGGCGCGGCCGTCCACCAGCAGCGACTCGGTCGCCCAGCTCAGCATGTTGACGAAGCCGGGGGAGACGGCGAGCCCGCGGGCGTCGATCTCCGTTCTTCCCCTTGGCGTTGCCCAGCGAGCCGACCGCCCGACCGCGGCAATGCGGTCGCCGTTCACCGCCACGTCGCCCACGTAGGGCTTGCCGCCGGAGCCGTCGTAGATCGTCCCGCCGCGCAGGATGAGATCGTAGGTCTTGGGCTTCTCGGCGGCCATGGCGGAGAGAGCGGGGAGCAGGCAGAGCGCCACGGTGAAGACGATCGTTCGCGTCATTCGGGTCTCCTTGGAAGGCAATCCTGCGTCACCAGGCCCCGGCGATGGGTTTCCACCCTTTGCGCCGCGGACCGAACTGGAACTGCGCATCCGGATTCCCCGTCGAGAGCGAGTTGCGCAGCCGGAAGACGGCCGAGGCCGGATCGTAGACGCCGAGGTCGTCGCGGCCGTCGCCGTTCCAATCTCCGGCGACGGGCAGCGATCCCCGCCCGGCGGGACCGAACTGGACCTGGAAATCCGGCGCCGCGTCCTGGAATCCGTTGGTCAGATAGAAGACCGAGGCGGCCGGATCGAAGAGGCCGACGCTGTCGCGGCCGTCGCCGTTCCAATCCCCCGCGACCGGAGTGAGGCCGGAGGCCGAGGGCCCGAAGGCGAAGGTGAGATCGAAGCCCGATCCCGAGAGCGAGTTCTTCAGGCGGAAGGTCCGGGTGGCCGGATCATAGAGGCCGACCGTATCCGTGCCATTGCCGTCCCAATCGCCGGTGATGGGAAGCGCTTTGCGCGAGGGGGAGTCGACCTGGAGGATCACGTCCGAGGCGCCGCCGGAGGACGAGTTCTTGAGCCGGAAGATCGAGGAGGCCGGATCGTAGAAGCCGACCGTGGTCTTGCCGTCGCCGTTCCAATCCCCGGCGAGCGGAATCCAGCCGCTGCGGCGCGGGCCGAAGCGGACCACCTGGACCTTGGCGCCGGCGGTGTTGGCGCTCTTGAGCTGGAACTTCGAGGTCTGCGGATCGAAGAGCCCCACGGTCTCCCGGGCGCCGCCGCCAACCGCCTCGCCGGTGAAGCGGAAGAGCTGGCCGTTCCCGTTCGCGGCGTAGAGCTCGCCGTTGCGGTCCTCGCCGAAAGTGGTGAGCTGCGGGATCTGTCCGGGGATGGTGCGCACGGTGAAGCCGTTCCCCTGGCGCGCGGCGGCCCAGAGCACGCCGGAGCATAAATCGCCAAAGACGTAGGAGCCGCGGAGCTGCGCCACGCCGTTGCCGCGGTAGACGTAGCCGCCGGTCACCGAGCAGTGCGGGCCGTGGTCGTACTCGAGGACGGGCGGAGTGAAGGCGGCCGAGTCGCACGCGGGCGTCGAGGCCGGGCAGGCATCCCTCGAGGAGCAGAGGGTCCCCTCCATCACCTTCCAGCCGTAGTTCTCGCCGCCGCGCGACGAGGCCGGCTGGAAGTCGATCTCCTCGCGCCGGGCCTGGCCGACGTCGGCGATCCAGAGATCCCCGGTCGCGCGGTCGAAGGAGAAGCGCCAGGGGTTGCGCACGCCGCTCGCCCAGACCTCGTCCGCCGGCGCGCCGGGGCCGCGGAAAGGATTGGAGGCGGGGATCCCGTAATAGGGAGGAGTGGCCACGTTCTGGTCGACGTCGATGCGGAGCAGCTTGCCGAGGAGCGTGTCCGGTTTCTGAGCCCGGCATTCGGGGTCGAAGCCGGAGCCGCCGTCGCCCATGCCGATGTAGAGATAGCCGTCGGGCCCGAACTGGAGCAGCCCGCCGTTGTGGTTCGAGTAGGGCTGCTCGATGGTCAGCAGGATCCGCTCGCTCGCCGGGTCGGCCTGGTCGGGGTTCCCGGCGGAGACCTGGTAGCGGGCGATGACCGTGTTGCCCTGCAGGTTCGTATAGTTGACGAAGAAAAAGCCGTTCTCGGCGTACCGGGGGTGGAACGCCACGGAGAGCAGGCCGCGCTCGCCGCCGGTCGTGATCCGGTCGCGGATGTCGAGGAACGGCTGCGAGCGCGGGGTACCGTTCTCCACGAATCAGGATGCGGCCGGTCTGGGTGGTCAGGAAGAGGCGGCCATCCCCGGCGTTGGCGATGCTGGTGACCGGACCGAGGGCGTTCGCGACCTGCTGGAGGCTCACCCCCGGCACGGTGCCGGCGACGGTGAAGACCCCCTTCGAGAACTCGGGATCGGCGGCGCGGGCCGGGAAAAGCGGCGAGATCAGCAGGAGGAGCGCGGTGGTGGAGAGGCTGAGAAGTCGATGCATGGCAAGATCTCCTGTTCGTACGAGCATCTTACTTGGGATACTAGGCGGATGATCCCCATCGACGACAATCTATCGATCCCTGACGAGGAGGTCGCCTTCGCCACTTCGCGGAGCGGCGGCCCCGGCGGGCAGAACGTCAACAAGCTGGAGACGCGGGTGAGCCTGCGCTTCGATCTCGCGGGCTCGAGCGCCCTCTCGGAGGAGCAGAAGGCCCGGCTTCGGGAGCGGCTGGCGACCCGCATCACCCGCGACGGCATCCTGCAGATCAGCTCCCAGAAGCACCGGAGCCAGGGCGCCAACCGGGAGGCGGCCGTCGAGCGCTTCGCCGAATTGCTGCGGGAGAACCTGCGCGAGGAGCCGCCGCGCCGGAAGACCCGCCCCTCGCGGGCGGCGAAGGCGCGCCGCCTGGACGAGAAACGGCGGCAGAGCCACCGCAAGCGGGAGCGGTCGACCCCGGTGGAATGAGGCAGAACGGTATAGGATGCCCGCACGCATGGAACCCGACCGCTTCTTCAGCCAGGCTGACCTCGACGCCATCCAGACCGCCGTGCGGGAGGCGGAGGCGCGGACGTCGGGGGAGATCGTCCCCTACGTCGTCGAGCGCAGCGACGAGTACCAGAACGCGATCTGGAAGGGCGCGGCCCTGGGCGCGCTGCTCGGGCCGATGGTGGCGCTCGCCATCTACCGCTGGAGCAACGTCTGGGGGATTCCGATCGGAATCTGGATCGCGCTGCCGGCGCTGGTGGGCGGAGGGATCGGCTATCTGCTCTCCCTGCTCGATCCGGTCCGCCGCTGGATGGCGGGCGGCGAGACTCTCGATCTGCGGGCTCGCCGGCGCGCCGCGGGCGCCTTCCTCGAGCAGGAGGTCTTCCAGACCCGCCATCGCACCGGCATCCTCCTCTTCGTCTCCCTGTTCGAGCGCCGGGTGGTGCTGCTCGCCGACTCCGGCATCCACCAGAAAGTGGAGAAGGGGTCCTGGGACGCGATCACCGGCCGGCTGGCCGAGGGGATCCGGAGCGGCCGCCCCGGCCCCGCGATGATCGAGGCGATCCGCGCCTGCGGCGAGCTGCTGGAGCGGCACGGGGTCGAGCGTCAGGCCGACGATCAGGACGAGCTCCCCAACGAGCTGCGCCGGGAGAAGGAGTGAGATGAGTCGCCGGGTTCCTCTGCTGCTCCTTCTCCTCCTGCTGCCGCTCGCCTGGGCGCTCGCCAGGGAGATCCCCGCTCTGACCGGGCGGGTCAACGACACCGCGAACCTGATCCCCCTGGACCAGCGGCAGCGGATCGAGGCGCAGCTCGCGCAGTTCGAGCAGCAGACGAGCAATCAGGTCTCCGTGCTCACCGTCGACAGCCTGGACGGCGAGGAGATCGCGGACTACGCGAACAAGGTGGGCCGCGCCTGGGGGCTGGGGCAGAAGGGGAAGGACAACGGCGCCCTCCTGCTGGTCTCCAAGAATGACCGCAAGATGCGGATCGAGGTCGGCTACGGCCTGGAGCCGGTGCTGACCGACCTGCAGACGAGCATCATCCAGAACCAGGTGATCATCCCCTACTTCAAGAAGGGGGATTTCGGCGGCGGCATCGAGGCCGGGGTGACGCGCCATCCTGAGCACGATCCAGGGGAAGGATGTCCAGCCGACTCCGGAGGCGCAGCCGGCAGGCGGCGGGGGGGAGTCCTCCTGGCTGGGGATCCTCGTCTTCGGGCTCTTCGCCCTCGGTCCGTTCATCCTGAACGCCATCCGCAGCGGGAGCTGGATCGTCTACCTCGTCATGCTGCCGATCCTCTTCCTCCTGGGCTCGCTCGCCGGCCTGACCGTGGGCCTGATCGCGGCCGGGGTCTGGCTCGTGCTCTTCCCGATCCTCCGGATGATCCTGCCCAAGGGTACCCGCGCTCGGCAGCTCCCGGCGGCGTTCCGGCGGCTGGTGGATGGGGCCCGGGGGCTTCGGCGGTGGCGGGGGAGGCTGGGGAGGCGGTGGCGGGGGAGGCTTCTCGGGCGGCGGCGGCAGCTTCGGCGGCGGCGGATCGTCAAGCAGTTGGTGATCACGTATGATTTGGCAGGAACTCGGAGAAGGAGATGGCCATGGTGAGAGTCACAGAAGCGGAAGCCAGAGAACGGTTGGGTGAGCTGATCCGTGATGTGACTGAAGGACAGGAGACCGTCCTGATCGAGAAGGATGGTGAATCCCAGGCTGTAGTTATCTCTATGCACGAGTACACGCGACTAAGAGAAAAGACCCGAGAGACCGAGAGTCAGGATTGGCAGCGTCGAATTGACCGGCTGCAGGAAAGAGTCTCTCAAGATCTCGGAGGGGGTTCACTGACACCGGCGGAGGAGGTGATCCGAAGGATGCGGGAGGAGCGCGATGAGCAGATCCTCAGTAATCTGCGTTGATGCTTCTCTGGTTGTACGTTTTCTCCTCGGACCTCAAAGCGAAGAAATTCGATCCCTCTGGAAGCAGTGGAACCAAGATCGGGATCTCGTTGCTCCGGCCCTGATCCACTTCGAGATATTGAACGCGCTCTACCAGTACGAGAGACACGGCAAGCTCAGCACAGACACCATCTCGGAGGCAGTCGACTTGGCCCTCGGGCTCCCGATCCGGCTCTACTCCGATCCCGCTCTCCACCTCCGTGCCCTCCAGATTACCCGGCGGTTTACCCTGCCGGCTTCCTACGACGCGCACTACCTCGCTCTCGCCGAACGTCTCGGGACCGAATTGTGGACCTGCGATGCCCGCTTGGTGAAGAAGGTCGGAGCGGATCTCTCTTGGGTCCATTTGGCTCTTTGAAGCGTTACCCTCCTTCCTCGAACGCCGCCATCGCCTCGCTGACCAGCCGGTCCCCCTCTTCGGTGTGCTTGGGGGAGAAGTGGAACGGGACCAGCCGTTTCGCTCCCGCCTCCCGGGCCAGCCTGCCCGCTTGCCGCGCCGTGAGGTGGTACTTCTCGGCCGCCCGTTGCTCCTCCTCGTGCGTGAAGGCCGTCTCGATGAACAGCCAATCGGCGTTCCGGGCGAGGTCCACGATCGTCTCCGCGTTCGCCGGGGTGTATCCGGCGTCGGTCACGTAGGCGATCTTCTGCCCGGGGACGATCCGCAGGGCCTTCTCCTTGAGCTCGCCGAGAGAGACGGTCCTCTCCTGGGAGGAGCCGTTTTCGCTCCAGCGAACCGGGACCAGCGTCCCGTCCGGCTCGCCGCGGGCAACGGTCGACTTCAGGTCCCGCAGCCACGGACCGGTGGGGAGGCCCAGTTCCTCGAGGCCGCTTTTCCAGACGTTGACGTGGAACTTCTCCTCCAGCGCGAACGCCATGCAGGGGATCTGATGGTCCAGGAACGCGGCGCGTACCTGGAAGGTCTCCTCGTCGAGCAGGAGGCCCGGCGGCAACTCCGGCGTGGAGACCGGCTCGCGCTGAAATCCGGTCCGGGTCCGGAACTCGGCGGTGTCGACAGATGCCGATCTCCTGGACCTCTGTCGCCCGCACCACGAAGTCGCTCGCGTAGTTGGCGACCAGATTCCAGGTGTAGGCTGCGAGCTTGTGCCCGACGCGATCGATGAAACCCGGGCGGACCGAAGAGATGGAGAACCTTCTCCCGCCCCAGCAGGAGCCGCAGCAGGGTATCGAACCCCGCGAAGTGGTCCATGTGGGCGTGGGAGACGAACGCGTGGCTCACCTTGAGGAGCTGCCGCGCCGAGAGGGGAGAGAGATCGCCGAGGTCGAAGAGCAGAGCCCGGCGATCGAAGAGAAAGTCGATGTAAAGCCCCGGATCCCCGAACGGGTCGTTGACCAGCCGGGGGTGGAAGAGGGGCTTCACACTACAGCCGTCCTACACAGCCTACCGCTCCACCCAGTAGTTCGGCGCCTCCTTGGTGATCACCACGTCGTGGGCGTGCCCTTCCTTCAGGCCGGCGGGGGAGATGCGGACGAACTGGGCCTTGGTGCGCAGCTCCTCGATCGAGGCGCAGCCGGCGAGCCCCATCCCCGAGCGCAGGCCGCCGGTGAGCTGCGGCAGCATCTGGTGGACGCTCCCCTTGTACGGGACCATCCCCTCGATCCCCTCCGGCACCAGCTTCGACAGCGCGCCGCTCCCCTCCTGGAAGTAGCGGTCGGCGCTGCCGCGCGCCATCGCCGAGAGCGATCCCATGCCACGGTAGGCCTTGAAGGTCCGCCCCTGGTAGAGGATGGTCTCGCCCGGGCTCTCCTCGGTGCCGGCGAACAGCGAGCCGATCATCACCGAGTGGGCGCCGGCGGCGATCGCCTTGGTGAGGTCGCCCGAGAACTTGATGCCGCCGTCGGCGATGACCGGGATGCCGTGCTCGGCCGCCACGCCGGCGCAGTCGGCGACCGCGGTCACCTGGGGGACGCCGGCGCCGGTGACGATCCGCGTCGTGCAGATGCTCCCCGGGCCGATGCCGACCTTGACGGCGTCGGCGCCGCGCTCGATCAGGGCGAGGGTCCCCTCGCCGCGTGGCCACGTTGCCGACGATCAGCTTGACCTCGGGGAAGCTCTCGCGCAGCTTCGCCGTGGCGTCGAGCACGCCGCGGCTGTGGGCGTGCGAGGAGTCGAGGACGAGGAGGTCCACCTTGGCCTTGACCAGCGCCGCGGCGCGCTCCAGGTAGTCGCCCGAGGAGCCGACCGCCGCGCCGACGCGCAGGCGCCCGAGCTCGTCCTTGCAGGCGTGCGGGTACTGGATCGCCTTCTGGATGTCCTTGACCGTGATCAGCCCCTTGAGGTTGCCGGCCTCGTCGACGACGAGCACCTTCTCGATGCGGTGCTCGTGGAGCTGGGCCTTGGCCTGTTCGAGCGTCGTCCCCTCGGGGACGGTGACCAGGTTCTCCTTGGTCATCAGCTCGTGGATCGTCTTGTCGAGGTTCTGCTCGAAGCGGAGGTCGCGGTTGGTGAGGATGCCGACCAGATGCCCCTGGGCGTCGGTCACCGGCACGCCCGAGATCTTGTAGCGGGCCATCACCTCGAGCGCCTCGCGGATGCTCTGGTCGGGCCGCATGGTGACGGGATCGACGATCATCCCCGCCTCACTGCGCTTGACCCGGTCCACCTCTTCGGCCTGGACCTCCACCGGCATGTTCTTGTGGATGATGCCGATCCCCCCCTCCTGGGCCAGGGCGATGGCCAGGCGCGACTCGGTGACGGTGTCCATGGCCGCGGAGAGGATCGGCATGTTCATCTCGATCCCGCGGCAGACCTGGGTCCGCAGCTCGACCTGGTTCGGATGGACCTCGGAGAAGCCGGGGACGATCGAGATGTCGTCGAACGTTAGGGCTTGGCGGGGCTCGAAATCGGTCATGTGTGCGTTGGTTCCTTCAAAGCGAAAAAGTCCACCGGCTCTTGAGAAGGGCGAAGGATATCAGGTCCGTCGATGGGTACGAAAAGGGCGGCCTCACGGCCGCCCTCGATTTTCTTGCCCCTGAACCGCGGGCGTTCCTCAGCCCACGGTCACCGCCGCCCCATGGCACTTCTTGTACTTCTTGCCGGAGCCGCAGGGGCAGGGATCGTTGCGCCCCACCTTGACCTCGCCGCGGTTGGCGGCGGGCTGCTGCGGGCGCTGACCCTCGACCTTGGGCGGAGCGGAGAGCTCGATCCTGGGCGCCGCCCGCTGCTGGCGGGCTCGCTGCTCGATCACCTGCTCCTCGGTCATCGGCTCGAAGCGGAAGAGCTTCTGGACGATGTCGTTCTCCACCCGCTCGCGCATCATGTCGAAGAGGTCGAAGCTCTCTTTCTTGTACTCCTGAAGCGGATCGCGCTGCCCGTAGCCGCGCAGGCCGATCCCTTCCTTCAGGTGATCGAGGGCGAGGAGGTGGTCCTTCCAGGCGGTGTCCACCGACTGGCAGCATGATGGCGCGCTCGAAGCCGCGGATGACCTCGGGGTCGTGCCGGCTCTCCTTCTCGGCGTACCGCTCCTCGATGACCTTCCAGAGGGTCTCGCGCAACTCGTCGATGCCGAGCTCGTCGAGGTTCATGCCGCCGGCGTTGATGTTGAAGTAGGCGAGCATCTCCGTGCGCAGGCCGGTGAGGTCCCAGTCCTGCGGATCGGACTTCTCCGGGCAGTGGAGGTCGAGCAGCCCGTCGAGGATGTCCTCGGCGAGGCCCATGACGTAGTCGCGCCCCTCGCGCCCCTCGAGGATGTCGCGGCGAAGCTTGTAGATCGCCTCGCGCTGCTTGTTCATCACGTCGTCATACTCGAGCAGGTGCTTGCGGGTCTCGAAGTTCCGCCCCTCGACCTGCGTCTGGGCGCGCTCGATGGCCTTGCTGACCATCCCGTGCTCGATCGCCTCCCCCTCTTCCATGCCGAGGCGCCCCATCAGGCCCTGGATGCGGTCGGAGCCGAAGATCCGCATCAGGTCGTCCTCGAGCGAGAGATAGAAGCGGGAGGAGCCGGGGTCCCCCTGGCGGCCGGAGCGGCCGCGGAGCTGGTTGTCGATGCGCCGCGACTCGTGCCGCTCGGTGCCGAGGATGTGCAGGCCGCCGAGGGCGAGCACCTCCTCGCGCTCGCGGGCGCAGGTCTCCTGGTAGCGCTCGAACGCCGCCTGATACGCCTCGGGCTCGGTCTCCGGATCGGCCTCGGAGCGGGCGAGCCCCTCGGGGTTGCCGCCGAGGACGATGTCGGTGCCGCGGCCGGCCATGTTGGTGGCGATGGTGATCGCCCCCTTGCGGCCCGCCTGGGCCACGATGGAGGCCTCGCGCTCGTGATACTTGGCGTTGAGCACGACGTGCGGCACCTTGGGCGGCCGGTTGAGCAGCTTCGAGAGCATCTCGCTCTTCTCGATCGAGACCGTGCCCACCAGCACCGGCTGCCCCTTCTGCTGCGCCTCGCGGATCTCCTCGACGACGGCGTTCCACTTCTCCTGGGCGGTGCGGTAGACGAGGTCGCCGCGGTCATCGCGGATCATGTCCCGGTTGGTCGGGATGACGGTGACGTCGAGCTTGTAGATCTGCCCGAACTCGGAGGCCTCGGTGTCGGCGGTGCCGGTCATGCCCGAGAGCTTCTTGTACATCCGGAAGTAGTTCTGGAAGGTGATGGTGGCGAGCGTCTGGTTCTCGCGCTCGATCTTGACCCCCTCCTTGGCCTCGACCGCCTGGTGCAGGCCGTCCGACCAGCGGCGGCCGGGCATCATGCGGCCGGTGAACTCGTCGACGATCACGATCTTGCCGTCCTTGATCAGGTACTCGACGTCGCGCTGGTAGAGCGCGTGGGCGCGCAGCGCCTGGTTGACCCCGTGGATGATCTCCATGTTCTCGGGGTCGTAGAGGTTGCGGACGCCGAGCAGTTGCTCGACCTTCTCGACCCCCTCCTCGGTGAGAGCGCGCCTGGTGCGCCTTCTCGTCGACCACGTAGTCGCCGGTAGTGCTCTTCTTGCCGTCCCCCTCGTCGATCTCCTCCCCCTTGGTCAGGCGGGGGATGATGCGGTCGATCCGGTAGTACTTGTCGATCGACTCCTCGGAGGGGCCGGAGATGATCAGCGGCGTCCGCGCCTCGTCGATCAGGATCGAGTCCACCTCGTCGACGATGCCGTAGTGGTGCCCGCGCTGGACCATCGACTCGAGGTCGAACTTCATGTTGTCGCGCAGGTAGTCGAACCCGAACTCGTTGTTGGTGCCGTAGGTGACGTCGGAGCCGTAGGCCCGCTTGCGGTCGGCGTCCGGCATGTCGTGCTGGATGACGCCGACCGAGAGGCCCATGAAGCGGTAGATCTGGCCCATCCAGTCGGAGTCGCGGCGGGCCAGGTAGTCGTTGACGGTGACGACGTGGACCCCCTTGCCCTCCAGCGCGTTCAGGTAGACGGGCAGGGTCGCCACCAGGGTCTTGCCCTCGCCGGTCTTCATCTCGGCGATGCGCCCCTTGTGGAGGACCATGCCGCCCATCAACTGGACGTCGAACGGCCGCATGTGGACCGCGCGCCAGGCGGCCTCCCGGGCCACCGCGAAGGCGGGGATCAGGAGGTCGTCGAGCGGGGCCCCGTTGTCGAGCTGGGTCCTGAACTCGGCGGTCTTGGCGCGCAGCTCGTCGTCCGAGAGCGGCTTGATCTGCGCCTCCATCTCGTTGATGGCGGCTACGACCGGCAGCAGTTTCTTGACTTCACGCTCGTGCTGGCTGCCGAAAATCTTGGTCAGAATCGTGTTAATCATCGAGGTCTCGCTAGGTTCGGGGAAGACTCGAAATCGAGTTCAAAGGCAAGCGTCTACAACGCGCAGTCTAGCAGAAAGATTCCATCGGCCGCCGGAGGGCGGCACGCCCCGGAGGGGGAGGGGAGGGCACCTACGAGGCGCCCGCGGCCGTGTCGTCGAGGATGTAGGCGAGGGGGTTGACGGGATCGCCGTCGACGCGCACCTCGTAGTGCAGATGGTAGCCGGTCGAGCGGCCGGTGTTGCCGACGCGCCCCACGATGTCCCCGCGCTTGACCCGCTGCCCTGGCCGGACCTCGATCCGCGACATGTGGCCATAGCGGGTGGTGACGCCGAAGCCGTGGGCGATGAAGACCGCCTGTCCCAGGCCGCCGATCTCGGCGGCGCGGATCACCACGCCGTCGGCGCTGGCCCGCACCGGCTGCCCCGGAGCGGCGGCGATGTCGACGCCCTGATGGTCGCCGCGCCCGTGCGTCATGGGATCGGCGCGGACCCCGAAGCCGCTGGTGAAGATCCCCTTGACCGGAGCGATCGCCGGGGTGGCGGAGATCCAGCGCACCCGCTCGTTGAGCCTGGCCTCGACCGCGTTGAGGGTGCCGGCGAGCTGGCTCGTCCGGCTCTCGAGGACCGGCAGGCCGTTCGCGCCGGCCTCCTCGATCGGCGAGCCGCCGCCGATACCCGCCTCGGCGCCGCTCCCCAGCCCCTCGACACCGGCGACGATGGCGAGCTGGCGGGTGCGCTCCTCGTATTGGTTGAGCTGCCCCTGGATCTTCTTGACACTCGACTCGAAGGTGAGATTGGTCCTGCGGAGCTGCTCGTTCTCGCTCTTCAGCCGGGCGATCTCGATGGGATTGACGTTCTTGCTGAAGTGGAGCCAGGTGAAGAGGCCGGCGGCGAGGGTGAGCAGGAAGAAGGCGCCGGCCGCGATCGCGACCTGCAGACTGGTCACCTGCCACTTGCGCAGTTTGGCGTGCGCGTGGGGGATCAGGATGATCGTGTGGTGACGTTTTGCCATGAGCCTTCTTACAGGGAGCCAGACAACCTGGACACCATCGGCCACAGAACCCAAGCGGCTGATCGAGATGCGTATTGTAGACCCTGGACTTCTGATGTCAAGAGGTCGGTAAAATATGGCGAATCAGCATGCAAAAACCGTTAAATCTTGCACGGAGCTGGTTCTAAAGGCTTTTCCCCTCCGGCTCCGCGGAACGCTGGCGGAGCTTGGGAGCCTTCCTCCGGCCCTTCTTGCCGCCTTTCCCCGGGAGGGTGTCCTGCCAGCGGGTGACGGCGCGCCTGTCCGCGATGTGAATGTGGACGGCGCCGTCGAGCGCCATCGCCAGCTTCACCATGGTCAACAGGGTGAAATTGGCGTTCCCGCCCAGCATCTTCGTGATGTAGGCCCGGGAGGTCCCCATCCGCCGGGCCAGCTCGGCGCGGTTGACGTTCTGCTCCTTCATCAACCGGGAGAGATCCTCGGTGAATTCGCTGATCGGGCCGTCGATCCAATAGTCGGAGTGCGACTCGGCCTCCTCGAACATCGGGCGATACCGCCCGGCGTCAACCATCCCCTGATCCATCCCCTGATTCATCCCCTGATCATCAGCCATCGCGAACCTCCTCCAGGATCTCCAGCTTGCGCCGGAACTTGGCCACCAGGTACCGCTCCCGCAACTCCCTCGCCAGCGCGATCTCGGCCTGCGGGGTCGTCTCCGCCTTCGAGAAAGCGTTCGTGCAGACGATCCGGCGGCGGTCGTCATAGAAGAAGAGGACCCTCAGCTTCTGCCCCTTCGGCTGCCGCCGGAGCTCGAAGATCCCACCGCCCAGCGACTTGCAGAGCTCGGCGTTGTGGCCCGGGGGGCCATTCTGCGGCAGCTCGACCCGCAGGACCCGGATCAGACCGCGCTTCGCCGCCGCGTAATTGGCTCCCAGGCCGTCGATGTAATCGAGCACCCGGCACCGCCCCCGGCCGTCCAGCACCGCCAGGACATCCCAGTACACGCAGTCGATCCGGACGAGCCGTATGTTAACTCCACCGTTAACGAACGTCAAGAGCTTTCCCTCGCTTGATCTCATCTCGCTCATCCGGCGACCCTCCGGTCGAGGCTGCGGTATTGGATCGCCTCGGCCAGGTGGGCGGAGCGGACGGCGTCGCTGCCGGCGAGGTCGGCGATGGTGCGGGCCACCTTGAGCACGCGGTCGAGCGCCCGCGCCGACAGACCCAGCCGTTCGAAGGCGTTGTCGAGCAGCCCCCGGGCGGCCGCGTCGACGGCGCAGAACCGGCGGAGCTGCTCGGGCCCCATGGCGGAGTTGGTCGGAGTCTGGATGTGCGAGCCGAAGCGCTCGATCTGCACGGCCCGCGCGGCGGCCACCCGGCGAGCCACGGTCTCGGTGCTCTCGCCGGCCGAGGAGCGCAGCTCCGCGAGGCTCACCGCCGGCACCTCGACGTGCAGGTCGATGCGGTCGAGCAACGGCCCCGAGACCCGTCCGCGGTAGCGCTCGATGAGCGGCGGCGGACAGCGGCAGCAGTACCTCGGATCCCCCAGATGGCCGCAGGGGCAGGGATTCATCGCGGCGAGCAGGGAGAACCGGGCCGGGAAGACCAGCCGGGCGCGGGCCCGCACGACGCTGACGTTCCCTTCTTCGAGCGGCTGGCGCAGGGCTTCCAGGGTGTCGCGCCGGAACTCCGGGAGCTCGTCGAGGAAGAGGACGCCGTTGTGGGCCAGGCTCGCCTCGCCCGGCCGCGGGTTGCTGCCGCCGCCGATCATCCCCGCCGTGCTGGTCCCGGTGTGCGGGCTGCGGAACGGCCGCTGGCGCAGCAGCCCCGCCGGCGGCTCCTCGGCCACCAGGGAGTGGACCTTGGTGACCGCGATCGACTCCGCCAGGCTGAGCGGCGGCAGGATCCCCGGCAGGCGGCGGGCGAGCATGGTCTTCCCCGAGCCCGGAGGTCCGAGGAAGAGTAGGTTGTGGCCGCCGGCCGCGGCCACCTCCAGAGCCCGTTTCGCCATCTCCTGCCCCCGCACCTCGGAGAGGTCGGGAGCGCCCACCAGGGCCTCGATGGAGAAGGGGGGCGGCGGGACGGCCGGCAGCTCCGCCTCCCCGGTCAGGTGCTGGACGGCTTCGGCGAGCCCCCGGAGCCCGAAGACCGGGACGGCTTCGAGGGCCGCCGCCTCGGCGGCGTTGGCGGCCGGCAGCAGAACCTCGCGGACTCCCATGCGGCGCCCGAGGTCGGCGATGGCCAAGCCACCGCGCACGGAGCGGATGGCGCCGTCGAGCCCGAGCTCGCCGCAGATCAGCCGCCCGGCGAGGGCGTCCTGCGGGATCTGCTCGTGGGCCGCGAGCATCGCCAGGGCAATGGCGAGATCGAGGTGGTTGCCCTCCTTGCGGAGGTCGGCCGGCGCGAGATTGATGATGATGGACTTGGGTTCCAGGTCGAAGCCGCAGTTCTTGATCGCGGCGCGCACCCGCTCGCGGCTCTCGCGGACCGCGGCGTCGGCAAGTCCCACGATCTGGATCTGCGGGAGTCCGTTCTGGACATCGACCTCTACCTGGACGGGGCGTGCTTCGATCCCCCATGGCGTGGCGGTAGTGACTCTGGCTAGCATCAACCCAGATAAGACGTAAAATCCCCCTCCAATCTTCTTCGCCCTAGAACGGCGGGGGTTTGCGGACCCCCTTTTCGGCCACTTCGACATTTCGTGAAACGAGAGAATAACCGGTGAACGTCCTCGTCGTCGCCACCAAAGCGCCCTGGCCGGCGATCGACGGCGGGCGCTTCCTGCTCCTCAACACCCTCCGGGGTCTTGGCGGAGCGGGCTGCCGGGTCACGCTGGTGGCGCCGGTCGATCCGGCGCGGTTCGACGCTCTCCGAGGTCGCTCGCGAGCTCGCCGCGGTCTGTACGCCGGCGCTGGTCCCGGCGGCTCCCTTGCCGCCCGCGGTGGCGCTGCTCCGCTCCGGCGGAGCGCCGCTGTCGATCGCCCGCCACTCGCTCGCCGCCGTGCGGCACGAGGTGGAGCGCCGGCTCGCGGCGGAGCGCTTCGACCTCGTCCACGCCGAGCAGCTCCAGGCGCTGCCGCAGGCCGAGCCCGCTTACGCCCGGGGGATTCCAGTGGTGCTGCGGGCCCAGAACGTGGAGAGCGACCTCTGGGTGGCCACGGCCCGGCGGGGGAGAGGGCCGCGGGGATTCCTCCTGCGCCGGGAAGCGAAGAAACTGGCGGCCTGGGAAGGGAGCGCGGTCCGCCGGGCCGCCGCGACCCTGGCGCTGACGGCAGAGGACGCCGTCAGGCTGAGCGAGCTGGCCGGTGGAGGAGGGCGGGTCGCGGTCGTCCGCGCGGCTTTCCCGGATCTCCCTCCGGGAACGGGACGGCTGGAAGGCGATCCGGCCGTGGCCGTCTTCGGCAGCCGGGGGTGGCTGCCCAACGAGGAGTCGACCGCCTGGTTCGTCGCCGAGGTCTGGCCCGCCGTGCGCGCCGCGTCTCCGGGAGCGATCCTCCATCTCTTCGGATCAGAAGCGCCCGGCGCCGTCTCACACCCTTCGCCGGCCGATAGCGGCGAGGTCTACGCGCCGGGCTCGATCCTCGCGGTCCCCCTGCGCATCGCCTCCGGGGTGCGCATCAAGATCCTGGAGGCCTGGGCTCGCGGCGTGCCGGTGGTGGCGACCCCCGCCGCCCTCGCCGGCCTGGAGGCGGAGGATGGGCGGGAGGCTCTGGTCGCCCGCGATGCTGGAGAGTTTGCCGCCGCGATCGGCCGGATTCACCGCGAGCCCGCGCTCGCCACGGCGCTCGTCGAGGCGGGCCGCCGGGCGCGGCGGGAGCGGCATGAGCCGGATGCGGTGGCGCGGAGGTTGATGGAGGAGTATGAGAAGGCGGCGGGTTAGAACTCCCCCACCAGCGAGATCTCCACCTCCAGCCGGTATCCCGTCTCCTTCTCGACCACCTCCTGGCAACGGGCGATCAGCGCCCGCACGTCCGCCGCGGTGGCGCCTCCGGTATTGATGAAGATGTTGGCGTGGCGCTGGGTGATCATGGCGCCGCCGATGCGGGTGCTCTTCAAGCCGCACTGGTCGATCAGGCGGCCGGCGCCGATCCCCTCGATCTTCTTGAAGATGGAGCCGGCGCTCGGCTCGGTGTCGAGGGGCGGGTGGCGCTCGCGGCGCCACTGGAGGTTCTCCTCGACGACCCGCCGCATCCGCTCGGGATCCTCCGGCGCGAGCTGAAAGGTGGCGGCGAGCACCACGTCCGGCCGGTGGTGGAGGACCGAGGTGTCGTAGCCGAATTCGAAGTAGTCGACGCCCACCGTCCGGCGCTCCCCCTCGGCAGTCAGGATCTCCGCTCCCTTCGTCACCTCGGCGATGAACATCGTCCGCTCGCGGGCCGGGGCGGGGGAGAGGAAGTGGAGGTTCTGCCAGAGCGCCCCCCCCACGGTCGAGGGGATGCCCACGTAGTGCTCCAGCCCGGAGAGGCCGTGCGCGATCGCCGCCTCGATCAGGTCGGGCCAGACGATCGCGCCGCTCTCGGCGCGCACCGTCCCCTCGCCGGGGGAGAATTCGAGATGCCGCGCCAGGTTCCGGATCACCAGCCCGCGGAACCCGCGGTCGCCGACCAGGATATTGGCGCCCAGCCCCAGCAGGAAGGACGGCACCCCGTGCTCGCGGGCGGCGAGGAGGGCCGCCGCCAGCTCGTCCGCCGTCGCCGGCTCATAGAAGAGGTCGGCCGGACCGCCGATCTTGAAGGTGGTGTAGGGGGCCAGGACCTCGCCGGTCCGCACCCGGTCCGGTCCCAGTGCCCGGCGGAGGGCCTCGTACCCCTTCACGGCTCGTCGATCATCTGGATCCGCCGGACGTGCCGGCCCCCCTCGAACGGGGTGTCGAGCCAGATCTGCACGATGGAGAGGGCAAGCTCGAGCGGCATCATCCGCTGGCCGAGGGAGAGCATATTGGCGTCGTTGTGCTGGCGGCCGAGCTGGGCGGACTCCTCATTCCAGCAGAGGACGCAGCGGATGCCGCGCACGCGGTTGGCGGTGATCGCCTCGCCGTTGCCCGAGCCGCCGAGCACGATCCCGCGCTCGACCTCGCCCGCCGCCACCGCCAGGGCGACCGGCCGGATGAACGCCGGATAGTCGACGGTCATCTCCGATTTCGTCCCGAAGTCCTTCACCTCGTGGCCGCGTTTGGCGAGGTACTTCTTGATCTCTTCCTTATAGCGATAGCCGGCGTGGTCGGAGCCGATGCCGATCTTCATCTTGCACTCCTTGGAATGGACTACGGTTCGGGTCCGGGATTGTACGCCAAATTGCTATAATCCCCGTATGGCCCGCCGCCGCACCTCGAACAGCACCAGCGCCGCCGCCACCGTGGCGTTGAGCGACTCCACCGCCGCCGCCATCGGGATCGTCAAGCGCAGGCCGGCGCGAGCGAGGAGAGCGGGGGAGAGGCCCGGACCCTCGGCGCCCACGGCGAGGATCAGGGTACCCGCGAGAGGAGCGCGATAGAGATCCTCGCCGTCGCGGGGGACGAGGGCGGCCCAGCGCGGGTGGGCGGCGGCGAGATGGGCGTCCAGGGCCTCGGGCTCGACGCCCACGGCCACGGGCAGGCGCAGCAGGCTGCCGGCCGAGGCGCGGAGGGCGCGGGGGTGGTTCGGATGGACGCAGCCGGGGGAGAGAGCGAGGCCCGCGGCGCCGGCCGCTTCGGCCACGCGGGCGAGGGCGCCGAGGTTGCCCGGGTCCTGGAGGCCATCCAGATAGAGGTAGGGGCGGTCCGTCGCGACCGGCAGGGACGCGACCCCGGAGCGGGGGAGGAGAGCCACGGCGAGGAGGCCGCGGGGGGAATCGGCGTCGGTCAGACTCGTCCAGGATCTCGGAGCTGACCTCCAGCGGCAGCCCTGGCAGCCCTGGCAGAAGACGGGCGAGCCGCCGCCCTTCCGGGGTGTCCAGGAAAGCCGGGCGTCGCCAGCACCTCCTCGAGAACGAGGCCCGCCGCCAGGGCTTCGGCGACGAGATGAGGCCCCTCGAGCAGGGCGCGGTCGCCTTTACTTCGCCGGAGCCGCCGAATATCCTTGACCCTTTGATTCTGACGACTGGAGATCATGAGCACGGATCTTAAGAACTTCTGGCAAAGGCTCCAAGCGGGCGTCGAGGTGGCGGTGGCCGGCCACGCTTCGGACAAGCTTCTCGGGGTGCGCGACGGCTTCCTCCGCTTCTTCCACGACGGCATGGACCGCACGCTGTCGGTCGTCGTGGTGCCGCAGTCGGTCGAGGAGGAGCCGGTGGGTCTCCTGGTCTCGGACGAAGAGGTGGTGCGCGAGGCCCGCAAGAAGGCGATCGGGCTCGAGGAGAGGCTGCGCGACACCTACCATTTCTACATCTCCAGCGAGGGGGGCATCGAGTCTCTCGAGGTGGATGGCGGCCAGCGCTACTTCGTACGCAACTGGACCGTCCTGCGCAGCCCGCTGGGCGAGGCCTGGGGCTCCAGCGGCGCGGTGCAGCTCCCGGATCGCCTGGTGTCGGGGCTCGACAGCGCCCAGATCCCCTTCGCCGTGCCGGGCACCCGGCGCAGCGGCGGCATCATGAGCTCGCTCACCGGCGGGCTGGAGACCCGGCGCAAGAACATCGCCCTGTCCACCTTCCACGCGTTGTCGACACTCTTCTATGGTGTCCTGGAGAGCCGTCCCATCCGTTGAGGCCGGGCCGGCGCGCGTTTGACCCGTTGTTCACCAGTTGGTAGCATTCACGACAAGCCGCCGTGTCTGATCCGAACGTCACGCTAGAGGTGCGAACATGAGCGAACGAGACATCCACCTGTTCACGTCGGAGTCCGTGACCGAGGGTCATCCGGACAAGGTGGCCGACCAGATTTCCGACGCCGTCCTCGACGAGGTCCTGCGCCAGGATCCGCGAGGCCGCGTGGCGTGCGAGACCCTGGTGACCACCGGCACGGTCTTTCTGGCCGGCGAGATCACCACCAACGCCTACGTCGATTTTCCCGGCGTCGCCCGGCGGGTGGTGCGGGAGATCGGCTACACCCGGGCCGAGTTCGGCTTCGACTACGCCACCTGCGGCGTGCTGTCGGCGATCGACCCGCAGTCGCCCGACATCGCCCAGGGGGTGGACACCGGCGGCGCCGGCGACCAGGGGCTGATGTTCGGCTTCGCCTGCCGCGAGACCCCCGAGCTGATGCCGCTGCCGATCGCCCTCGCCCACAAGCTGACCAACCGTCTCGCCAAGGCCCGCAAGTCGGGCGCCCTCCCCTGGCTGCGGCCGGACGGCAAGAGCCAGGTGACGATCGAGTACGAGGGGACCCTGCCGGTGCGGGCGCACACGGTGGTCATCTCGACGCAGCACGACCCCGAGGTCTCCAACGAGCAGATCCGCGACGAGGTGATCGAGCAGGTCATCAAGGTCGAGGTCCCGGCGGAGCTCCTCGACGAGCGGACGATCTACCACATCAATCCGACCGGCCGGTTCGTGATCGGCGGTCCGCAGGGGGACTGCGGCCTGACCGGCCGCAAGATCATCGTCGACACCTACGGCGGCTATGGCCGGCACGGCGGCGGCGCCTTCTCGGGGAAGGATCCGACGAAGGTCGACCGCTCGGCCTGCTACATGGCCCGGCACGTCGCCAAGAACCTGGTGGCGGCGGGGATCGCCGAGCGCGTCGAGGTGCAGCTCGCCTACGCGATCGGCGTCGTCGAGCCGGTGTCGATCCGGGTGGACTCCTTCGGCACCGGGGTGATCGGCGACCGCCAGATCGAGCGCCTGGTGCGCGAGCACTTCCCGCTTTCGCCGCGGGGCATCATCGAGGACCTCGACCTGCGCCGCCCGATCTACCAGCAGACGGCGGCCTACGGCCACTTCGGCCGCAGCGGCAAGGACTTCCCCTGGGAGAGCACCCACCGGGCGGCCGATCTGCGCGCCGCGGCCGGCCTCGAAGGGGTCCCGCTGGCCGTTTCCGCCTGACCGGGAAGCGCCATTCGCGTCCCATTCCGACCCCCGTTTCGTGACGGCGGCCCCACGGGGCCGCCGTTTCCTTTTGAGGACCCGATAGATTCCCGGTCCACTATGGACAGTGGGCGAACGGGGTGTTAGCCTAGCGGCTGTCGACGGCAAACAACGTGGCTATGGCAACTCTTGACCATCCTGAACTGCGGGAATCGCTCAACATTCTGCTGAAGAGCTCCAGGCCACGCCTGGAGCGCGTTCTCAGGAACTTCGAGATTCCACCCGAAGACGCCGAGGACATTCTGCAGGATGCGCAGCTGACCCTGCTCTACAAGTGGGACAAGATCCGCAGTCCCGAGAGCTGGCTGATCGGGACGGTCAAGAAGAAGTGCATCATGTACTGGCGCAAGCGCCGGGGGAGCCTCTGCGAGGCCGTGGATACGGCGATCCTCGACCTGCTCGCCGTCCCCCAGGCGCCGGACCAGGAGAAGACCGAGCTGACGTACGACCTCAACCGGGTGATGTCGCGCCTGTCGACCCGCTGCCGGTCGCTGCTCAATCTGCGGTACGGTCTCGGCTACGGCCCGACCGAGGTGGCGGAGCAGATGGGCTACCGCACATCCAGCATCCGCAAGGTCACCAATCGCTGTCTCGCGGCTCTCACCCGGCAGCTCCTGGCGGTCGGGTTCGATCAGGAGCCGCAGGGGGAGCCCCACGATGAATAAGCACCCGCATCCGACGCTGCTCGCGCGGTTCGGCCGCGGCCGGCTGCAGCGCCACCGGAACCGTGAGGTCGTACGGCATCTCCTCACCGACTGCGACGACTGCCGTCGCGTCACCTCCCATCTCCTCCCCACGGCCGAGGCGTCGGCTCGCCTGGAGGAGGAGAGCATCTCTCCATCCATCGACACCACGGGCGACACTCCGGGTGACATGCCGGCGCTCGAGTACGGCCCGGCCTTCGAGCGTTCCTGGCGCGAGGTCAAGCGGCTGCAGATCACCCTGGCGGCCGAGCGCTCGGAGGCTTTCGAGCTGCTGCGCGAGCTGCTGATCCAGCCGTTCGAGCGCCAGTGGGAGAGCGTGACCGACGCCTCGCGGCAACACACCTGGGCTTTTTGCGATCTGCTTCTGGACACCGCCCGGGAGTGGGGCTTCCAGGAGCCGGGCCGGGCGCTGGAGCTGTCGCGGCTCGGCGTCGAGGTGGCGCAGCGCCTCGATGGAGCGGTTTATGGCGAGGCGCGCGTCCACGACCTCGTCGCGCGCGCCTGGGCGGGCCTGGGCAACGCGCAGCGCATCCGCTCGGACTTTCCCGCCGCCGAGAAGAGCTTCGCCCGCGCCGAGCGGCTGCTCAAGAGCGGCACCGGCGACCCGGTGGAGAAGGCGCAGGTGCTCCTGCTCAAGGCCTCGCTGCGCGGCAATCAGCAGCGCTTCCGCGAAGCCTTCCTCCTGCTCGACCGGGTGATGTCGCTCGGCCACCGGTGCGACGATTCGCACCTGTGCGGCAAGGCGCTGATCATGCGCGGCTTCCTCCTCGGGCTCGCCAACGACCCGGAGGCCGCCATCCGCCATCTGACGGAAGGGCTGCAGAAGGTCGATCCCGCGGCCGATCCGCGCCTGGTGATCGTGGCCCAGCACAACCTGACCCTGTACCTGGCCGAGGGGGGCCGGTACTGCGAGGCCGTGCGGCTGCTCGAGAGCGCGCGGCCGCTCTACTATCAGATCGGCGACCAGATGAGTCTCCTGCGCCTGCGCTGGCTGGAGGGGAAGATCGCCAGCGCCCTGGGGCACTTCACGGAGGCGGAGGAGTTCCTGCGCGGCGTGCAGAAAGAGCTGATCGAGCGCGAGCTCGGCTACGACGCCGCCCTGCTCTCCCTGGATCTGGCCACCATCTACGCCCGTCAGGGGCGGAGCGCCGAGATGCGGCGCCTGGCCGAGGAGATGCTCCCCATCTTCAAGTCGCAGGATATCCACCGGGAGGCCATCGCCGCGCTGTTCGTCTTCCAGAAGGCGGCGGAGATGGAGCGCGTCACCCTGGGGCTGATCCGGGACGTGACCGGCTATCTCAAAGAATCCCGCGCCACCTGGAGCCTCCGCTCCAGTGAATCCCGCTGAGATCCTCTTCCTTCCCCCGGGGAGGCGCCGAGCCTCCCTTCATCGATCTTCCCCGCCGCCTGGACAAGCCGTGGGAGGGCTGATAAGGTGAGACCTTCGATACACTTAGGCGATCAATGAACTCTTCGGTCCCACCCGATCTGGCGGAGCCTTCCTTCGAGGAGATCCTCGCGCGGGCCGAGCCGAGGCTCAAGCGGGTCTTGAGCCGCTATCAAATTCCCGCCCAGGACGCCGACGACCTGCTGCAGGAGACCTTCCTGATCATGGTCTCCAAAGCGGGGAGCATCCGGAACTACGACGCCTGGCTCGTGGGGACGCTCGCCAATCGCTGCATCATCTACTGGCGCAAGCACCGTTCGAAGCTCTGGGACCTGGTCGACTCCGCCATTCTCGAGCTGCTGGCCGACGTCGAGGCTCCCCCCCAGGAGAGCGCCGACCTGCGGTACGACCTCGACTCCCTGCTGTCCAACTTGCCGGACCGTTGCCGCTCCCTGCTTCGCCTTCGCTACGGATTCGGCTGCAGCACCGCCGAGACGGCGGAGCGGATGGGCTACTGCAAGTCGAGCATCCGGAAGGTGACCCGCCGCTGCCTGGCGGCGTTGACCGAGCAGCTCCTCGGGGCCGGCTTCCAGCCCGAGCCCTGACCCCCGAACCCCTCAGCCGGTCCTGACGGATGCCGCGCGGCGTCCGGAGGGAACCCGTTTCTTCTTCTCCTGTGTCCTCTGAGACGACCCTGCGGTAACTCTACTTCAGAGTCCACACATGCCTATGGCTATTCGGCCACACAGGCGATTAGGAAAAGGAGATCGTCATGGTTCATCCGAAGCTTCGCCGCGTCCTCGCCGCCTCCGCACTGGTGGCTGCCGTCTCGCTGGTTCCGGTCGCCGGCGCGGATGCCGCCGTCCGCGAACGGGCGCACCGGACCCCCGCCGCCGCTTCCCGGGTCGAGGCCGGGGCCTCGCGGCTGCGGGATCTGGTGATCCATTTCCTGGCGAAGGCCGGGGTGCGGATCGACCCCGACGGAGATCACTGACGCCCACGGCGAGGTACGGCGAAGACGGGCGGCGGGGGAGGGCCTTGGCTGGACACCGTTCCGGTATGGTGTTAGTGTGTCACGAAGTTTAGAATAGACATTCGACCGTATAAGATGAGTGCACTGGACCACCCCCAAGTTGAGTCGTCGCTTGAGGGCTTTCTCGAGAAGGTCCGGCCCCGTCTGAAGTCGCTGTTCGCCCACTACCGGATCCCGCCCCAGGACACCGAGGACATTTTGCAGCAGGCGCTGCTGGCCCTGATCTACCACCGCGAGGGGATCCGGGACTCGGAAGCGTGGCTGCTGGGAACCCTCCGCAACAAGTGCCTCCTGTACTGGCGGGAGCGGCGGCGCAAGCTCTATGACGCCGTCGACGCGGCGGTTCTCGAGGCGATGGCCGAGCCGATCGAGCCCGCCCAGGAGGGCGCGGACCTCCATCGCGATCTGACCACCGCCCTCGAGCAACTGCCGGAGCGCTGCCGGTCGTTGCTCTGGCTGCGGTACCGCCAGGGGTACGATCCGCCGGAGGTGGCGGTGCGGCTGGGCTACAGCCCGGCGAGCATCAGCAAGGTCACGACGCGGTGCCTCGCCGCGCTGACGCGGCAACTGGTCACCGCCGGGGTCTACCGGAGGAAAGCGGAATGACCGCCCCTCATCCGACCGCCGGTGCGCTCGAGCAGTTCGTGCTCGGGCAGCTCGCCCCGTCGGAGATGCGCGAGGTCGCCCGCCACCTGCTCACCGGCTGCCTGCTCTGCCAGGAGATCACCGCCAACCTCTGGGAGCCCGCCGACATCTTCGAGGACCCGCAGACGCTCGCCACGGTCGAGCTCGGGGCCGTGGACGTCCGGGACAGCTACGACGCGGTCCTCGATCGGGTCTTCGAGAAGGTCGTCGCCACCGAGTCCCTGCTCGGCGAGCAGCGGGCGCTGGGTCGCAAGCTCTGCGAGGAGCTGCTGCAGTGCCCGGCGGAGCGCCGGCATCTGCTGCTGGCCAACAGCCAGCGCTTCCGCAACCGGATGCTCTGCGAGCGGCTCGTCGAGAGCAGCTATGAGGCCTGCTTCGAGGAACCCCGCCGCGCGATCGAGATGGCCCAGCTCGCGGTCGCGGCCGTGGATCGTCTGACCGTGGAGGATTGCGGCGGGGAAGAGGCGCTCGCCGGGCTGCGAGCCCGGGCCTGGGCCCATCTCGGCAATGCCTTCCGGACCAACTTCGACCTCGCGAGCTCCGAGTCCGCGTTCGCGGTCGCCGAGACCCTGCTCAACGAGAGCCGCATCACCCTCTTCGAGAAGGCGAAGGTGCTCTCCTTTCTGGCTTCCTGGCGCAAGGCGCAGCAGCGGTTCGGCGAGGCCCTCCAGATCTTCGACCGCGTCGCCGCGATCTACAAGAAGCTGGGGCAGTGGAACCTCCTCGGCCGTACGCTCCTCCAGAAGGCGCTGGTCTGCGGCGAAGCGGGCGACGGCGAGGGGGAGATGACGCTGCTGCGGCGGGCCCTCGACCTGATCGATCCGCAGGCCGATCCCCGCGTCTTCCTGGCCGCCCGTCACAACCTGATCAACGCCCTCTATGAGAGCGGCCGGGTGCGCGAGGCGTTCGCCCTGCTGTATCACACGCGCCCCCTCTACCTGAAGGCCGGCGACCGCATGAACCTGCTGAAGCTCCGCTGGCTCGAGGGGCTGGTGGCTTTCGGCCTGCAGCGCATCGATCAGGCCGAGGCGGCGTTCCGCGAGGTCCGCGACTCCTTCCTCGAGCTCGGCCTCGACTATGACGCCGCGCTGGCCTCCCTCGACCTCGCCGGCGTCTACATCGTGCAGGGGCGCTCCGCCGACGTGAGCCGCGTCGCCGAGGAGACCCTGGCGATCTTCAACTCCTACAACACCCACCGCGAGGCGATGGCGGCGCTGCTGGTCTTCTGCGGCTCCGCCCGCCTGAACCAGGCGGGCATCGAGCTCGTCCGCGAGGTCTCCGGCTTCCTCAAACGGGTGCGCAACAACCCGGATCTCCGCTTCCCCCGCCCTTCCTGAGCGTTTCGTCCGTGCCGTGGTCGTTTTGTTGCGGCCATTCTGCTAAAATGTTGCCAGTGCATAATTCTGACGAGCACTCCAGATTCCTGCGCGGGGAGCTGAGCACCGGCGAGAACCGCCGGATCGTTCGCGATCTGCTGGTGGTCCGGCGGGGGAGCCGGCAGCCGGCTCCGGACGCACGGACGTCCGCGGAGACCGATTACGGCCAGGCGTTCAGCGGCCTCGGTTCCCGCCTGTGGGACCACACCGGGGAGATGGCGCGCGAGCGGCAGGGGCTGTCCCGGTTGATCGAGCGCCAGCGCGACCTGCCGCCCGCCGCGCGGCGCGACCTCCTGGGCTCCGATCCGTCGTTCCACAACTGGCCGTTCGGCGAGTGGCTGATCGAGGAGAGCCAGAATCTCGCCGACTCCGATCCAGGCCGTGCCGGGGAGCTGGCGGCCGACGCCGTGCTGATCATGGGGAGGCTGATCCCCGGAACCTACGGGGCCGCTCTGGTCGAAGACTTCAAGGCGCGGGCCTGGGCGGCCAGGGGCGAGGCACTGCGGCGGCTCTCCGACCTGCGCGGGGCCGAGGACGCTTTCGCCAGCGCCGAAGAGTGCCTCTTCGAGGGGACGGGAGACCGCCTGGAAGAGGCTCAGGTTCTCGAGCTCAAGGCGGCGCTCTATCGCGACCAGCGGCGGGTGGAGGAGGCGCACCGTCTGCTCGACGACGTCATCGCCGTCTACCGGCAGTACCGCGACCCCCATCTCCTGGGCCGGGCCTTCATCCAGAAGGGGCGCGTCGAGGGGAAGGCGAACGCCCTGGAGCCGGCGATCCGGTGGCTGCGCAAGGGGCTCGGACTGATCGATCCGGCGCGCGAGCGGTCCCTCGACCTCTCGGCCCGGCACAGCCTCATGCTCTACCTCAACGAGAGCGGCCGCCCCCGGGAGGCCCGCTTTCTGCTCAAGGCCTCGGGCCCTGAGTTCCAGCGGCACGGCAGCCCCCTGCTGAACCTCCGGCTCCGCTGGCTCGAAGGCAAGATCTACGACGCTCTCGGTTTCCTGGGCGAAGCGGAGAAGGCGCTGATCGACGCCCGCCAGGGGTTCGCCGACCTCGGGGTCGGCTTCAGCGCCGCCGCCGTCTCCCTGGACCTCGCCGGCCTCTACGCGGTCCATGGGCGCGCCGCGGAGCTGCGGCGCCTGGCCGGCGAGATGCTGCCGATCTTCCAGTCGCGCGACCTGCAACAGGAGACGATCGCCGCCCTCCTCGCGTTCCAGCAGGCGGCGCGGCTGGAGAAGACGATCGAGGCGAAGATGAGCGCCGAGATCCGGGCCTGCCTCGACCGCGCCCGCCAGGATCCGAAGCTCCGCCTCGAGCCCCTCTGATCGGCCGTCTCCGGCTCCTTAGGTCCTCACACCCAGGAACAGATAGCCCGCGAGCAGCGAGAAGACCGCTCCCGGGCTCCAGACCGCCACGATCGGCGGCAGGGCGCCCGCCGCGCCGAGCTTGGTGAAGAAGGCGTAGATCGCCAGAAAGGCGAAGCCCAGGACCAGGGAGAGCCCGATGCCGTAGAGCGCCCCCTGCCGCCCGAGGCGGAAGGCGAAGGGGAGGGCGACCAGCGACATGATCAGCGAGGCCACGGGCAGTGCGATCTTGTCCTCCAGCTCGACCTCGAGCTCGGGGACCGACTGGCCGCTCTCCTTCAGCTCCTGGATGTACCCCTTGAGCTCGCCGTAGCGCATCTGCTCCGGGGGGCGGATCTCGGAGTCGAAGTAGGCCGGCGTCTCGGGATAGCGGACGATCTTCGGCTCCTTGAACCGCGCGTAGCTGGTGACGTCCACCCCCTTGAACGAGCGCGCCCAGCCGTTGTTGAATACCCAGGCGTCGCCGATGTAGTGGGCCTCCTCGGTGAACAGGCGGCGCGTCAGCCGGTGCTGATCGTCGAAGTCGAACACCTGCAGCCGCTGCAGGCTCGCCCGCGCCGGATCGTAGTGGGTGTAGTTGTAGATGTAGCGCCCCTGGCCGAAGAGCCACTGGCGGTCGGCGCGCCGGTAGGTGCGGGCGGTCTCCCGGCCGTGGATCTGGTCCTTGAGCTTCGCCACCTTCTCGTTCGAGGCCGGCAGGACGGCAGACTCCAGATAGCCGCAGAAGAGGCTCACCAGCAGCGCCGAGAACACCGCCGGCAGGGCGATGCGGTAGAGGCTCAGCCCCAGCGACTTGCAGGCGGTGATCTCATTCGTCCGCGCCAGCAGGCTGAAGGTCAGCAGCGTCGAGACCAGGATCACGATCGGGGCGATCTCGTAGAACATCTGCAGCGACAGGTACTTGTAGTAGTTCAGCAGCACCCCGGTGGCGACCTTGTTCTTCAGCAGCTCGTCGAAGTTCTCCGACAGGTCGAAGATGATGACGAGAGCGAGCCCGGAGAGGACGACCAGCAGGAAGACCCAGCCGAACAGCCGCGCTACATAGCGGTCGAGGAGGTTCGGAAAGACGATCCGCAGGCGGGGGAGGAGGAACACCAGCCGCGGGATGCGGGCCTCGGCTTGCTTCTTCGGGCGCTCGGCCTTGCGGCGCTGCCGCTCTGCCTTAAGCTCCCGGCGCCGCTCCCGGCGGATCCCCTTGAGGGCCTGGATCCCCCCCCAGACGTCCTCCCGGATCCAGCGGTCGAGGCGGGTCAGCAGCAGGCTCTTGTCGCGGTTGCGCCGGATCAGGAGGAAGACCCCGAGCGTCGCCAGCAGGATGTTCGGCGACCACATCGCCAGCCAGGCCGGGATCTTGCCGAAGCGGGCCGCCTCCTCGCCGTTGTTGAGCAGGATGTAGTAGACGATCAGGATGATGATCGACAGCGCGAAGCCGGAAGCCTTGCCGCCGCGGCGGTTGTTGATCCCCAGCGGCAGGGCGAAGAGCCCGAAGACCATGCAGGCGACCGGGATCGCGAACTTCTTGTGGATCTCGACCCGGGCGAGGTTGCGCTGCTCGGACTCGGTCGCGGGGTCGCGCTCGAGGTCGCGGAGCTCCCCGAGAGTGAGCTCGCGGATCCCCTTGGAGGCCGAGATCTTGGCCTTCTGCCCGGTGGTGAACTGGTCGTCGAGGACGAGGTCGAGCCGCCGGTGGCGGCTGATCTCGTAGCGGTCGGGGGAGTAGAGGTCCACCTTCTGCTGGATGGCGTTGTACAGCCGCAGGACCACCCGTTCGCCGGCCTGGTCGACCAGGACCTCCCCCCAGTCCGCGGTGGTGATCTGGTTCCTCTCGCTCGACGGGATCGACTCGGCGAGGAAGACCCCCTTCCAGCGTTTGCCGCCGGGGGGGACCTCGAAGACGTAGACGACCTTGCCCTCCCATTCCTCGTAGAACACCCGCGGCTCGACCTGCTGCGACACCGTCTGGGTGGTGATCTCGAGCCGCAGCTCCTGGAGGGAATGGTTGCCCCAGGGGAGCACGTAGATCATCAGCAGCGGCGTTGAGGACGGTCAGCACCCCGGAGAGCAGCAGGATGGGCCGGTAGAGGGTCAGCAGGCTCACCCCCGAGGCCCGCATGGCGATCAGCTCGCTGTCGGACGACAGCCGGCCGACGGCGATCAGGGTGCCGAACAGGAGCGACATCGGGAGGGTCAGGACGACGATGTTCGGCAGGGTCAGCAGCAGGAGCCGGCCGACGATCGACACCGGCAGTCCGCGGCGGATGATCATCTCCGCGGACGCGAAGAGGAAGCGCAGGAGCAGGATGAAGGTATAGACCAGGAACCCCAGCCCGAGGGGGCCGAGGATCTCCGTCATCAGGTAGCGATCGAGCTTCCGCACGGGCGCCACTATATACTGTGGGAAAGCCATAGTGGGACAGCCATGAAGATCGCCCTCGAACGCCGCTATCGATTCAGCGCCAGCCACCTGTACCGCCGTCCGGACTGGAGCGAGGCCGAGAACCGGGCCCGCTTCGGCAAGTGCGCCAACCTGCCGGGGCACGGCCACAACTACCGCCTGTACGTCACCGTGGGCGGGGAGATCGACCCGGCCACCGGCTTCGTGGTCGACCTCGGCGCGCTCGACGCGCTGGTCCGGGAGCGCGTCGTCGAGCGGCTCGACCACCAGCACCTCAACGCCGCGCTGCCGGAATTCGGAGCCGGGGGAGCGATCCCTTCCAGCGAGAATCTCGTCCGCTGGATCCACGAGCAGCTCGCGGACCGGCTGCCGGCCGGCAGCCATCTGGCAAAGCTCCGCCTGGAAGAAGACGAAGACCTGGCCGCCGAGTGGACTGCCGGGTGAGAAGCCGGCGCCGGGCCAGGCGCTGGCTCGGTCGCGGCCGTGCGTTAACATAATACGCCTTATCGGCTGTTTGTGTGGCGGGGGAACAAGGGATCGAACAGGGACTGACAGGGACAGCAGGGACTCCAGGATCCTGATGTCCCTGGTCGTCCCTGCGGTCCCTTGGGTCCCTTGTTTCTTCTAGGAGGGGTTCTGCCGCAGATCCGCCAGGATCTGCTCGAGGGCGCGAATCAGGTCTTCGGGATCGACCTCGCTCTGCCGGAAGCTCAGCGACAGACTGAAGCGTCCGGTCCGGCGCCTTGAAGCGGAAGACGTACGGCTTGCGGCGGCCGGACTTGCCCCCCTTGTCGCCGCGCCGCAGGCGCTGGCGGAGGTCGTCGCGGTTGAGGCCGCGGCGGGCCACCTCTTCCAGGAGATCGATCATCTCCCCCTCGCTGCCGGCCTTCAGCACCTCCAGCAGCAGCGACTTGGAGGTGATCCCCAGCGCCTGGACCGTGTCGCGCACCCGCGGGGGCATCTGCAACAGCGACAGGCTCTCGGTGACCACCGTGCGCGACTTGCCGACCGACTCCGAGATCTCCTCGTGGGTGTAGCCGTGGCTCTCGGCGAGCATCCGGTACCCCTCGGCCTCCTCGAACGGCGTCAGATCCTTGCGCTGGAGGTTCTCGATCAGCGCGATCTCGAGCGCCTCTTCGTCGGTCACATCCATCTCGATCGCCGGCACCTCGTACAACCCGGCCTCCTGAGCCGCGCGGTAGCGCCGCTCGCCGGAGATGATCCGGTACAGGATACCGCCGCCGCCACCGGCTTCGACCGCCCCGGGATCGCCGCCCGGCGGCCAGGAACGGACCAGGATCGGCTCCAGAATCCCCTTGTCGCGAATGGAAGCCACGAGGTCGTCCAGATCGCCCATGGTCGAGCGCGGCTGCTTCGGGTCCGGCTCGATGGCGGACAGCGGGACCATCTTCCCCACCGGCGTCTCATGCCGCGCCGTGAGCTCCTCGACGAAGTGAGTGTCGTGACGCATCTTGACGCGCATGGGAAGGCCACCACGCTTGCGGACCGGTTCAGACACGGCTCAACACCTCCTCCGAAAGACGATAGTACTCATAGGCTCCCGTCGACCTGGGCGCGAAGGTGAAGATCGACTCCCGGTAGGCCGGGCTCTCCTCCAGCCGCACGCTCTTGGTGATCACCGTCTCGAAGACCTTGACGCCGAACACCCGCTGGATCTGCTCGTAGATGTCCTTGGCCAGCAGGGTCCGCTTGTCGTACATCGTGATCAGGGCCCCCAGGATCTGGAGCTGGGGGTTGGCCCGCACCTTGATCTTGTCGATCGTCTCCAGGAGATCGTCCGTCCCCTCCAGGGCGAAGTAGCTCGCCTGGATCGGGATCAGCACGTGGGTCGCCGCCACCAGGGCATTCACGGTGATGATCCCCAGGGTCGGCGGCGTATCCATGATGACGTAGTCGAAGTCGTCCTGGATGCGCTGCAGCTCGTCCTTGAGCCGGTAATGGCTGTCCAGCTCGCCGATCAGCTTGGCTTCGACCTTGGCCAGGGCGATCGTCGAAGGGGCGATGTGGAGGTTCTCGATCTTCTCCGCCGGCCTGAGGATGTCCGACAGATGGATCTGATCATCGGTCAGGGCGTCGTAGATCGACATCCGTAGATCGTGGATGTCGAGATAGGACATCGAGCTGTTGGCCTGGGGATCGAGATCCACCAGCAGCGTCTTCCTCCCCTTGCTGGCGAGGGCCGCGGCGAGGTTGATGGCGGTAGTGGTCTTGCCGACTCCGCCCTTCTGATTGGTGATGGCGATGATCATAGGAGGCGGGCAGTCTAAGGAAAGGCTCCGACCAGGTCAAGCGAAACCCGGCGCGATGTCGGCGCGCCGACATCGCGGGTAAATGCATGATTTTTCGAGAGTTCCGGCCGCGGACGGCCTCTCCATTACATGGTCCACTTGCCGAGATCGTCGGGGCTGATCTCCTCGAGCCACTTCTTGAGCTTCTCTTCGTCGGTCGCGTCGGTCACCAGATCGACCGCCTGGGCCTTGTCGAGCACGGAGCGCAGGACGAAGATCGGCGAGCCGGTCCGCAGGGCGAGAGCGATGGCGTCGCTCGGCCGGGCGTCGACGGCCGTGGCGCGCTCCTGGTTACGGATATGGATCATGGCGAAGAAGGTGCTCTCCCGCAGGTCGGAGATCACGATCTTCTCGACCTGGCCGCCGAGCTGCTCGAGCAGCGAGCGCAGCAGGTCGTGGGTCATCGGCCGGGGGGGTTCCACTCCCTCGATGCGGAGCGCGATGGCGTTCGCCTCGAAGACGCCGATCCAGATCGGCAGGAACAACTGACTCCCGATGTCCCGGAGAATGACGATCGGGACGTTCGACGAGGGGTCCAGCATCAACCCCTTCACTTCCACCTGGAGCTCTTCGTTTGGGTTGCTCATGCCCTATTCTGGGCGCGGGCAACGGGGCAGGTCAAGGACGGATTTTCAGGGGGCGGCCGGAACCGGCAAACGCCGGCCGAGCAGGCTGTGCGGCAGGGCGGTCTCCACCTGGACGCGGGTGACGCTGCCCAGGAGCGCCGGCTCGGGGCCGGTCGCGAAATGGACCACGCGGTGGCAGGGGGTGCGGCCGGTCTGGGTCCCCGGCTGCTTCCCCCAACCGGTCACGATCACCTCGAGCTCCTCCCCCACCAGCTCCCGGTTGATCTCTTCCTGGATCTGGTTCTGAAGCTGGAAGAGGCGCTGCAGCCGCTCGGAGGCGACCTCCGGGTCGACCGGGTCGCTCAGCCGCGGCGCCGCGGTGCCCGGCCGCGGCGAGTACTTGAAGGCGTACATCGCGGCGAAGCGGACCTCGCGCACCAGCTCGAGGGTGCTCTCGAAGTCCTCTTCCGTCTCGCCCGGAAAGCCGACGATGAGGTCGGTCGAGAGCGCCAGGTCGGGACGCGCCCGGCGGAGCTGCGCGACGAGGTCGAGGTACTCGCCGCGGGTGTAGCCGCGACCCATGCGGCGCAGCACGCGGTCGGAGCCGGACTGCACGGGCAGATGCAGGTAGGGGCAGATGTTGGCGTGGCGCCCGATCTGCTCCACCATCCGCGGCGTGAAATCGCGCGGGTAGGAGGTGACGAAGCGCAGCCGCTGCACGCCCGGCATGCGGGCGATCTGGTCGAGCAGGTCGGCGAAGTCCCAGTCCCCCTCCGGCTCGCGCCAGTGGTTGACGGTCTGGCCCAGCAGCTCGATCTCCTGGAAGCCGTAGTCGAGGAGGTGCCGGACCTCGCGCAGGATCTCGGCGCTCGGCCGGCTCCGCTCGGGGCCGCGGGTCTTGGGGACGATGCAGAAGGTGCAGTTCTTGTTGCACCCCTCGATGATCGTCACCATCCCCTTGTACTCGCCGGCCCGGGAAACCGCGTCGATGTCGTACTGGCGGTCCTCCGGGAAACCGGTCGCCACCACGCGCTCCCCCGCCCGGCGGCGCGCCACCACGTCCTGCAACTCGCCGACGCGCGCCGGCCCGAGCACGAAGTCGAGATCCGGCACCCGCTCCAGGGCCTTCTCCCCCTCCTGCTGGGCGACGCAGCCGCAGAGGCCGATCAGCAGGTCGCCGCGGTTCCGCTTGAAATGCCGGTACTCCCCCAGCCGCGAGTAGACCTTCTGCGCCGCCTTCTCGCGCACGCTGCAGGAGTTGAGGAGGATGATGTCCGCCTCTTCCGGCTCATGGGTGGGGAGGATCCCCTGCTGCATGAGCTGGCCCGCCATGCGCTGGGTGTCCAGCTCGTTCATCTGGCAGCCCCAGGTCTCGATGAAGAAGCGGCGGGGAGGCGTCATGGCGGTCTCAGAAGCCCGGAGGAGGGGACTTGATGCTGTCGTTCTCGATCACCGGCGGCTCGATCGACTGCAGGGCCGGCACCGGCTCTTTCGCCTTGCCGCTCTCGTCCGCGGGCTCCTCTTCGGACCCCTCGTCCAGCCAGCCGGGCTGGGCGCCGGCGGCCCGCCCCTCCTCGAGGAACTTGGCGACGTCCTGCTTGGCGGTGTCGACGTCGAGCCGCGCCTGGCGCAGACGGTCGAGCACCCGGTCCCAGTCCGGCTTGACCTGGGTGTCGCGCAGGAAGGTGTCGGTCTCGCCGTAGAACTTCTGGCGCAGCTCGGCGGACTTCCGCTCCAGCTCCTTGACCTCGTCGGCCACCTGGCGCCAGTTCTCGCGGAGCTGGCGGGCCCGGCTGCGCCAGTGCTGCTCGTCGCGGGCCTCGGCCTCGGCGGCCGCCACCTGCGGGCTCGCCGTCTTCACCTTGTTCTTGTCTTTCTTGGTGTCGGCGATGGTGATCTGCCCCTTGCTGGCGTACTTGGGCAGGGTCTTGTCGTTGATCACCGCGATCGATTTCTTGCCGGAGCCGGCGCGCCGCTGCCGCTCGGCGTGAGCGGCTTCGACCAGGGTGGCCGGCACCAAGGCGGCGTCCTCCACGCCGGCGTCGACGACCACCGGCGCGGCGTCCCCCGTCTTCTCGCGCGCCGGCGGTGATTTCGACGGGTGCCGGAGCCTGCGACGGCGCGGCATTGGCAGCATTGGCAGCATCGGTGGCGGCGGGCGCCGGCTGCTCCTTGGGCGCCGCCTCCGGAGCCTTGCGGGTGACCGGCTGGGGGGTGGTGCCGCCGCATCCCGCGATGCCGAGCGTGACGCCCAGAGCCAGGGGGAGGAGGGCGGCGCGGAACGATCTAAGCTCGGCCATAACGATCCTCGAGTCTCACCACGTCGTCGAGCTCCGGAGTGGAGACCTCGATGATGTCGCAGCCGTTCTCGCCCGCGACCATGCGGTGCTTGGTTCCGGGCGTGATGCGGTAGGAGTCCCCGCCGCGCAGGACGGTGCTGACCAGCGCGCCATCCTCCTCCACCACCAGCTCCACCTCGCCCTCGGAGAGGTAGAGGGTCTCGTCCTTGATCTCATGGTACTGGAGGGAGAGCGCCTCTCCGGCGTTGACGTGCAGGATCTTTCCGACGTAGCGGTCGGTGTGGGCGAAGATCAGCTCGTAGCCCCAGGGCTTCTCCACTCGGCGAATCGGCAAACGCATTGCAAGTCCCTCTCGGAAGTCGATCTCTAGACGCCGGATGCGCTCACCCGCAGGGGCAGGGAGCACTCGAAGTAACTGCTCATGTGGCGCTCCACCTCGGCGGCGGTGCTGTGCTCCATGCACCCCTCGACGAGCTCGGCCAGGCCGGACGCGGTCGCCTCGCGGAGCCAGCTCTTGACCTCGGGGATCTGGCGCGGGCTCATCGAGAGGCGCCGCAGCCCCAGGCCCACCAGCAGCAGCGCGAAGCGCGGATCCGCGGCCATCTCGCCGCAGAGCCCCACCTCGATTCCGGCCGCTCGAGCGCTGTCGATGACGAATCGTAACATGCGCAGAATCGCCGGATGCAGCGGCTGATAGAGACTCGCCACGTGCTCGTTGTTGCGGTCGACCGCCATCGAGTACTGGATGAGGTCGTTGGTGCCGATCGAGAAGAAGTCGACCTCGCGGGCCAGGATGTCGGCGATGACGGCGGCGGCCGGGACCTCGATCATGACGCCGAGCCGCACGTCGCGGCGGAAGGGCAGCCCCTCGCGCTCGAGCTCGGCCATGACCTCGTCGGCGAAGGCGCGGAACTGCCGCACCTCCTCGACGGTGCTCACCAGCGGCAGCATGATCCAGAGATTGCCGTACAGCCCGGCGCGGTAGAGCGCCCGGATCTGGCTGCGGAAGACCTCCGGGCGCGCCAGGGTCAGGCGGATGCCGCGCAGCCCCAGGACCGGGTTCTCCTCGCGCGTCGCCATCATCTCGCGCGCCAGCTTGCGCCCGCCCAGGTCGTAGGTGCGGATGATCGCCGGGTGGGGCGCCGCGAACTCGACCAGGCGGCGGTAGATCTCGACGTGCTCCTCCTCGGTCGGCATCTGCGGGCTCTTCTCGATGTAGAGGAACTCGCTGCGGTAGAGGCCGACGCCGGCGGCGCCGAACATCGGCACCTCGTCGACCTCCTCGGGAAGGTCGATGTTGGCCATGAGCTGCACCTCGACCCCGTCGCGGGTCACGGCCGCGAGCTCGGCGGTGGCCAGCAGGTCGCGGTCGCGGCGCTCGATCTCGGCCTTGCGCGTCCGGTACTGCTGGAGCACCTCGGCGGTGGGATAGACGATCACCGAGCCGGTCTCGCCGTCGACGATGATCGGGGCCTCGTCGCGCATCAGGCCCATCACCCCCACCAGGCCGGCCACGGCCGGGATGTTGAGGGAGCGGGCGATGATCGTGGTGTGCGAGGTGCGGCCGCCGGAGCCGATGGCGAAGCCGATCACCCGCTCGCGGCCGAGCCGGATGGCATCGGAAGGGGTCAGGTCGTCGGCCACGATGACGATGTCCGCCGGCAGCTCGGAGATGTCGTGGTGGGCGATCCCCTGCAGGCTGCGCAGCAGGTGGCGGCTGACGTCGGTCAGATCCTCGCTGCGCTCGCGGATGTAGGGGTCGTCCATGTGCGCGAAGCGGTTGTCGAGCTCCTCGGCGGTCTTGTGCACCGCCCACTCGGCGTTGACCTGCTGGGTGCGGATCCGCTCCTCCACCCGGCCCAGGAACTTGACGTCGGAGAGCAGCAGGACATGGGCGTCGAAGATGGCGGCGAGGTCGTTGCCGAGGTCCTCCTCGGCGCGCGCGCGCAGGCGCTGCAGCTCGCCGCGGGCATGGCGGGCCCCCTCGCGCAGGCGGGCGATCTCCCCCTCCACCTGGGATTCGGGGACGTGGAGGCGGAAGACCTCCGGGCCGCGGGTCTCCAGACAGACGGCGCGGCCGATGGCGATGCCGTCGGAGACCCCCATTCCCTTCAAGACCTGCATCGGCTCGGCTGCCCGCATCAGCTCTCCTCGTCGAATCGATTGGCGATGAGCGTCGTCACGGCCTGCACGGCGTCCTCCTCGTCCTGCCCCTCGGCGCGGACGGTCACCTGGCTCCCCTGCCCCGCCGCCAGCAGGAGGATGCCGAGGATGCTCTTGGCGTCCACCTCCTCGCCGTCCTTCACGACGGTGATCCGGCTCTGGAAGTTGCCGGCGGTGTGCACCAGCTTGGCGGCGGCTCGTGCATGCAGGCCCAGGCGGTTGACGATCTCCGTCTGGCGCTCAATCATGCGGCTCCTCCGCCTTGACCGCGACCGGCGCCGGCACCGCGCAGCTCGGCCCGCAGCCGCGCCCCTTGTCCAGATCCCCGGCCAGGCAGACGCTCCGCTGCCCCTTGTCCTGCAGCCAGTGGGCGAGCTCGGAGACGGTGCCCTTCTCGGCTCCCGCCTGGCAGGCCAGGCGCAGGACCATCGGCAGGTTCACCCCGGTCAGCACCTCGAACTTGCCGGCCTGGTAGAAGGTCATCGAGATGTTGCAGGGCGTGCCGCCGTACATGTCGGTCAGGATCAGCACCCCCTGCCCCTCGTCGAGCCGCTCCAGGGCCGCGGCCACCTTGGTCGCGCGCCTCGTCGAAACCGTCGCTCCAGTCGAGCGACAGCGCCTCGAACCCGTTCAGCGAGCCCGAGATGGTATTCGCAGCGGCCAGGAGCTCGCGCGCCAGACCGCCATGAGTCAGTATCAGTTTTCCGATCATCGGCTTAGAAACACTCCCAGAATGGTAACGCGCCCGTTCTCCCCGCGATTCCGCCCGCTGATCGCCGCGAATAGCGGGCGATGTCGCGATGGATCACGCGCGCCGGCCACTCCCGTTCTTCCAGCGCCAGCTTCAGACGTTCGGCGACGGCCACCGACCGGTGCCGCCCCCCCGTGCAGCCGATCGCCACCGAGAGATAGCTCCGGTTCTCCCGGCGGTAACGCGGCAGCAGATAGGCCAGCAGATCGGTCAGCCGGCCGACCAGCTCCGCGAAGTCCGGCTGCTGGTCGAGATAGTCCTGCACCCCGTCGTCCTGCCCGGTCTGCTCGCGCAAGCCGGGAACGAAGTGCGGGTTGGGCAGAAACCGCACGTCGAAGAGCAGGTCGGTGCCGTAGGGGATGCCGTGCTTGAAGCCGAAGCTTACCAGGGAGACGACCATTCCGGGCTCTTCGCCGGGATTGGTGGCGAACTCGCGGTAGACCTGGCTGCGGATCTCGTGGATCGACCAGGCGCTGGTGTCGAACACCATGTCGGCGCGGGCGCGCAGCTCCGCCAGCACCTCGCGCTCGCGGCGGATCCCCTCGATCACCGGCTGGTCCGGCGCCAGGGGGTGGGGGCGCCGGGTCTCGGAGAAGCGCCGCACCAGCACCTCGTCCGAGGCCTCGAGGAAGAGCAGCCGGGGGTCGATGCGGTCGCGGTCGATCTCGGCGAACAGGCGCGGGAACTCCTCGGCGAAGCCGGGAGCGCGCACGTCGGTGACCACGGCGATGCGGTCGTTGCCGCGCACCAGCTCCAGCGGGTTGTCGAGGAAGAGGCGCAGCAGCGGCAGCGGCAGGTTGTCGACCGTGTAGTACGAGAGATCCTCGAAGCACTTGGCGACCACGCTCTTGCCCGACCCCGAGAGGCCGGTGATGATGACGAGCCGGGCCTTGGCGGGGGTCTTAGCGGGGGCCTTTGCGGTTTCGTTCAAGCTGAGCCTCGAGTTTGCGCGCGAACTCCCGGGCCGAGTGGTGCCCCTGCAGCTTCAGCACGTGGTTGCGCGCCGCGATCTCGACCAGGATGCTGATGTTGCGCCCCATGGCGACCGGCATGCGGATGTAGGGGCAGGGGGTCTCCAGGATGTGGAACACGGTCTCGTCGAGGCCGAGCCGGTCGTAGGCCCGGCCGTCGCGCCAGTGCTCCAGCTCGATCACCAGGTCGATCGTCGTCCGCTCGCGCACCGAGGCGAGGCCGAACAGATCCTGGACGTTGATGATCCCGATCCCCCGCAGCTCCATGTGGTGGCGCAGCGGCCCCTCGTTGTAGCCGACCAGCTCGCCGTTGGGATAGCGCTTGACCTGCACCTTGTCGTCCGCCACCAGGCTGTGGCCGCGGGTGATCAGGTCGAGGGCCGACTCGCTCTTGCCCACCCCGCTCTCGCCGATCAGCAGCACGCCGAGACCGTAGATCTCGAGCAGCACGCCGTGCAGCGAGGTCGAGGGGACCAGGTGGTCCTCCAGGAAGTAGCTGATCCCCTTGATGACGTTCGACGACAGGGCGGGCGAGGAGAGGACGGGCACCTCGCGGTTCTGGCAGAGCGAGAGGAAGCCGGGGAGCGGCGGCAGCCCCTTGGTGATGACGAACACCGGCACCGGCAGGCCGGTGATGCGGTCGAGCCGCTCGAGCCGCTCCTCCTCCTCGAGCGTCTTCAGGTACTCGGCCTCGCTCTCGCCGATGATCTGCACCCGCCCCGGCTTGATGTAGGCGTAGTAGCCGGCGAAGGCGAGCCCCGGCTTCTGCACCCGCGGATGGGTGATCAGGTTGTCCAGGTGCGACTGGCCGGAGAGGACGCTGAGGCGGAGGTAGCTCAGCTCCTCCCCCAGCAGCTCCGCGACCGGCACCGCGCCGCTCCCGGGCTCCATCAGATACGTTTCCGGATGCGTTTCGCTCTCCATCAGCCGTCCTCAGTCGTTCTCATCGCGCAGGAGATCGTACACCCGCGCCGCATCGTGCAGACCGAGGAGCCGGCCGGCATGCCCGTCCGCCTTGATCCAGCGCGAGATGGCGGCCAGCGCCTGCAGGTGCTGGGCCGGCGACCCGCCGGGCGAGACGACCAGGAAGAAGACCTTCACCGGCTGGCCGTCGACCGCCCCGAACTCCACCCCGCCGGCACCAGGCCGATCGCCACCACCCCTTGCCGGAGGCCGTTCAGCTTGCAGTGCGGGATGGCGACTCCCTGGCCGATGCCGGTGGAGCCGAGCTGCTCGCGCTCCCAGAGCTTCTGGAACAGCTCGTCGCCGTTCTCGACCAGCCCCTGCCGCGGCGACGCGCTCGGCCAAGGCGCGCAACACCCCGGGGCGATCCGTCGCCGGCAGATCCGGGAAGATCAGCTCCGGCCGGGTCAGCGCGCCGAGACCCACCTCAGAAGATCTGCTTCCTGTCGGTCGACGAGGGGATGTTGAGCTCGTCCCGGTACTTCGCCACCGTGCGGCGGGCGATCTGGATCCCCTCGCGGTTGAGGATCCGCATCAGCTCGCTGTCGGACAGCGGCCGCTTCGGGTCCTCGGCCTGGATCATCTGCTCGATCTTGCGCTTGACGGTCAGCGAGGAGATGTTGTCGCCGTACTCGCGGTCGATGCCGCTGTGGAAGAAGAACTTCATCGGGAAGAGGCCGCGCTGGGTGTGGATGTACTTGTTGGAGACCACCCGGCTGACCGTCGACTCGTGCATGCCGATGTCCTCGGCGACGTCGCGCAGCACCATCGGCCGCAGGTGCTCGATGCCGCGGTCGAGGAACTCGCGCTGCTGGCGGACGATCGACGCCGCCACCTTGTAGATCGTGCGCTGGCGCTGGTCGAGGCTCTTGATCAGCCAGACCGCCGAGCGGATCTTGTCCTTGATGAACGCCTGCGCCTCGCTCTGCCGCCCCTCGCTGCGCATGGTCTGCAGCATGCGCCGGTAGGCGCGGCTGACCCGCAGCCGGGGGAGGCCGTCGTCGTTGAGCTGGATGACGTACTCGTCGCCGACCCGGCGGACGAAGACGTCGGGCTCGATGTAGTGCGGCCGGTCGGTGCTGAACTGGCGCCCCGGGTGGGTCTCCAGCGTGCGCACCACCTCGAGCGCCGCCTCCAGCTCCGGCAGCTCGACGTTCAGCTTCTTGGCCACCGCCGGGAACTGCCGGCGCAGGAAGAGGTCCCAGGCCTCGTCGACCATCCGCCGCGCCAGCGACTCCGGCTCGATCCCCTTCATGTCCATCTGCAGCAGCAGGCTCTCGCGCAGGTCGACGCAGGCGATGCCCGGCGGATCGAAGGAGCGCACGATGGCGAGCGCCTCCTCGATCTCCGCCATGGTGTACTCGCGCCCCTCGGCGTCGCCCATGGCGAGGATCTCTTCGAGGGTGGCGACCAGGAAGCCGTCCGGGTTGAGGTTGCCGATGATCAGCTCGACGATCTCGCGCTGGCGGGGACCGATCTCCGCCATGTGGAGCTGCCAGAGGAGGTGGTCGTAGAGGTCGGCCTCGCGGGAGAGGCTGTTCTCGATCGGCGGCTCCTCCCGCTCCTCCATCATCGACGACGCCCCGGAGCCCTCCCAGTAGTCGCCGAAGTAGGCGTCGAGGTCGATGTTCTCCATCGACTTCTCGTGGTCGAGGCCCTCGCCGTTGGCCGGCGGCTCGGGAGCCGCCTCCTGCTCCTCCCGCTGGGGTGTCTCCTCCTCGGTGATCTCCCCCGACTCCTCGAGGACGGGATTCTCCACCAGCTCCTGGGTCAGGAGCGTCTCGAGCTCCATGCGCGTCATCTGCAGCAGCTTGATCGCCTGCTGCAAAGAAGGCGTCATCACAAGCTTCTGTGACAGCTTCAACGATAGTTTTTGCTCTAACGCCATTCCGCTTTCAGCCTACAGAGTGAAGTCTTCTCCGAGATAGATTTTTCGGACTTGCGCGTCCGTCGAAAGTTCCAGCGGGGTGCCGGAGCGCAGAATTTCGCCGTTGTTGATGATATAGGCCCGGTCGGTTATTTTCAATGTTTCCCGCACGTTATGGTCGGTGATCAGAATTCCGATCCCCATCGACTTCAGGTGCCTGATGATGCCCTGGATGTCGAGAACCGCGATCGGGTCGATCCCGGCGAACGGTTCGTCGAGAAGGATATACCACGGGTTGATGACCAGCGCCCGCGCGATCTCGACCCGCCGCCGCTCGCCGCCCGACAGCAGGGCCCCGCGGGTGCGCCGGACCTTGGACAGTCCGAGGTCGGCGATGAGCTGGTCGATGCGCCGTTCCTGCTCCGCGTGCGAGAGGTCGACCGTCTCGAAAATCGCCCGCAGATTGTTCTCGACCGACATCCGGCGGAAGACCGACGGCTCCTGCGGCAGGTAGCTGATCCCGCGCTGCGCCCGCAGGTACATCGGCAGCTCGGTGATGTCCTCGTCGCCGAGCAGGACGGTCGCCCGAATCGGGCGGCGTCAGCCCGACCACCATGTAGAAGGTCGTCGTCTTGCCCGCGCCGTTGGGGCCCAGCAGCCCCACGATCTCCCCCGGGCCGACCTCGATCGACACGTCCTGCACCACGGCCCGGCCGCGGTACACCTTGCGCAGGTTGGCCGTCGCGAGCTTCCGCGCCTCCCCGGTCCTTTCGCTCAACGGCTCGGTCATCGTTCGTGATTCCCCTGCATTCTGCGCCGGTGGCTTCTGCCGGCTTTCGGCGGCTTCGCCGAGGGCCGGGTCTGGATGGCGGGGGCCGGATTCGCCTCCCCTTCCTTCCCCTGCACCACCGCCCGGCCGTCGTCGACGTAGTAGAGCACCCGCTTGCCGCGCACCTGATTGCCGTCCTTGTCGGTCATCGTCACCGGCTCGCCGGTGATGTCGATCTGCCGCTGGCTCACCTGGTAGAGCGCCTTCTGCCCGTCGATCTTGCGCCCCACCTTGGGATCGTTGATCTTGGCGTCGCCGGTGCAAGTCATCGTCTTCGCCTGCCGGTCGGCCCCGAGATCGACCTCCAGCCGCTGGCAGGTGAGGGTCTTCCCCTCCTGGTCCACCCGCACGTTGCCGGTGTAGAGGAGCAGGCCGCTCTTCGTCTGGCTGCCCTCCCCCTTCTCCTGATACTGGAGGTCGCCCGCCGAGACCTGGATCGGCTTCGGCTTCTGCGCCGCGGCCCCCGTCCCCGCTTTACCCGCCTGCTCCTGGGTGGGATAGAACAGCGTCTTCACCCCGCCCGTGGCGGTGAGCTGGTTCGCCGCCTTGTCCCCGCGCAGCTCCGGCGCCAGCAGCAGGTTGTCCCCGCGCCAGGCGCGCACGTCGCCGCGGAAGATGAACGAGGACGGCTGCTGCCGCCAGAACGCCTCCTGGGATTCTACATGCACTGGACCCTGCCCGTTAGCAAGCGGCGTGCCAGAGAGCGCCGTCTCCTCCACCTTCTGCAGCAGCGCCTTTACGCCGCCGCGGGCGTTCACGATCTGCTGGTCGGTGTTGTAGACCATCCTCGGCGCCTCGATCCGGCCGCGGTCGCTGGTCACCACCACCGGGTCGCCGACGAACTCGCCGCGCCCCTGCTCCATGTCGAGCGCCCCGCGGTTGCCGGTGGCGGTCACCTGGCCGTCGTGGTAGACGACGTTGTTCTCGAAGGTCATGGTGGCGAGCTGGCCGTCCGGCTTGAAAGTGGCCGAGCCGCGCTGGCCGGTGGCCTGGCGCAGGACCGGCTTGCCATCCACCCGCGAGACCTCGCGGATCTCGACGCCGCCGAAGGCGTCCGCCGCGTTCAGCACGCCGTTCTCCATCGTCCCCTCGAGGCGGCGCGCGGTGAGCGTGCGGGAGACGCCGCCGCCCGTCGAATCCATCTGCACGCGGCCGTTCTCCGGCGCCGTGTACTCCACCCGCCGCGCCTGGTTCCCCTCCGGCTGGAAGACCACCGCGAGATCCTTCCCCCCCTTGAAGCGGATCGTCGTCGGCGACGCGGCCTGCCCGGGCGCCAGCGCCGTCGTCGAGTGGGTCTCCCCCTCGATCTCCCAGAAGGCGTGGACGAACTTGAGCCCGGACTCGTCGTCCGACAGGTTGCCGTAGATGCGCACGGCCGCCAGCCGGTCCTGCCCGCGGCGGATTTTGGTGCCCCCCTCGGCGCGCATCCAGAGCTTCTGGCGGTCGTAGATCAACCGCTGCGCGGTGACCTGGACCGGCGGCTGCACCCCCGGGACGCTGTCGATGCGGGCTCCCCCCTGGAGGGTGTAGACCTCGCCGGGGATGTTGATGTTCAGCCGGCCGGCGTGCGCGACGTACTTGCCGCCATAGAGGATCTCGACCGGCACCTCGCTCATCACCACGTCCCCCTTCTGCTGGAGGTTGAGGCGGGCGGTGCGCAGCTCGAGCTCATTGGGGCCGCGGACGACGACGTTGCCCTGGAGCTGACCCTCGTTGGACTCGCGGTTGAAGCTCGCCTTCCGGCTCTCGAGATGGAAGATGCGCCCCTGGCGGTCCCAGAGCGTGACGCCGACGCGGTCCAGGTAGATCGTCCCCTCGCGGTCCGCCTTGATGCTCTCCCCCTTGATGTGGAAGACCGGGCGGGCGCCGTCGGTGAAGGTGTAATCGAAATCCTCGCCGATCAGCGTCATCCCCTTGGAGCCGCCGGGCTCCTCGGCCGTCGCCGGCTTGTCCCGCCGCTGGCCGGCCTTGCCGAACATGAAGAGCCCGACGACCCCCACGACGAGCAGCACCAGCGCCGCGAGCAGCAGCTTGCGGAAGAGGGAGACGTAAGAGCGGGCTTTGCGCGCCATCGGCGATGAATTCTAGTTCGGGATCGGGTTCGATTCAAGAGGGCCGGCTGTCCACCAGCCGCAGCACCGGACCGCCCCGATAGGAGTCGTCCTCGACACAGGCGAGGACCTCGAAGCTGCCGCGCAGGTCCCGCGCGCGCTCTCCCCACCGCCACCCTACCAGCTCGACGGCAGCGCCGTCTCCCCCGCGGGCCCGCGCCGAGAGATGGCCGTTGCCGAAATTGCGCGGCTCCCCCTCGATCCGCAGCGGACCGGTGCGCAGGAGCGGCCGCGGATTCCCCTGGCCGAACGGCTCGAGCTTCGCGAGCTGCGCCAGCAGGCGGGGCGACACCTCGGCCGGCGCCATGTGCAGCTCGTACTCGACCCGCCGCACCAGCATCTCCGCCGGCCACTCCGCCCCCGCCGCCTCCCACGCGCTCCGCAGCTCCTCCAGGCGGTCGGTCGCCACCGTCAGCCCGATCGCCTGCGAGTGGCCGCCGAACTTCTCCATCCGCTCTTTCCAGGCCGAGAGGAAGCCGTGCAGCTCGAGGCCCGGCAGGCTGCGCCCCGAGCCGGTCGCCGTCGGTCCCTCGACCGCCAGCAGGATCACGGGGCGATGGAGATCCTTGGCGATCCGGCCGGCGGCGATCCCCACCACGCCTTTATGCCAGCTCTCGCTCCACGCCACCAGGATCGGCGGCAGCGGCGAGCGCTCGGCGAACTGCCGCATCGCCTCCTCCACCACCCGCGTCTCCGTGGTCTGCCGCTCGCGGTTCCAGCCGTCGAGCTCGGCCGCCAGCGCCGCGGCGCGGCCGGCGTCGCGGCTCAGCAGCAGCTCCAGCGCCCGCTCGGGATCGTGCAGCCGCCCCGCCGCGTTGATCCGCGGCCCCATGCGGAAGCCGACGTCCGCCGCCGTGAACGGCGGCTTCATCCCGGACTGCAGGATGAGCGCCTTCAACCCCTGCGACTTCGCCTCGGCGAGCGCCTTGAGGCCGAGCGCCGCGATCACCCGGTTCTCGCCGTGGAGCGGCACCAGGTCCGCGATCGTGCCCAGGCAGGCCACCCGCAGCAGCGGCGCCGGATCGAGCGTCTTGCCGCACCGCACCGCCAGGGCCAGCGCCAGCTTGAAGGCGAGCCCGACCGCCGCGAGATCCCGGAACGGGTAGGTGCAATGCGACTGATGGGGGTTGATGTGCAGCGCGCCCGCCGGCAGCTCGCACCCCGGCAGGTGATGATCGGTGACGATGACGCCGATCCCGGCCGCCATCGCCGCCTCCACCGCCTCGACCGACGAGCTGCCGCAGTCGGCGGTGACGATCAGGCCGCACCCCAGCTCGCGAGCCCGCTCCACGTGGACCGGCTGGAAGCCGTACCCCTCGCGCAGCCGGTGCGGCATCACCGCCTTCGCCTCGATGCCGCAGGCCGCGAACACGGCGAGCAGCAGGGCGGTCGCCGAGATGCCGTCGACGTCGTAGTCGCCGACCACCGCGACCTTCTCCTTGCGCTCGCGGGCGGCCAGCAGCCGGGCCACCGCCTCCTCCATGCCGGCGAGCAGGAACGGATCGTGGAGCTGGTCCAGGGATGGATGCAGGAAGCGATCGGCGCCGCGCGAGTCCTCGACGCCCCGCCGCGCGAGCAGCGCCGCGAGCCAGGACGGCACGCCGTCCCGTTCGAGACCGGCGGCCCACTCCGGCACCGGCGCGGCCACCCACTCCACCGGCGAGCTCAGCGCGTTATCCCTCGTCGAACGCCCCGAGGGCCCGGAACTTCTCGTAGCGGCGCGCGATCAGCTCTTTGGTGGAGAGGCGCTGCAGATCGTTGAGCGCCCGCTCGACGACGTCGCCCACCCGCCGGCAGGCGGCGTCCGGATCGGTGTGGGCGCCGCCGGCGGGCTCGGGGATGATCTCGTCGACGACGCCGAGGGCCAGGAGGTCGGGCGCCGTGATCTTCATCGCCTCGGCGGCCTCGTTCTTCCGGTCCTGGTCCTTCCAGAGGATGGCGGCGCACCCCTCGGGTGAGATCACCGAGTAGGTGGCGTACTCCAGCATGTACACCCGGTCGCCCACCCCGAGCGCCAGCGCGCCGCCGCTCCCCCCCTCGCCGGTGACGGTGACGACGATCGGCACCTCCAGCACGGCCATCTCGATGAGGTTGCGGGCGATCGCCTCGGCCTGCCCGCGCTCCTCGGCGTCGAGGCCGGGATAGGCGCCGGCGGTGTCGATGAAGGTGAGGACGGGGCGGCCGAACCGCTCCGCCATCTTCATCACCCGCAGCGCCTTGCGGTACCCCTCGGGGCGCGGCTGGCCGAAGTTGCGGCAGGATCCGCTCCTTGGTGTCGCGCCCCTTCTGATGGCCGATCACCGCGACGCTCCGGCCGCGGAAGGTGGCGAACCCGGAGACGATGGCGGGATCGTCGCCGAAGGCGCGGTCGCCGTGGATCTCCACCCAGTCGGTCATCAGCGCCTGGACGTACTCGAGGGTATAGGGGCGGTCCTGATGGCGGGCCACCAGGGTCTTCTGCCAGCGGTTGAGGCCGCCGTAGACGTCGGAGGTGCTCTTGCGCAGCGTATGGCGCAGGCGGTCGAGCTCCTTCTCCTGCCCGCTCCCCGCCGGGAAGCCTTCCAGCTCCTGGATCTGGCGGCGGAGCTCGTTCAGGGGCTCGTCGAAAGTAGAGTCGGAGGTTGCCATGCCGTCCGGCAAACTAGCATAAAGCGGGGGGCGGAGGTCAACGCGGCCGAAGCTGAGAATCTACCTTAGATGTATCGCTTGAACCTTTGTCGGCGCGCCGACA
>CAVXIG010000006.1:0-35279 GCA_963761645.1 uncultured Acidobacteriota bacterium
ACGTAGTAGAGATCCAATCCCTGCCCGGGGAGGAGTTCTCGATGCAAAAGAGCTGGCCGATTCGAACCGCGATCCTCATCGCCCTGACCTTGTCCGTTCTCGTGGGCGGCCGCGCCGGCCCGCGGTGAATCCGGAAAGCTCTATCGCTACACCGCGAGCCACCTGGACGGGAGCGGCCCGGGCGACGAGCTGCTCTTCGTGAGCGGGAGCCGCGCGGAGGTCCTTACGAAGCCGAGGAGCGACAACAGCTTCCTGGTAGCCTTCGAGATGGATGGCCCCGGCCTGGCGCCCAAGGTCATGAGGATCTGGGAGCTTTCCGCGAACCAGCGGGAGCTCGCGGAAGACGGTCGAGTCAGCTGCCGGACGGAAAGTCCATCCGTGTCGAGGTCTTCTCTGCCGGCCGGCCGGCCGAGACGATCGCCGCACCGGTCTCTTCCTGGACCCTGTCCACCGCGATTTCACCGCTGAACCTCGCCTTCGCCGCCCTGAAAGACCCGGAGGGGAGCTTCACCGTCGGCGCCTGGTAAGCGCCGGATCTGAACGCCGAACGCGCCTGCCCCTCCGCTTCTCCAGCCCGATGAAGGTCTCTTACGTGGAGTTCGAGGAGCGCGGCGGCGTGCCGACCCGCAAGTACCGTCTGGAAGGTGAGAGAAAGGGCGGCTTCATCTGGGTGAATCGTGAGGAAAGGCGGATCGAGGCCTTGGAGATTGGCGACGGCCCGGAGAGCGGTGAAGCTCCAGCTCGCGAGCGTTCAGGCCCTCGACGCCGCGGGGTGGGAGGAGGCCAAGCGGGCGCAGCTCGGACCGCCGGCTCCCACCGGTCCGGTCGAGGCGGTGGCGGTCAAGCCCCACCCGTGCCGGGTGCGGGGCTATGACCAGGAGGTGCAGTGCGCCACCTATCCGGTCTGGGAGAACCGCGAGAGCCGGCGGGGGAGGAAGATCGGTCTGAATATCGTGATCCTCCCGGCCCTGGGACCGGATAAGCAGCCCGATCCCATCTTCGAGGGGCCTTCGGCGGCGGCCCCGGGCAGGCGATCGCGGAGAGCGCCGGCGAGTACGCCCAGAGCGACCTGCGCCTGGAGCGGGCCATCGTGGCTGGTGGACCAGCGCGGCACCGGCCGGTCGAACCCGCTCCACTGTTCCTTCTACGGCGAGCCGGTCGACTTCCGCCTCGCCGCCTGGGAGCTGTTCCCTGGTCAGGGGGGTCACCAGGTGCCGCGAGAAGCTGGAGAAGGTCGCGGATCTGAGCCAGTACACCACGACCGCCTCCGCGGACGACCTGAACGAGGTCCGCCAGTGGCTCGGCTACGGCAAGATCAACCTGCACGGCGCCTCGTACGGCACGACTATGGCCCAGGTCTACTGGCGCCGGCATCCGGACACGGTGCGCAGCGTGATGCTCACCGGCGTGACCCTGCTGAAGTCGTACATCCCGCTGGGCCACGCCTACGCCGGCCAGCGGGCGCTCGATCTCCTGCTGACGGAGTGCGCCTCGCAGCCCGCATGCCGGGCCGCTTTCCCCGATACCCGGGCGGACCTGAAAACCCTCAAGGAGCGGATCGACAAGGGCTTGACCGTGACCGTCACCGATACCAGCACGGGCGAGCGGCAGGAGGTGCGGCCGAGTTGGGGGCTGGTGGCCGAGGGCATCCGCTTCCTGATGTATGGCCCGAGCGTAGGGGGCCTGCCGCTCCAGATCCGCAAGGCCGCCCAGGGGGTCCTCGCGCCGCTCGTCCAGATGTCGATCGCGCGCCGGCTGAACATCACCGAGGGGCTCTACTGGGGCATGGACTTCTCGGTCACCTGCGCCGAGGACCTGCCGTTCATCACCGAGGAGATGATCGCCAAGGCGGACACCCTGGACCTACCTCGGCGACTACCGCATCCGCCAGCAGCAGGCGGCCTGCAAGGTCTGGCCGCGGGGCAGGGTCCCGGCGGACGCGCACGAGCCGGTCCACTCGGACGTTCCCGAGCAGGGGCTTTCTGGTGAGCGCGACCCGGTCACCCCGCCGGAGTTCGCGGAGCAGGCGTCGCGTTCCATGACCAACCGCCTGCACGTGATCGTCCCGCGCAGCGGCCACGGCGGCGGCGGCAAGTGCACGGACGACCTGATCCGCGACTTCACCGACCGCGTCTTCGTCCAGGGTCTCGACCCCTCGTGCGCCGCGACCGTCTATGGGCCGACCAAGTTCATGACCGCCGTAGCGGGGGGCAAGGGGTACGGCGCCGGCGCTCTTCACTCCCCGGGGAAGCCAACCTGGCGATCCCGGGCCGCCGTGCCCTCGGCTTCCTTGATCTTCCGCAGCAACTCGTCTCTGTGCTCGGCGACCTCGAGGTTGGTGCCGGAGAGGAGGAGGAGCATGGTGCCGCTGCCGTGCTGCTTGGCTTGGGCGAGGCCGATGATGCCCTCCGTCCGCAGCCAGATATCGCGGCTCGAGTTTTCGGCGTCCGGACCAGGGACGGGAACCTCTCCTAGTCAGTGCGCTGACTTACAGCGCGACCTCGGGGTCCGCTCTTGGTGGCGGAGCCTACCCGATTGAGCTCTTCGAGAACCGCGGCGAAGAGGTCGAACATCATCTTCAGCCGGTCGACGTCCTTGATCGTCCCCAGCGCGAGGAAGTGGAGCTCGTCCACGCCCTCGGGAAAGCGGGTCTTGAAGAAGCCTTCGTCGTCCCGGATCTCGAGCCGGATCTGCGGCTGGGCCTCGATCAGCCGGCGGACCTCGGGGTTGGCGAGCAGGACCCGGACCTTGCGCTGGCTGTTCCCCTGGACGATGAACTCGTCGTCGAACTTCGCGGAGTGGCCGGCGTCGATGCTCCTGCATGCCGAGCGCCTTGCCCAGCCCGCTGAAAAGGCCCGCGCGGTAGATCCGGAAGTAAGTTGTCCCGGCTCACGAAAGGGGAGCGCATCCGGGTGTAGGTGACGTGGCTGTGCCCGCTGGAGACCGTGTAGGTGTCCAGGGTCCAGCGTCCAGTTCTTCACGTGGGCCTGGACCTTGTCCCCCTTCCAGAAGCCCCCGCCGACGAAGTCTGTGCCTATCTCGGCGCAGAGCTGGCGCCAGATTTCTTCCCGGCTCGGACCGAAAACCCTCCCCCAGAAAGCCCATCGCTCTTGGTCCTCCTTTGCTTACTGTCCCCGATTAGAGAACTGCAAATTGCCGGCCGGGCAGTGACAAATTTTGCAGAGCCACGTGAGAATTTTTGTTGCTAGAGAAATACGCCGCTGTGAATGGGCTAATGGCTCTGTCAGAGGACGGGAGTGTGCTCTGACAGTGACAGGACCTGACACTACAGGACAGAGAAGACGGGTGTCACGGTTTGTACAGGGTCATGGCACTAGATACAAATGCCCTTCCCGCGCCCCGGGATATTTTTCAAGCACGCCCGATTTTCTAGATCTCGCCCGGTCCCGCCCAGCGGATGGGCAGATCCCCTCGCCGTCTCCCGCGCCTCCCGAAGCGAGACCCGCGGATCCAGCGTCGGCCAGACGTGGGTGAGCGCCAGCTCCCGGGCTCCCCGCCTGGATGGCGATGCCGGCGGCCTGGCGGGCGCTCAGGTGGAGGGGCGGGCCCATCCGGCCATCCTGGTAGTTGGCCTCGCAGAGGAGGAAATCGCTCTCCTGGGCGAAGCCCGCGAGGTCAGGCCGGGACCGGTGTCCGCCGAGTAGGTGAGCGTGCCGTCCGCCTTTCGGCGCGGATCGCGGGGGTGATGGGGTGGTCGGTGCGCAGGAAGCTCAGGCGGACCCCGGCCATTTCGACGGCGCCCCCTTCGATCACGGCGCGGGACGAAGGTGTCGCCGAGGCTCGCCGCGCCCTCGTCCCCCAGCAACCTCCCGATCACCTCCAGCGCGCCGGGAGGTCCGTAGACGGGGAGCTGGAAGCCGTTCGCCAGGCCGTAGCGGAGGGCGACATGAGAGGATAGAGGTCGGCGCAGTGGTCGGGGTGCGGGTGGCTGACCACGAGGGCGTCCAAGCGGGTGAAGTCGGCCACCCCTGGAGCGCGGCGAAGGTGCTGTGGCCGGCGTCCATCCACAGCCGGGTCCCGCCGTGCTCGAGAAGAAAGCCGGTGCTGGGGTTGTCGGGGGCGGGGTAGCCGCCGGAGCTGCCGAGGACGTGAAGACGCATGGCCGTGACCTCCCGGGGAAAGATATCGCGAGAGGGGGAAATTCTTACAACCCCACTCCGCTGCCCGAAGGGATTACCAATCCTCTGGCATTTCTTATGCACAGTGGGTTGGTCAAGTCTGTGGTGCAGGAGACCCGAAGGGGGGGACATGATGAATGACCATAGCGCGGGCAGCAGCGGCAGGACGAGCTGCAGTACCCGGCCGTCACGCGGTGGTGGTGGGCGGCAGCATCGGCGGCATGCTCGCCGCGCGGGTGCTCGCCGATCAGTTCGACCGCGTCACCATCGTCGAGCGGGACCAGTTGCCGGAGGGGAGTGAGAACCGGCCGGGCGTACCGCATGCCCGGCATCTCCATTTCTTCTTCAAGAGGGGCTCGAGGTGGCCGAGGAGCTGTTCCCGGGGGTCACCGCGGACCTCGCGGCGCAGGGTAGCCATCTCCTCGACCAGGGCAGCGATTTCCGCATCCTCTATCGCTCGGGATGGTCGCCCCGCAAGAAGATCGGAATCGAGTTCTGTACCTTCACCCGTCCTCTGCTGGAGACGACGGTGCGGCGCCACCTGATGGCCAACTCCAAGATCAATCTCCTGCAAGGGTTCGAGGTCGCCGGTCTGGTGAATGAGGACGGCACCCGGGTGAACGGCGTGAGGATTCGGCCCCGCCATCACGATCCCAACGCTCTGCCCGAGGTGGAGACGCTGGCGGCGGAGCTGGTGGTCGACACCAGCGGCCGCGGCTCGAAGGCCCCCGAGTGGCTGGAGGCCGAAGGGTTCGCGAGGCCGGAGGAGACGGTGGTCGACGCCTTCTGGGGCTACGCCACCCGCATCTATGAGCCGGTCGAGGAGTACAAGAAGGAGTGGAAGTCGCTGCTCCTCATGAACCGGCCGCCGTATCAGCCGCGGGCGGGGATCATCCAGCCCATCGAAGGCAACCGCTGGATCGTCACCATCGCCGGGGTGATGCACGACTATCCGCCCACCGACGAGGAGGGCTTCCTCCAGTTCGCCCGCAGCCTCTCGACGCCGGAGCTCTACCGGGCCATCCAGCACGCCCGGCCGCTGTCGAAGATCTGGGGCTATCGGCGCACGGAGAACCGGCTGCGGAACTACGAGAAGGCGGCTGCCCGCAGGTTTCGCGGCGCTCGGCGACTCGGTCTGCGCCTTCAATCCCGTCTATGGCGTGGGCATGACCCTCATCGGCCTCGAGGTGCTGGCGCTGCGCAAGTGTCTGCGCGACGGCAAGGGGCGGCTGGACAGCCAGCGCTTCCAGAAGCGGGTCGCCAAGCTGGTGGCCGGTCCCTGGGCGCTGACCACCGGCGAGGATCTCCGCTGGCCGGCGACCGAGGGGGGGAAGGTCACCGCCAAGGTGAGGTTCATGCACTGGTACATCGAGCAGGTGATCCGGCTGATCCCGCTGAGCCAGGAGATCTTCCGCCGGTTCCAGGAGGTCAACCACATGCTCAAGGCGCCGACGGCGCTGTTCCATCCGGCCGTGCTGGGACGGGTCCTGCGGCAGGCCTTCGGGCCGCGGCGGATGCGGCTCAAGCCGCAGGAGGCTCCGGTACGGGCGTGCCACCGCGCAGGGCGACGGCGACGTCCAGGGTGGCCATGCGCCACTGAATCTCCTTCAAGACCAGGTGCCGCGGGGCGGGCCGGAGGCCCCCCCTTCTGCTTCTTACCGCGCCTTCCGGATCAGCTCCGCCACATCCTTCTTCAGCTTCGCGTGGTCCGCCTTGCGGACGTACATCATGTGCCCCGCCTGGTAGAGCTCGACCTTGACGTTCCCCCGCAGCTCCTTCGGCAGCCCCAGATGGTCGCGGGTGAAGAAGGCGTCGAAGTAGGGGGTGGCGAGGTCGTAGACGCCGGTCGCCATCAGCACCTGGAGATGGGGGTTGCGGGTGATCGCCTGGCGCAGGAGATCGGCGACGTTCACGTACTGGTTGTTGAAGTCCCAACCCCAGGGCGAGACCTTGTCGGTCAGCCGCTCGTAGACGAGGTCGCTCTCGAACTTGAGGTCGCGCCGGATGTAGTCGTTGATCGCCGCGGCGTAAGGGGCCGTCCGTGAGGCGCTGGCGGGATCGAATTCGTAGTACTCGCCCGCCGAGTCGAGGTCGGAGCCGGTGAAGCGGGTGTCGAGGCGGCCGAGGGTCTTGCCCTCGTCGCGCAGCAGCTCCTTGATGAAGCGGTCGATCTGGACGCAGAGGTTCGAGCGCTCGACGTAAGCCTGGCGACAGGCCGGTGTAGCGGGCGAATTTGGCCGCGATCTCCTTGCGCCGGGCGTCGGGCAGGCGGTCCCCCTGGAGCAGGGCCGGCCCGTACTCGTCGAGGGCGAAGGCCTCGGCCTCCGCCAGGGTCTTGAACAGGTCCCCCGACAGCTCCGGCGCGAGCTTCTTGTGGTACCAGGCCGCGGCGGTGTAGGTCGGCAGATGGATGAAGCAGGGGCGGTCGTTGCCGGGGTGGAAGTCCTGGTCCTGCCAGTTGAGCACGGTGGAGATCAGGACGATGCCGTTGAGCATCATGCCGTAGCGGTCCGCGAGCTGATAGGCGAGGCCCGCCGCGCGGGTGGTGCCGTAGCTCTCGCCGGCCACGAACTTGGGGGAGGCCCAGCGCTGGTTGCGGGTGACCCAGAGGCGGATGAAGTCGGCGACCGACTCGATGTCCTCCTTGACGCCGTGGAACTGCTTGCGGTCCTGCCCGGGGGCGGGGCGGCTGAAGCCGGTGCTCACCGGGTCGATGAACACGAGGTCACTGGCATCGAGGATGGAATTTTCGTTATCGATCAGCCTGCCCGGCGGCGGCAGGGCGAACCCCTCGTCGGTCCGCGCCACCCGCTTGGGGCCGAACGCGCCGAGGTGTACCCAGAGCGACGCCGCCCCGGGTCCGCCGTTGAAGCTGAAGGTGACCGGGCGGCTGGCCGGGTCCTTCACGCCGTCGAGCGTGTAGGCGATGTAGAAGACCGACGCCGTGACCGTGCCCTCGTCGTTCCTGAGCAGCAGGGTGCCGGCGGTGGCGGTGTAGGGGTAGGCCTTGCCGTCCAGGGCCAGCGAGTGGCGGGTGACCGAAGACTTCTCTTCGGGGGGGAGTGGCGCTTCTCCTCCGGCTTCGCGTCCTTCATGGGCGCGCCCGGCGGTTGCGCCAGGGCGGGGAGGGCGAGCAGGAGCAGCAGCGACGAGATCGCGAGTGAGATTTTCTTGAGCATGGCGGCGCGGATTCTACCGCGCCGCCCGGGGTGGTCCTAGCTCGGCGACCGCCGCGGATCGTCGCCGTAGGTGGATTCGTACTCCATGTTGCCGTCCTTCTTGTGCACCTTGACCTGGCCGAGCTCTTCCTTGCGAGCCCGCTCCTTGGCGAACTGGACGGCTTCCTCCTTGGTCTCGAACTCCTGGCGGAACTCGGCCCTCTCCTGGGAGACGACCCACTTCTCGGCCGAAGAGTTCGGGACTACGTGATACACAACCCTTTCCTTGGTGCCTTGGGCCATGATTCATATCCTCCTTTTCGCCAGGGGAACAGGGCAATAAATGTGCCAGAAAGAGCCGGATCCGGCTACCTGGCCGTGATCGGGACCACTTCCTCGCCGGCGAGGGCGAACACGCGGTCCCCTCGCCGGGGGCGGACGGTGGCGCCGCCGGTGAAGCCGCCGAAGGCGGGGAGGAGGCCGATCCGCTCTCCGAAGAGGAAGCAGGGGAGCCTCTCGTGCTGGCCGCCGGGGCCGGTGAGGGAGATCGCGGGGTGGATGTGCCCGGCGAGCACGTACCCCGCCGCCTCCTCTTCGGGGTGATGGCGGAAGGCGAACGGCGGCTCGATCCGGGGCTCGTCGTGGCAGTCGAAACCCCACTCGCAGGGGGGATCGCCGGCGCCGCGGTCATGGTTGCCGCGCACCAGGACGACCTCCAGATCCGCGTGGCGCCGGCGCCAGTCCGCGATCGCCGCCAGGGTGGGGGCGGCCCGTCCCGAGCGGGCGTGGAAGAAATCCCCGAGGAGGAGCAGGCGGCGGGCGCCGGTACGGGCGAGCGCCGCGGCGAGGCGGGAGAGCGCCTCGGTGGTGGTGCCGCCGGGCATGGGGATGGCCGCCGCCCGGAACGCCGCCGCCTTGCCGAGGTGGGCATCGGCGACGATCAGGGTGCCGGTCCGCTCCCAGAGCAGGGCGCGCTCGGGGAGGAGGAGCAGGGATTCGCCGTGGAGATCAACGTGAATCATCGGTCGGCCGCCTTCTCCAGCCGCGCCTGCATGCGGCGGACGCGGTCGGCGAGGCTCTCGGAGCTGAGCTTGTCGCGCATCCGGGCCACCAGCAGCGGGAAGGCGAGCGGGCTCGGGCGGGGGAGCTCCAGGGTGGTGATCCGGGACTCGGAGAGCCGGGCGAGGGCGCGGCCGAGCCGGCTCCTTTCGAGCTGCTGCTCCAGCACCTCGCGGTGGGCCTGGTGGAGCAGGAGATTGCCGGGGTCGTACTTCGCGAACACCTCGTAGAACAGGCCGCTCGACGCCTGGAGGTGGCGGGCGGGCTTGCGCTGCCCCGGGAACCCCTGGAAGAGCAGGCCGGCGACGCGGGCGATGTCGCGGAACTGCCGCTTCGCCATCTCCGCCGCGTTGAGGCTCGCCGGGATGTCCTCGGCGAGGCCGGTGGGCGCCAGCAGCCCCGCCGCCAGCGCCTCGTCGAGCGGCGCTCGGTCCGGCGCCAGCAGCTCGATGCCGTAGTCGTCCACCGCCAGGGTGAAGGTGATCGGGCGCAGGCGGGAGATCCGCCAGGCGAGGAGCGCCGCCAGCCCCTCGTGGACCAGCCTGCCCTCGAAGGGGTAGAGGAAGAGGTGGTGCCCCTCGCGGGACTTCAGGCGCTCGATCAGCAGCTCGTCCGCGCGCCGGGATCGCCGACCAGCGCGCCTGCAGCTCCAGGATGGGGCGCATGGCCGCCATCTCCGGACTCGCGAAGACGCCGTCCCGGGCGTCTTCGAGCAGGCGGCGGACGGCGGCGGCGAGCTCGGTCGAGAGCGGCATGCGCCCGCCCATCCAGCGCGGGACGGCGCTGCTCTTCCCCTTGGCGCGCCGCACCCAGGCGGTCATGTCGCGCACCTCGGCGAGCTCCAGCGTGCGGCCGGCGAAGATGAAGCGCTCCCCCGGCCGCAGGCGGGCGAGGAACGACTCCTCGACCGTGCCGAGCCGGCCGCCGTTGACGTACTGCACGGTGAGCGCGGCGTCGCTGGTGATGGTGCCGATCGACATCCGGTGCCGCCGCGCGATGGCGCGGTCGGGCACGGTGTAGAGGCCGTCCCGCTCGACCACCCGGCGGTACTCGGGGTAGGCGGCGAGCGCCGGGCCGCCGCGGGTGACGAAGTCGAGCGTCCAGTCCCACTCCGCGGCGGTGAGGTCGCGGTAGGCCCAGGCGGTGCGCACCTCGGCGTACAGCTCATCGGCGCGGAAGCCGCCGCCGGCGGCGATCGTCACCAGGTGCTGGGCGAGCACGTCGAGGGGCTTCTCCTGCGGCGTCCGCGGCTCGATCCGGCCGCTCTCCAGGGCCTCGCGGGCGGCCGCCACCTCCACCAGCTCGAAGGCGTTGGTGGGCACGGCGGTCACCCGGCTCGGCGCGCCCGGCCGGTGGCCGCTGCGGCCGGCCCGCTGCGCCAGCCGGGCGATCCCCTTCGGGCTCCCGACCTGCAAGACGCGGTCGACCGGCGAGAAGTCGACGCCGAGGTCGAGGCTGGAGGTGCAGACGACGCAGCGCAGGCTCCCCGCCCGCAGCCCGTTCTCCACGAAGTCGCGCACCTTGCGGTCGAGCGAGCCGTGATGGAGGGCGATCTCCCCCGCCCAGTCGGGGCGGGCGTCGAGGATCGCCTGGTACCAGATCTCGGTCTGCGAGCGGGTGTTGGTGAAGACCAGCGCCGTCCGCCCCTCGGCGATCGCGGCGATCACCTGCGGCAGCAGCTTGAGCCCGAGGTGCCCGGCCCAGGGGAAGCGCTCGATGCGTCTCCGGGATCAGCGAGTCGACGCGGATCTCCTTCGGGGCCGCGCCGCGGACCAGCCGGCCGCGTTCTGTCCGTGCCGAGCAGAGCCGCGAGGGCGGTGTCGAGGTTGCCGAGCGTGGCCGAGAGGCCCCAGGTGCTCAAGGCGGGCCGGAAGCGGCGCAGCCGGGCGAGGGCGAGCTCGGTCTGGGCGCCGCGCTTGTTCCCCAGCAGCTCGTGCCACTCGTCGACCACCACGCAGGCGGAGCTCGGCGAACAGCTCGCGGGCGTCCGGGCGGGAGAGCAGGAGCGACAGGCTCTCGGGGGTGGTGACCAGGGCGGTGGGGAGCTTCTCGCGCTGCCGGTCGCGCACGCTGGCGGAGGTGTCGCCGGTCCGCCGCTCCAGGGTCCAGGGGATCCCGAGCTCGGCGAGCGGCGCCCGCAGCGCGGCCTCGGTGTCGGCCGCCAGGGCGCGCAGCGGCGTCAGCCAGAGGACGCGCAGGGGGGGCGCCGCGGCCCGCCGCCGCGGGCGGAGGTCGGGTTCGTGGGTCTCCATCCACTCGAGGAGGGGGCCGAGCCAGGCGGCGTAGGTCTTGCCGGTGCCGGTGCCGGCGTGGATCAGGCCGCTGCCGCCGGCCCGGTAGGCCGCCCAGACCTCGCGCTGAAAGTCGAACGGGGTCCAGCCTCGCCGCGCGAACCAGTCTTCGAGGCGGGCGAGGGCGGGCGAGGGCATGGCGATCTGGGTAACGCGGGCGGGGGGGAGGTTAATTCTGGTGTTTTTCGGCTTCCCGATCCCCAGCCACCCCGCCACCCGGCCGGCCACCTCGAGGTTCCGCACCGTCCCGGCGTTCCCCGGGGCGATGCCCGGCCCGAGCGCCATGTAGATGCCGTGCATCTCCGGGTGGCTGCTCAGATAGCCGTGCATGCCGAAGACTCCGGTGGGGGACACGGCCCGGCCGTCGGCGAGGCCGTCCTCGGACATGTAGCCCTCGCGGAGAAAGAGGACCAGATCGCCGCTGTTGGGGTGGTCGAGGTGGACCTCCGCCGCCTCCCGGCGGGTGAACGCCCGCTCGACGGGCGTCTCGTTCGCCCACTTTCCAGCCGGTGAACAGGGCGCGCAGGACAGGGAGGAGGTCGGCGCGGCCGGGCTTCACGTAGACGTGGACCAGGCCGCCGTCGCCGACCGCGTAGGCGGCCGTCCCCTCCTCCAGGATCTTCCCGTTGGCGTCGGCCGCGAGCAGCCCCTTCTCCTGGAGCAGGACGTTGAGGTTGACGTGGGTATGGACGGGCGCCATGCCGTGATCGCTGACCACCGCGACCACCGTCGTCCTCAGGTCGATCCCCGCGAGCAGCCGCGCGAGCTCGCGGTCGACGTCCTGCCACACCCTCGTCCGCGCGGCCTCGAAGGCGTCCCGCCGTTCCGGGGTGAAGCCCGGCTGGCGGGGGTCGGTGAGCTGCAGCTTGTGCTCGGCCTCGTCGATGACCGGCATGTAGCCCATCAGCAGGTCCCAGTCGGGGCGCTGGGCCGCGGCGAGCAGGGCGTCGCCGAAGAAACGGGCGAAGCGGCCGGACTGCTCGAGCCAGGTCGTGAGATCGATGCCCGGCCGGCCGTTCCAGGAATCGACGAGGCGGTCGTCGTCCGGCGGACCGGGCCAGAAGAGCCCCCTGCCGGCGAGCGCGGCGGCGAAATCCCGCGGGTAGACCGGGAACGGATAGACGGCGCTGAAGTAGAGCCGGGTCGTGCCGCCGGGGTCGAGCTCCAGCAGCTTGACCTGGCAGACGGCGATCCGGAGGGGACCCTCCCTGGGGGTGATCCCGCAGGGGAGATCGGCCCAGCGGCCGGGGGTGAGCGGGAAGGCCTTCTGGTCTCCCGGCGGGATCACCCGCAGGCGAGCTTCGACGATCCGGAGATCGAATGCCTGGGCCTCCGGTCCGGAGCCGACCCGCACCTGGAGGCCGGAGGGCTTCCACTGGCCGCGCGCGACCGTCACCAGGGCGGCCGGCCGGTCCGGGGTGTTGGTGTAGGTCATCCCCCAGTCGGCCCGGCGGCGCGGGCCGGTGTCGTCGGCCCCCGGCCAACTGATGACCCCGGCCCGCTTCCCCTGCCGCCGCGCCGCCTCCCAGAGGGTCTCGGTGCCGATGGGCGCCGCGAAGCCGCTCACCGTCTCGACGAACGGCGAGCCCGCGGGGTGGAAGAGGTTGCTGACGATCCCCGTCTGCCCGGCGGAGTACCCCGTCGCCAGGCTGATGTGGTTGGGGGAGGTGAGCGCGGGATCGACGGGGATCAGGCGGTCGGCCACCTGCCCCTCCTGGAAGAAGCGGGAGAATCCGCCGGCGGTGAGCTTGCCTTCGCGGTAGAGCCGGTGCAGCCGGCCGGCGTTGGCGCCGTCGAGGCTCAGCAGGACAACCTTCCGGATCGGGGCCTGCCGGATCGGAGAATGCGGACCCGCCGGCGGGGGCGCGCCGTGGCAAGAGAGGACCAGAGAGCCGAGGACGGCCCAGAAGAGGGAACGGCGGGTGGACATGCCGCCTATCCTATGGGATCTGCGCAGGGGAGCGGTGCGTAAATCCTACTAAATCCCTGTGGATCCGAAGCCGCCGCCCCCGCGGGCGCTCTCGCCGAGGGCGCCGGCGTCCTCGATCTCTTCCCATTCGACCGGCTCGACGCGGGAGATCACGAGCTGCGCGATGCGGTCCCCCCGCTTCAGGCCGAAGGGGGCCTCGCCGAGGTTGACCAGGATCACCCCCACCTCGCCGCGGTAGTCGCTGTCGATGGTGCCCGGGGAGTTGACGATCCCGATGCCATGGCGCAGGGCGAGGCCGCTCCGGGGGCGGACCTGCCCCTCCCAGCCGGGGGGGATCTCCAGCGCCAGGCCGGTGGGCACCAGCAGCCGCTCGCCGGGGCGCAGCACCACCTCGCCGTCGACGGCGGCGCGGAGGTCGAACCCGGCGCTGCCGGGCGAGGCATGGGAGGGGAGAGGGAGGTCGCGGGCCGCGGGGAGCCGGCGGATGCGTACCTTCATGAGATCAGGTCTGGGGCTGCCCGTTGACCGGTCCGCGCGGGCGGCGGCCGTTGCCGGTCGGAGCGCCCGGCTTGCCGGCGCCCGGCGTGGTGCCGTCCGGCAGCGTGCCGTTCTGGGGCTGGCCGCCCTGGTCGGCGAAGGGCATGGGGCGCCCGAGCCAGCGGGTGGAGAAGTTGGGGATCGGCGCTCCCGCGCCCGGGTCGCGGATCCCCGGCACGATGCTGACCTGGCTGGGCGTTGTTGACGCGCAGCAGATCCTCGGTGAACCGCCACTCGTTGTAGTGCTCGTGGCCGTAGAAGATCAGGTGAGACTTCCCGGAGCTCTTGCTGTAGACGCCGATGATCGGGCCGACGGCGGCGACGTCCCCTTTCTGGGGGGTGTTGAACCCGCCTTCGGGGTTCCCCTCGTCGCTACCGTCCGGGAGCCGATCCGCCGGCTTCGTTCCCTCCCTGGGCACGGGCCTCGGCTTCCGCCCATTCGGATCCCCCTCCGGCTGCGGCTTCAGCGGCACGCCCTGGTTCTGGAAGATCAGCCCCCACTTGCCGTCCTTGGTCATCGGGTCCTTCCAGAGCTGGCGGATGCTGCGCGGCTTCGCCTCGAGCAGTTGCTCGAGCTTGACCGGGTACTGCTGGAAGCGCGCGTGGTAGATGCGGATCGCCTCGGCGTACTGGAACCCCCGGAAGACCAGCTCCTCCTCCTTCTCGCGCTGGATCTGCGTGCTCATCAGCGGCAGCATGGCGGCCACCACGATGTTGAGCACGGTGATCGCGACGATCAGGATCACCATGTTGTAGCCCGCCTCTCCGCGGCGAATCGCGGGAAAAGGAGGAGATGGCGGGCTGGGGGGCGGGGGAAGGCATCACCAATCCTTGTAGGGGATCCCGTCGAGAGAGTTGCCCGGCGCTCCGGAATGGACGTCGACGATGCCTGGGCTGGCGGGGTCCGAATCCGTCTCCGCCGGCGGATGATCGGGATCGCTCTCCTCATAGACCGGCACCCAGGTCTCGGAGCTCTTGGTCATCGGGTCGATCGGCAGCTTGCGGACGTACCCCTCGTCGACCAGCGCCTGGAGGCTGGTGGGGTACTTCCCCTTGTCGCCGTAGTGCTGGTCGATCATGTCGCGCAGGGTCCGCAGGTTGGTCTTCAGCACCGACTCCTTGGCGCGGATCGGCACGTTCTTCAGGGCGGGCATGGCGATCGTGGCCAGGATGCCGATGATCGCGATCACGATGATCAGCTCGAGCAGCGTGAAGCCGCTCTGCCGGTCCCGGTCGGGCTTGCGCATGGGGAGCCTCATTTATCTTCTTCTTCCCGCTCACCACTTCCGGTAGGGGACGCCGTTCAGGCCGGTCCCCTTCGAAAGGGAGAAGACGTCGTAGACGTTCTCGCCGCCCCAGGAGGTCGAGTCGAAGGCGTCCTGGTAGCTGCGGAAGCCCCACTCGTCCTTGCCGGTCATCGGATCGATCGGCACCTTGCGCAGGAGCTTGAGCTTCTTGTCCACCTGGCCGACGATCGCCACCCCCTCGACCAGCACGTCGAGCTTCTTCGGGTACCCCTCGGTGCCGAGGTCCACCGGGATCAGGCCCGCCTCGCTGTAGCGCTTGTACTCGTCGACCGCCGAGCGCATCTGGCGCAACGCCTGGCGCAGGTCCGCCTCCTTCGACCGCTTGGCCGTGAACTTGGCGACCGGCAGCGTCACCGTCGCCAGGATCGTCAGGATGGCGGCCACCATGACCAGCTCGGCCAGGGTGAAGCCCGCTTCACGGCGGCGACGGAATGTGCCTATGGGGAGCATCGTCTTTCAGCCTCCTGGCTAAACCTCAACGTCTCCCGCTGACCGATGCTTCCCGCCGCGCGCGTGGCAGGGACGTCCGGCCGCTGCATGGAGCCGCCGACCTCCACCACCGCCGGGCGGGTGCGCACGGCCATCGGCCGCAGCGACGCGTCGAGCGCCTTGCCCTCGAAGCCGAGCTCGCTCGAGCCGGCCGCGACCGCGCGGAAGGTGATGCGGGCGACCGTCCCGGTGCCCTTGACGCCCGCCACCTTGCCGAGCCGGCTGGCGCCGATCACCAGGGCGCCGGGCCGGGCATCGTCGGACATCAGTTGCGCCTCGGCGGGGGCGCCCAGGAAGTCCCCCGCCTCGACCTTCTCGACGGCGAGCACCTTGGGATCGAACGACAGCGACAGCGGCAGATGGGAGACCGGCTGGCCGGCCTCGACCTGGACGCGCACCTCGAAGGTGTCGCCCGCGCTCACCGCCAGCCGGCCGGGGACCAGCCAGAGCCGCACGGCGGGGCTTGCTGGCCGTACTGGCCGGCCGCGGCCACCGTGGCCGCCAGCTTGTCGCCGCCGGACAGCGCCGCCGTGCGCACCGACGACAGCGCGGCGGTGCCGGAGGCGGTGCCCCGGGAGACCAGGCCCCCCGGAACGGCACCCCCCAGGCCGGCCGAGCCGCCGCCGTCCGGCGGCTGCTCGTCGTCCGCGGGGGGCGGCGGGGTCGCCGGCTGCGCCGGCTGGAAGATGCTCGTCGGCGGTGCCACCGGCACCAGGTTCACCCCGCCCGGAGGCGGCTGCGGGGCCTGCTCGGGAGCGCCCTCCACCGGCTCCTCGCCGTTCTCGCCCGGACGCAGGCCGCGCGGCAGCCGCTGCAGGCGGCGGCGGATGGCGTCCTGGATCTCCTCGGGGGTCCCCTCGGTGTTGTCGAACGGCCCCTCGACCTCCGACTCGACGCGCGGGCTGCCGCCGCGGAAGGTGATGTTCTGCTCGGTGCCGACCCAGATCGGCGCCAGGTCCTCGGCGGTGATCTCGGCGTTGCGCACGATGTGCGGCGTCAGGGTCAGGATCACGTCGGTGCGCGACCCCTCGTTGCGCTTGTTCGAGAACAGGCGGCCGAGCAGGGGGATCTCCGACAGCCCCGGGATGCCGCGGTCGGTCTTGCTCTCGTCGGTGCGGATCAGGCCGGCGAGGAAGTTGGTCTCGCCGTCCTGCAGGCGGATCACCGAGTCGATCATGCGGGTGCCGATGATCGGCTGCGACTCGCCGTTGGAGCCCGCGACGTTGCCGTTCAGGTTCGACACCTCGATCTTGAGCTTGAGCGTCACCTCCTGGTTGTGGTGGACGCGCGGCTCGATCTCGATCTTGATGCCGACGTCCTGGTACTGGAAGGAGGTGATCGGCACGATGCCGCCCCCGGTGCCGGCGTTCTGCGTGTTGAAGGTGGTCAGCGGGATCGGCACGCGGTCGCCGATCACCAGGTTCGCCTTCTCCCCCTCGCTGATGCGGAGCTGGGGCTTGGCGAGGAGCTGGGCGTCGGTGTTCGTCTTGACGAAGTTGTAGACGAAGTTCGGCAGGGTCAGGAACCAGTTGGCCTGGTTGATGAACTGCAGGTCCGACAGGCGGATGCCGGCAGGAGCTGTGCTCCCCGGTGCCGCCCGTGCCGCCGTGCCGCCGGAGCCGTTGACGCTGAGCTGCTGGCCGATCGAGTAGCTCGACAGGCTCACCCCGAGGTCGCGCAGCCGCTGGGAGTTGATCTGCAGCAGCTCGATGTCCACCACCACCTCGGCCTTCGACTTGTCGTTGGCCTCGATGATCCGCTCGGCGACCTTCACCTTGTCGGCGGTGTCGCGCAGGATGATGGCGTTGAGCTGCTCGTTGGTGGCGATCTTGCGCGCGTCGATCAGGCTGCGCAGGATCGTCAGCATGTCCTTGACCTCGGCGTTCGACAGGAAGAACGTCTGGATGACGAGGTCCTCGTAGGTGCGGCGGTTCTGCGGCGTGTCCTGGGCGATGATGATCGAGTGCTCGTCCATCACCTTGTAGAACTGGCCGGAGGCGCGCATCAGCGTCTCGAGCGCCGACTGGGCGGTGACGTCCTTGAGGTCGACCGCGATCTCCTGGTCGCGCAGGTTGGGATCGAACAGGACGTTGATCCCGAAGGCGCGGGCGAGAGCGTTGTAGATCGAGAACAGCGACACCGGCTGCGGGAACTCGAGCGAGATCGGCCGGTTCGAGCGCGGGTTGAGCACCGGCGGCTGCGGCCGGGCGCCGCGCGCCTTCTGCTTCATCTGCTCGATGGTCTCGGCGCCGCGCCCCTGCTTCTGCGCCACGTACTGGCGGTGCACGTGCTCGAGCTGGACCTGGGCGTACTGGTTGGTCGGATCGAGCTGGACCGCCTGCTGGTACTCGACCAGGGCGCGCTCGACCACCCCCGCCTTCTCGAACTCCTTGCCCTTCTCGAAATGCTCCTGCGAGGCCTTGATCTTGGCGCGCAGCAGCGAGGCCTTGTAGCTGATGTTGCCGGGGTCGTTGTCCACCGCCTTCATATAGTAGAGAACCGCGTCGTCCCACTTTCCGAGCTGGGAGGCGATCTCGCCCTGGCGATAATTGGAGTGGCTGGTGCAGCCGGCCAGGATCGCGAGCGCGATCAGGGGAGCCGACAACCGAACGGTGAGGTCACGCATTATCCAGGGTTTCCTCCGACTTGGCCTTGGCGGCGAGGGGTCACGCCGACGCGCTTGGCGGGAACTTCGGGAAAATTCACGAAACGAATGTCCACGGATTCGTAGCCGATGCGGGCCACGATGAACTTGCCGTCGATCTCTTCACCTTCCTGCTTGATGAACGTCGCCTTGCCGTTGCTGAACACGGCGATCTTCTTGTCGGGCGGGCCGAAGCGGCCCAGGTACTGCAATTGGAACTCGGGCGGCTTCGGCTTCGCAGCCTCGATCGCCTGCAGGCGCGCGGCTGCTCCTCCTGGAGCCGGCGCAGCCGCTCGGCCTCCGCCAGCTCCGCGGCGGTCGGCACGTACGGCTTCGGCGGCGGCGGCGGCGGGGGCGGCGGCGGATCGACGAAGCTCCAGGGGTTGCGCCCCGGGGTCGACGTGCGGGGAGCGCGGTCGAGGTCCGCCAGGCGCAGCACCTCCACATGGTCGCCCGGGTGGGCGCCGGTGTGCGTGGCGGCGGCGCGGCGCGCGCCCGGCCGCGGCGACACCTCGTCCCCCTCGGAGTCGGTCGCCGGACGCCTGGCGGCGGCCGGGGCGACGACCTCGTCGTCCCCCCCGAAGCCGAGCACCGGCCCGACGAATTTCCAGGCGGCGACCAGCAGCACCAGGCCGAGGAGGATCAGCAGGTTTTTCTGCCGCGAGTTGCTCATGGCGTGCCCCTGCCGGTCTTCCGGCGGCGGCGGCGGTCTCGGCGGGCGTCGGCGCCGGTCGTCCTGGTCGTCGCGGGCGAACAGGGTGGAGAGCGAGAGATCGATCCGCAGCTCCGGCCCGTCGCTGCTGTTGGCCACCGAGGCCTCGTCGACCGACAGGAACGAGTGCGAGGCCTCGAGCAGGTTGACGAACTTGCGCAGCCCGGCGTACGTCCCCTGGACCGAGAAGTTGAACGACCGCCGGATCAGGTTGTACTCCTGGATCTCCTCCTCGGGATAGGAGATCGCCTTGGGCACCAGCCCGGCCTCCCGGGCCAGCTTCTTGACCTCGTCGTCGACGTCGGTCACCCGCAGCCGGCGGGTCGACAGCCGGTCGGTGTAGAGCTGCTGGACCTGCGCCTCGTTGCTCTGCACCCGGGCGATCATCGTCTCCATCTGCTTGCGCTTGCTGTCGAGATCGCGGAGCCGCGTCCTGCTGGGTGTTCAGCGTGTCGTTCAGCGAATCGATCCGCCCGGCGTAGCCGAGCTCGTAGACCGCGAACGCCGCGTTGGCCAGGAAGAAGACCAGCGCCGGCACCCAGATCCAGAGGCGCTGGCGCCAGATCTCGCCGGCGGGCCTCACGGCCGTCCTCCGGCGCCGGCGGCGGCACCGGCGTCGGCGTCAGCGGCGAGGGGGCCGGCGTGGCGCCCGGCATCGGCAGCTCCTCGATCCGCGGCGCCGCCGAGGATCCACCGGCGCCATCCGCGGCGGGAGCCGAGGGCGGCGGGTCGGGGCGATATTGAACGGTCAGCTCGAACTTCAACGTTTTCCCGTCTTCCTCCCTCTCCTCGTGGATCAGATTGGGATCCGCGAAGGGGGGCTTGAACAATCTTCTTACGAACGAGGAGAGCGCTTCGTCATTGCGCGACTCGCCGGTGATCGACAGCGTCACCCGGTCGCTCGCCCTGGCGCCGCGCCGCGAGCCGCTCGAGCGCTGGAACTGCTGCTCGGCTTTCTTGCCGGTCAGCGGCGTCAGCCGGTTCAGCCGCACGTCGTTGGGCAGCCGCTCGGCGATGCGGTCGAGCAGTTGGCTCCAGGAGAAGGTCCGCTCCCGGATCTGCTTGTTGAGGAACTCGATCCGCCGGTTCTGCGCCTCCAGCTCGAAGCTGTCGAGCCGGCGCTGGAGATCCGTCGCCAACGCCTGCTGGCGCTTGATCTCGGCCTCGCCGCTGGCGATCTTCTCGCGCTTGTCGGCCGAGCGCTCGCGGTAGCTCCAGAACAGCGACACGTTGGCCAGCAGGAGCAGCAGGCCGAGCGCCCAGAGCAGCAGCGATACCCGCACCACCGGCCGGCTGTTGAGGAACGGCCGGCCGGCGAGGTTGAGCGGATCGACGCGCTCGAGCGGCGGCGCCGGCGGCGTCAGCACCGCCGGCCGGCGCGGCGGGACGTCCGGCGTCTCGAGAGGCGCCGTCTCCAGGGCATCGCCGTCTTCCGGCGGCACTGGCGGCAACGGCGGCACCGGCGGCAACGGGCTCATGGGGTTCATGCCACCTCCTGGCGGGCGGCGCCGAGCATCGGAGCGAGGCTCCGCCAGGGGGGCACGCTCGGCTCCTCGGCGCGCAGCGGCGGCAGGTGGCGGCCGTCCACCGGGGTGGCGGGGCGGCCGAGCCCCTCCTCCAGCCGGTCGAGCCAGACCGGCTCGAGCTCCGGGGGGGCCAGCAGCAGCACCGCGCCGAGCGGGGCGCCGGGGAAGTGCTCGTCGAGGAAGTTGCGGGTGAGCTTGAGGTCGCGGCTGACGAAGCTCGCCCGCGACGCCTCGGGCAGGGCGCCGGTGAACCCCTTGTAGCGGTGGAGCACCGGCTCGCCGCCGCGGGCGAAGATCAGGGCGTACCCGTCCTCGGCGACCAGCACCACCGCCGAGAAGGCGTCCGGCGCGCCCGGCGAGGTTCGCCGCGACGGCGGCGAGCAGCGCCAGGCTGGCGTTCGAGACCTGGCCGATGCGCACGCCGGCGGCGGCGAAGGCCTCCTCGATCTGGGCCAGGAGCTGCTCGACGGCGAAGCCGAGCAGCAGGCGGCGCGGCTCCTCCTGGCCGGGGATGGCGGAGACCTCGGTGGCGTCGACCCGCAGCTCGTCGACCCGGAAGGGGACCAGGCGCCGCAGCTTCCAGCGCAGCACCTCGTCGATCGCCTCGGCGGTCTTCGGCAGGTCGCCGCTCTCGGTGAAGGTGACGCGCAGCCAGGGATCGGGCAGCACCAGCGAGGCCTCGCGGACGCCGCCGGGGATCGCCTTGACCATCCCCGCCACCAGCTCCCGGAACCCCGCCGGATCGCGCAGCGGACCGCCCAGCGGGCCGTGCTGGAACGGATCGCGCGGCAGCGCCGCCTCGCGGAAGGCGCGCAGGCGGAAGCCGTGGCGGTCGTGCGCGAACTGGCCATAGCGCAGCTTCTCGCCGTCGAGCGAGAAGACGTGCGGCGGCGACGGCACCGGGTCGAAGCCCAGCGCCCGCTTAATCCACGAAGGTAACTTTGTTGATCTCACGCAGAGTCGTCACTCCCCGGAACACCATCTCGAGCGCGGATTCGCGCAGGAAGGTCATTCCCTCTTCCTTGGCCGCGCGCTTGATCTCCGAGGCGGGCCGGCGGTCCAGGATCAGCTCCCGGATGTGATCCGAGAGGTCGAGCAGCTCGGAGACGGCGACGCGGCCATGGAAGCCCGTGCCGTTGCACTCGATGCAGCCCCGACCCTCGTAGAAGGTAAAGTCCGAATACATCGCCGTGTCGAGGCCGCTCTCCTCCATGAGCTGGGGAGTGAGCTTGACCGGCTGCCGGCAGTGGTCGCAGATCTTGCGCACCAGGCGCTGGGCCAGCACGCAGTTGAGCGCCGAGACGAAGTTGTAGAGGTCGACGTTCATGTTGAGGAAGCGGCCGATCACGTCCACCACGTTGTTGGCGTGCACCGTGGTGAACACCAGGTGGCCGGTGAGCGCCGACTGGATGGCGATCTGCGCCGTCTCCTCGTCGCGGATCTCGCCGACCATCACCTTGTCCGGGTCGTGGCGGAGGATCGACCGCAGGCCGCGGGCGAAGGTGACCCCCTTCTTCTCGTTGACCGGCACCTGGGTGATGCCGCGGAGCTGGTACTCGACCGGGTCCTCGATGGTGATGATCTTGTCCTCCGAGGACTGGATCTCGGAGAGGCAGGCGTAGAGCGTCGTCGTCTTGCCCGAGCCGGTGGGGCCGGTCACCAGCACCATGCCGTACGGCTCGCGGATGAACTTGCGGAGCTTGCGCATCGTCTCCTCGTCGAAACCGAGGATGTCGAGCTTCAGGTTCTTGAACTCCTTGTTCATCGACTCCTTGTCGAGAATACGGATGACGCAGTCCTCGCCGTGCACCGACGGCATGATCGAGACGCGGAAGTCGATCGTGCGGCCGACCAGGCGCAGCTTGAAGCGGCCGTCCTGGGGGATGCGCTTCTCGGCGATGTCGAGCTCGCTACATCACCTTGATGCGGCTGATGATCGTCTGGTGATGCCGCTTGTCGATCGGCTCCATCGCCTGATAGAGCACGCCGTCGATGCGGTACTTGATGATCACCTCGTTCTCGCGGGTCTCGATGTGGATGTCCGAGGCCCGGCGCTGGATGGCGTTGAACATCGTCGAGTCGACCAGCTTGATGATCGGCGAGGTGTCCGAGGTGATGCGGTCGATCGACAGCACCTCCTCGCCGTCCTCGTCCTCCTGGACGAGCTGGATGCGGAAATCCTCCGAGGCCTCGTCGAGCACGCGCTGGGTGCTCTCCGACTTCTGCAGGATCTCGTTGATCGCCGAGCGCACCCCCACCTTGACCTCGACCGGCTGGCCGAGCAGCAGCTCGAGCTCGTCGATCTTGACCACGTTCGACGGATCGGCCATCACCACCGACAGCCGGCCGTCGAGCTGCATCTCGGGGATGAAGCCGTAGCGCAGCATCAGCTCGAACGGCACCCGGCGGAAGAGGTCGTTGTCGATCCGGAAGTGCGTCATGTCGACGAACTCCAGGCCGTAGCGGGCGGCGAAGGTCTCGGCCTCGCGGCGCTCCACGGCCAGGCGCGCCCGCGCCTGCTCGATGGTCTCCGCCTCGGGCTCCTTGACCGCCGTCCTGGTACCGTTGATCACCGCCATCATCAAACTCCTAGGGCCTTGTCGAACAGGGGCCTATCAGCAGAGTGCTACAACTTCGACGAACCGAGCATCGAGTACATCGGCAGGTAGATCGAGATCAGCAGGATCGCGATGATCAGGCCCATGAACACCAGCATCAGCGGCTCGATCAGCGACAGCAGCCGCTGCATGCGGGTCTCGATCTGCTCGTCCAGAAAGTCCGAGACGCTGTTCAGCATCTCGTCCAGCGATCCCGTCGCCTCGCCCACCTTCACCATGTCGATCGACATGTCGGTGAAGATCTCGCTGGTCTCCAGCGCCGCGTAGAAGGGCTTGCCCTCGCGCACCATCTGGATCGTCGGCGCGATCTTGCTGCGCACGTAGGCGTTGCCCACCGAGGCGATGCCGATCTCGAACGACGGCACGAGCGGGATGCCGCCGGAGAGCAACGTCGCCAGCGACCGGCAGAATTCCGCCAGCGCGAAACGGTGCAGCACCGAGCCCAGGAACGGGATGCGCAGCTTGAGCTGGTCGATCGCCAGCCGCCCCGGCTCGGTGCGCCCCCACGAGCGCAGCGCGACGGCGGCGACGATCAGCCCGATCAGCATCAGCACCCAGTTCTGCGCTCATGAAGTTCGAGATCCCCAGCACGATCTGGGTGATCATCGGCAGCTCGGCGTCGAGCTCGGTGAAGAAGCCCATGAACCGGGGCACCACGTAGATCGTCATCACGGCGATCATCACCATCGACAGCACCACCAGCACGACCGGGTAGGTCAGCGCCGAGAACACCCGCCGGCGGGCGTCGAGCACCAGCTTCATGTAGCGGATGAAGCGCCGGATCACCAGCTCGAGGTCGCCGCTCTTCTCCCCCGCCTTGAGCGACGAGGGGTAGAGGCGGGGGAAGAGGTCGCCGAACTCGGCGAAGGCCTCGGAGAGGTCGGTGCCGCTCTTGACCTTGTCGCGCACCTCGGTCAGCACCGAGCGGAAGGTGCCCGGCTTCATCCGCTCGAGCATCAGGTCGATCGCCTGCAGCAGCGGCAGGCCCGCCCGCAGCAGCGCCGCCAGCTCCTGGTTGAAGACCAGGAACTCCTGCACCGGGATGCGCCCCCGCCGGCCGCCGCGCAGCAGGGCCGGCACGCCCATCTTCGGCGCCAGGCCCTGGCGCTTCACCTCGAACAGGTGGTATCCGCGCTTCCCGAGATCGCTGCGCAGGGCCGTCTCGTCGCTCGCCGAGAAGATCTCCTCGAGCACCCGGCCGTCCGGCGTTCCGATTCGACAGATGAACTGCATCGCCTTCCTTTCGATCGTCCTCCTGCTACCTGCGCGCGCCGCCGCCGTCGCGCAGCGTCAGCACCAGCATCAGCGCCTCGGGGCTCGACTCGCTGGGCGCCAGCCCCAGGCTCGTCGTGTGGTTGGCCGAGAGCGTCAGGTTCGCGTGCAGCAGGTCGAGCTCCTGCCGCCCCTCGATGCGCCGGGAGATCCGGAAGTTGGAGAGCTTCACCCGCCGGTCGTCCGACAGGGTGCCGAAGCGGAAGCTCACCTTGTACTCCGGTCCCAGCTCGTACATCACCGACTGCCCCTCGACGCCGGCGAGCTGCGCCTGCGCCTGCTTCTCGAAGTTGTCGAAGGCCAGCATGCCGCGCAGCCGCTTGGTCAGCTCCTCCGGCAGGTCCGAGTGCTGCACCTGCGGCGAGACCGTGGTGCGGCTCGCCCGCACGACGTAGATCTCCAGCCGCAGCTCGCGCGCCCGGTGGTCGTACGCCCGGAGCACCGGCATCAGCTTGCGGATCGCCTCCACCGTATCGCGGATCACCAGGGTGTTGCCGCTCGGCTGCAGCTCGACCGCCCCGCGGGGCGAGAGCAGAGGATAGATCATCGGCAGCGCCTCGCTCGCCTGCTGATACCTGAACGTATACGCCCGCACGACGATTTCCTGGGCGCCCGGCGCGTTCTGCGGCGCCGCCGGCAGGACCGGCGCGATCAGGGCCAGGACCCACAGCAGGCTCACCAGGGAGCGGCGCACGGGAGACACGGGGGAGCTCAGGATCCTACCGCGGGGCGGTGAGACGCGGGCGCTGGCGGCGCCGCGAAAACCGGCGTAAGGGGAGAGGCGAGGCATCCTGGCACCGATCAGACATCTACCTTGTCGCCCACGATCATGAACGCCGTGAGGTCTTTGCCGTCCACCTGATAGACGCGGGCGTCGGAACCGTCGAGCCGTTCGAGGACCGCCGTCGCGGCCGGGCTCGGCGCCGCGGGAGCCGCGACCGCCACGGCCTCGGACGCCGCCGGCGGACTCCGCCACCGCCGGGTTCAGCTCCACCGGAGCCCTGTCGCCCATCGCGAGCGAGGCCACGGTGAGCACCGCCGCGGCGGCCCACCGCCGCCAGCCGGCGAAGCTCCGGCGCGACTCCAGCCGCCTGGCGGTGCGCATGGCGGCCACCGCCTGGCGCATCGACTCGGCCTCCGCCTGCTCCACGGCCTCCGGCATCTCCGTCACCGGCAGCCGCCGGAAGACCAGCAGGGGGTCCGCCGCCATCGCCTCCCGCCGGCAGCGGGGGCAGGCGTCGAGGTGGGTCACCGCCTCCGCCCAGCCCGCGGGCTCGGCGGCATTCGCGGCATTCGCGGCCTCCGCGGCGCGCTCCCGCAGCGCCACCAGGGCGGTCCAGTCGGGGCAGCTCATGGAGACGCTCATAGGGCCTCCTCCACGTCCACGCCCCAGCTCCCGGCGTACTCCGGGTAGCGCCGCAGCAGCTCCTTGCGGAGGTACTTGCGGGCGTTGAACAGATGATTGCGCACCGTCGACTCCCGGCAGCCCAGGATCTCGGCCACCTCGGGGGAGGAGAGCCCCTCGACCTCGCGCAGCAGGAAGACCATCCGCTGCTTCTCCGACAGCCCGGTCGACAGCTCGCGGAAGATCGACGCCACCTCCGACTGCTGGAGGCGCGACAGGTCGCGGCTGGCGCGGCCGTCGGCCACCTGCCGCAGATGCTGGCGCACCGGCTCGTGGCTGCGCTCGCGGCTCCGGCGCGACCGCAGGTGGTCGATCGCCAGGTTGCTCGCGATCCGGTAGATCCAGGTGTTCGGGCTCCACCGCTCGTCGAACTTCCGGCGGCTCTCCCAGACCTTGAAGAAGGTCACCTGCACGACGTCGCGGGCCTCCTCGGAATCGCCGAGGATGCGCTGGCAGAGCTGGATCAGCGGCTTGGTCTTGCGGCTGATCAGCTCGTTGAGCGCCGCCTCCTCGCCTTCGCGGACGGCGAGCAGGAGGTCGCGGTCGGACGTCTCGACCCACGGCGCGCGCAGCGGTGGGGTGGACGAGTGGTTGGAGTGGACGAGCTTTAGCATGTCAATCGTGTATACGGGGGAGGGGGGCGGGCCGTCTAGCGGGCGTTCGCACTCCGTCTGCCGGGCGCACCTGTCCTCCGCGAACGAACCATTATACTGCCGCTATACTCTGCCGCGCGATGCGTTCGGTCTTCTGGGGACTCTATCAACTCGCGACCGGGATCGCCCTGCTCGCCGCCGGGCCCTTCCTGCTCGCCCGCCGGGGGAGCCACTACCTGCCCACCCTCCCCGGCCGGCTGGGGCGGGCGGCCGGTCCGGCTCCGGCTGCTCCGCCGGGCGCGCTCTGGCTGCACGCCGTCTCGGTGGGGGAGGTCGGCGTCGCCGCCACCCTGGCGCGGGCGCTGCCGCCGGAGATCCCCCTGCTGATCACCACCGTCACCCCCACCGGCCAGGAGCGCGCCCGCGCCGCCTTCGCCGGCCGCGCCGAGGTGGCCTACCTGCCGTTCGACCTCGGTTTCGCCGTCCGCCGCTTCTTCCGCCGCCACCAGCCGCGCGCCCTGGTGCTCGTCGAGGGGGACTACTGGCCCCTGGTGCTGCGCGAGGCGCGCCGCCGCGGGCTCCCCATCGCCGTCGTCAACGGCCGCGTCGGCGACCGCGGCTTCCGGCGGATGCGCCGCCTGCGCCGCTTCCTCGGCCCCCTGTTCGCCGGCGTCGGCCGCTTCGGCGTCCAGAGCGGGCAGGACCGCGACCGCCTGCTGGCGCTGGGGATCGACCCCGGCCGCGTCGCCGTCACCGGCAATCTCAAGTACGAGTCCCCCGAGCCGGCGCGCAAGCCCGAGCTCGAGGCGGCCCTGCGCGGGCTGGCCGGCGGCCGGCCGATCCTCCTCGCCGGCTCCACCATGGCGGGGGAGGAGGCGCAGGTGCTCGACGCCTTCCGGGCGGCCGGCGGGCGCTGAGCGGGCGCTGCTGGTCCTCGCGCCGCGCCACCCCGAGCGCTGGAACGAGGTCGACGCCCTGCTGCGATCGCGGGGGGAGGACGCCGTGCGGCGGACGGCCCTTCCTTCTTCAGGAAGCCCCGCCGTGGTGCTCCTCGACAGCCTGGGGGATCTCGCCGGCCTCTACCGGCTGGCCGCCGCGGCGTTCATCGGCGGTACCCTGGTACCGACCGGCGGCCACAACCCCCTGGAGGCGGCCCGCTTCGGGGTGCCGCTCGCCGTCGGACCGGCGATGCACAACTTCCGCGAGATGGCCGAGGCCTTCGACACCGCCGGCGCCTGGCGCCGGGTGGCGGACGCCCGCGAGCTGGGAGCCGCCTGGCGCGAGTGGCTGGAGAGCCCGGACGCCGCCCGCGAGACCGGCGAGCGCGCCCTGCGGCTGGTCGAGGAGAACCGCGGCGCGGTGGGGCGGACGGTCGCGATGCTGGCGGCGGTGATTCCGGACCTGATTTCGGAGGTGGAGACGGCATGAAGGCGCCCTCCGCCCCCTCCTCCCCCTGGCAGCTCCTCTATGGCGGCGCCCACCGGCTGCGCGCGGCAGTGGTACCGCACCCGCGCCCAGCGCCTGCCGCGGCCGGTGGTGAGCGTCGGCAATCTCCACTGGGGGGGCTCCGGCAAGACTCCCCTGGTGGCGGCGATCGCCGCCCATCTGCGCGACCGCGGGGCCGCCGTCTGCATCCTGTCGCGCGGCTACGCCAGCCAGGGGCGGGGCGTGCGGGTGGTGAGCACCGGAGAGGGGCCGATCCTCGGACCGCTGGTCGCCGGGGACGAGCCGGTGCTGCTCGCCGGCGAGCTCCCCGGGGTGGCCGTCGTCGTCGGCCCCGACCGCCACCGCGACGGCGTTCAGGCCCTGCGCCGCCTCGACCCCGCGCCCGACCTCTTCCTGCTCGACGACGGCTTCTCCCATCTGCGGCTCCACCGCGATCTCGATCTCGTGGCCTTCCCGGCCGGCGATCCGTTCGGCGGCGGCCGCCTCCTCCCCTCCGGCCGGTTGCGCGAGCCGCTCGCCGCGATGGCCCGCGCCCATGCCGCGATCCTCACCGGCGCGCCCGCGGGGGAACGCCAGGGGGAGAAGCTCGCCGAGGCGCTCCGCCCCCACGGCTTCACCGGCCCCGGCTTCGCCAGCCGGACGCGTTCCGGGGGAGGTGAGGGGGGCCGACCTGCCGGCCGGCGCCCGGGTCTTCCTGGTCACCGCCATCGCCCGGCCGGAGGCGTTCACGAACACGGTGCGCGCCCTCGGATTCGAGATCGTGGGCGAGCTGCGCTTCCCGGATCACCACCGCTACCCGCCGGCGAGCCTCGCCCGCATCGCCGAGACCTGGCGGGCGAGCGGCGCCGCGGCCGTCCTCACCACCTCCAAGGACCGGGTGAAGCTCCACGGCCAGCTCGACGTGCCGCTGGCCGAGATCCCCATCCGCGCCGAGCCCGAACCGGCCTTCTGGGACTGGCTGGACGGGGAGATCGGAAGGTTGCGGGGATGAAGAAGGACCGCCCCGTCGCCCACCGCGTCGAATACGGCCTCTACCTGCTGCTCAAGGGGTTCCTGCGGGCGCTGCCGCACCGGGGAGCGCGGGCGTTCGGCCGCTGGGTCGGCGCCCTCGGCCACTCGCTCGACCGCCGCCACCGGGAGATCGCGCTGCGCAACATGGCCCTGGCGCTGCCGGCGACGGACGAGGCCGAGCGGCGGCGGCTGGTCGGCGAGTGCTTCCGCCACTTCGGGGCCGCCCTCTGCGACGCCATCTCCGCCACCCGTTTCGGCCCCACCGAGCTCTGTCATCTCTATACGCTGGAAGGCTGGGAGCACCTCGACGAGGCCGAGCGGCTCGGCAAGGGGCTCTTCCTGCTCACCGCCCACCTCGGATTCTGGGAGCTCTCGCCGCCGCTCATCGGCCTCACCCGCGGCCCGATGAGCATCATCGTCCGCCCGGCCGACAACCCCTTCCTCGACCGCGAGCTGCGCGCCATGCGCGAGCGCTTCGGCAACACCGTCATCCCCAAGCACGGCGCCGCCCGCCGGATGCTGGAGGTCATGCGCGACCGCGGCCGGCTGGGCATCCTCATCGATCAGCGGGTGCAGGAGCGCGAGGGGATCGTCGTCCCCTTTTTCGGCCGTCCGGCCCTCACCAGCCCCATCCTCGCCCGTCTCTCGCTGCGCTCGGGAACCCCGGTGGTCCCGCTCACCGTCTACCCCGAGCCCGGCGGCCGCTACCGCGTGGTGGTCCGCGAGCCGATCCTGCCGCCCGCGGGGGAGAGCGGCGACGAGGCGGTCCTCGCCCTCACCCGCCGCTACCTGGAGGTCGCCGAGGAGGACATCCGCGAGCACCCCGCCATGTGGCTCTGGATGCACCGCCGGTGGGAGGAGCGGAAGCGGAAGGCTTCAGGGCGACCTGCGGTCGCCCTCGCCCTACCCCTTCCCCTCGCACAACCGGAAGTGCCCCAGGAACTCCTGGAGCGCCGCCGGGTCGGCGGGGGTGCCGGTGTAGTCGTGGTTGTCGCCGCCGGCCGGCGGCGGGCCGATCCAGATGCCGAAGCGGAGGCGGTCGTCGGCGCACTCGGGGAGGACCATGGTGACGAGCCCTTCCTTCTTCTGCGAGACGTTGACCCGCCGGCGTCGCCGCTCCTTGTGGGTGATCTCCCCCTGGCTGGCCTGGTAGAGGACGGTCTGGCCGCCGACCTCGATCTGCCCCCTCCGGATCACCTTCTTGGCGTCGAAGTTGACGTTCGACTTGCTCCAGGCCGAGTCCTCGGGAGCCGGGGCCTCGCCGCGGAGGTAGCGCTCCATCTTCTCCCGGTTGTCGCGGAGGTGGCGCATGTTCATGAAGATGAAGCTGCGCTCGTCGAAGTTCCCCTGGTCCGGCCCCTTGCCGTTGGTGGGCTCGCGGTCGGTGAAGACGGCGAACTCCATCAGGAAGGGGATCGACATCGCCCCGCCCGCGTAGTAGCCCGCCGGCAGCTCGGTGTAGGGGAGCACCTCGCGGGTCTTCGCCTCGCGGGCCTTGGGATCCGTGAAGGACTCCGTCATCTCCTTGCCCTTGCGGTAGACCAGGTAGGTGAAGCCGGAGATGGCGATCAGGCCGAGCAGCACGGCGACGCCACAGCCGACGCCGAGGTACACCCAGGGGGAGGTCTTCTTCGGTTGCGGGTTGCCGTAGGGGTCCATGTCACATCTTCTCCGGGACGGGAATCCCCAGGAGCTCACCCAGGCTCTCGAGGCCGCGGCGGAAGATCTGCACCGTCGCCAGGCGCGCGGCGCGCACCTGCGGGTCCTTCTCCTGCAGGATCGGGTTGCGGTGGTAGAGAGCGTTGAAGTGCTGCGCGATCTCCAGCGCGTGGCGGGCGATCAGCGACAGCTCCAGGCTCTCGGTGGCCCTCTCGACCGTCTCGCCGGTCTGCGCGACCTCCAGGATGAGGCCCCAGAGGTCCTCGCTCCACAGCTCGTGGGGGAGGGCGGCGACCTCCTCGGCGAAGACGTCCGCCGGGATCCCCTCCTGCTGCAGCCGGCGGCGGATGTTCTTCGCCCGCACCAGCGAGTACTGGAGATAGGGGCCCGACTCCCCCTCGAAGCTCAGGGCCTCGTCGAAGTCGAAGGCGATGATCCGGTTGTTGGTCGCCTTGACCATGAAGAAGCGCAGGGCGGCGATGGCGATCTCGTGGGCCAGCCCGTCGAGCTCGGCCTCGCCGAGGTCGCGGTTGCGCTTGGCGATCTCCTCGCGCGCCTTGACCTCGAGCTGGCTGATCAGGTCGTCCGCCTTGACGCCGACCCCCTTGCGGCCGGACATCTCCATGACCTTGTCTTCCCCTTCATCCTCCAGGAAGCCGAGCTGGCGGGCGGTGGCCGGCGACAGGGCGACCATCTCGTAGGCGAAATGGATCGAGCGCTCGGCCTCGGAGAGGTGGCCGAGGGCCTGGAGCCCGGCGCGGACGATCTTCTGCAGGTAGCTCTGGCGGACGTCGATGACGTTGAACACCCGCCAGGCGTTGCCGAACAGCGGATGCCCCTCGACGCCGTCCTGGGTGGTCTCCCAGACCCCCTCGTCCTGCCAGAAGCGGTAGCCGAAGTCGCGGCCGAGCAGGCCGAACTTCCAGAGCTGGTAGGCGATGTCCTTGCCGACGTAGGTCACCGTGCCGTCCGAGCGGATGATCACCTTGTCGGGGTCCTCGAGGCCGGCGAACTCCTCGGCCTGCGACAGCGGCATCACCCAGCAGCCGGCGTTCTTCCCCTCTTTCTCGAGGTGCACGGCGCCGCTCTCCTTCAGCCGGCCGAAGGCCTGCTCGAAGAAGTTCAGCCCCAGGATGTCGCTCTCGCGGGTGAGCAGGTCGTAGGAGACGTCGATCCGCCGCATCGTGGCGAGGTGGCGCGAGACCACCCGCCGCGCCACCCGCCGCGCCATCTCGGCGCGCTCGCCGCGGCCGGTCTCCATCTCGTGGAGCGTCTCGCGGCGGAGCGCCTGGCGCTCGGGGTCGTCCCCGAACCAGCGGCCGACCTCGCTGTAGAGATCCCAGCAGTAGTAGTCGAACGGCTCGGGGATCGCCTCCACGTCGGCCATGGAGAGGCCGCGCAGGTCGAGGAAGCCGACCACCACGTCCGCGAGCTGCACGCCGGTGTCGTCGATATAGTTCTGGATCTCGACGGGGTAGCCCAGGCTCTTCAGCGAGCGGCCGAGCACGTCGCCGAGCACGGCGTTGCGCAGGTGGCCGATGTGGGCCGCCTTGTTGGGATTGATGTTGGTGTGCTCGATCACCACCTTGGCGCCGCGGACGCCGCCGTCGAGCAGCGAGGCGTCCATCAGGGCGGCGGCGAAGGCGCGCCGGTCGAGAAAGAAGTTGATGAAACCGGCGCCCTGGATCTGGATGTCGCGCACCATCTCCGGCCGCCCGAGCGCCGCGGCCAGCTCCTCCGCGATCGCCCGCGGATTGCGCTTGAGAACCCGGGCGAGCTGCATGGCGGCCGGGGAGGACAGATCCCCCAGATCGCGGCGGGGGGGCACCTCCAGAACCGGCTCGTGACGGACGCCGAAACGCTCCTCGATCACTCTGGCGAGATCGGCCGCCAGCCTCTTTTTCAGCTCCATCCACATGATGGCGAGGAGTCTACACTAATGAGGATACAGGGGACTGCTATCATTGCAGGGGAGGACTGGATGGCAGAGATGACCGAAAACAGGGCCGATGACCAGTGGAAGAGCGGCCGAAATCCGGGTGACCTTCACGCTGGAAGGGACGCGGCTCGAGCTGATCGAAGGGGACATCACCGAGCTCGACGTCGACGCGATCGTCAATCCCGCCAACGAGCAGCTCCAGCTCGGCGCCGGAGTCGCCGGGGCGATCCGCGGCAAGGGGGGCCCCACGATCCAGGAGGAGTGCGACCGCATCGGCGGCACCCCCGTGGGCACGGCGGTGATGACCGCCGCCGGCAACCTCAAGGCCCGGCACGTGATCCACGCCGTGGGGCCGCGGATGGGGGAGGGGGACGAGGACAAGAAGCTCGCCGCCGCCGTGCGCGCCGCCCTCGCCCTCGCCGACCGCCGGGGGATGAAGTCGATCGCCCTGCCGGCGATCTCCACCGGCATCTTCGGCTTCCCCATCGACCGCGCCGCGCGCATCCTGCTCACCGAGATCCACCGCTTCCTCCAGGGGGGGACGAAGCTCGACCGCGTCGTCGTCATCCTCCATGGCGAGGAGGCCTTCGGCATCTTCAAGCGCGAGCTTCGCCGCGGGTTCCGGTAAAGTCGCTCGATGCAGCGCCTCCCCCCCGCCGTCGTCCTCGTCCGCCCGCGCGAGGAGGGGAACGTCGGCTCCGCCGCCCGGGCGATGGCCAACATGGGGCTCGACCGGCTGATCCTGGTCGAGCCGGCGGCGGTGATCGGCAAGATCGGCAACGCCTTCGCCGTCGGCGCCCGGCCGATCCTCGACAACGCGGTCCGCGCCGCCGGCGGTCTCGCCGCCGCGCTCTCCCCCTTCCGGCGGGTGATCGGCACCACCTCCACCCGCGACCGCCGGCTCGGCATCCCCCTCCTCACGCCGCGCGAGCTCCCCGGCTGGCTGGAGGCTGACGCGCCCGACACCCCGACCGCCCTGGTCTTCGGCCCCGAGGTCGGCGGCCTCACCAACGAGGAGCTGGCGATGGCGAGCGCGGTCGTCGCCATCCCCTGCTCGCCGGTGCAGCCGACGCTCAACCTCGCCCAGGCGGTGCTGATCCTCGCCTACGAGCTGTTCATCAGCCGCGGCGGCGAGACCGCGCCGATCGCACCTCCCGAGCCGCCGGCGAGCGCCGCCGAGATCGACGGCCTGCTCGGCCACGCCTCCCAGCTCCTGCAGCGGGTCGGCTTCGCCCGCGACGACTCCTTCGTCGGAGTCCTCCGCGACCTCCGCCGCCTCGCCGCCCGCGCCGCGCCGGACAGCCGCGACGTGCGCATCCTCCGCGGCATGTGCCGGCGGATCGAGGGGGCGTTGGGGGAAAGGGAGAAGAGAGAGGAGGGTTAGAGGGCTGGCGGCGGGAGCGTGTAGGGGCGACCTGCGTCGCCCTCACACCCTACGCGTCCGGATCCTCGTCGTCGACCTTCGGCAAGCTGGCCTTGGTGAAGCCGCGGGTGACCATCTCATAGGTCAGCGCGGCCATGCAGCGCCGGGCCACCTTGCGGACACTCGACGGGTGGTAGCCCATGCGCTCGGCCACCTCCGTGGAGTCGAAGCCCAGGCCGTAGCGCAGGCGGAGGAGCTTGCGGCAGCGCGGCGGCAGCTCGTCCAGGAGGTTGTTGAGATCCCACAGCAGCTCGGCCTTCTCCTGCGGCGCGGCGACCGGCTCGGAGAGCAGCTCGAGGATCGCGGTGTCGACCGAGTTGTAGAGGTTGTTCCGCCGCTTGCGCCAGTAGACGACGCACCGGTTGCGCAGGGTGACCAGCAGCCAGGCTTCAGGGTCCTGAATGACCTCCCACTTCTGGATGGTCGAGATCAGGGCTTCCTGCACCAGGTCCTCGGCGTCGTGCGCCGGAATGCGGTAGCGCCCGAGGACCTGCTTCAGCCTCGGGCGAAGCCGTCGCAGGAGCTCGTCCAGCGACTCTCGTTTGGGCGATTGTTGGTCAGACACTGCCATTATGCCGTTCGTTTCGCTGAAAAACGTCCCCCCGTTGAGGCTTGCCGCAATGATACCTCGGAAGGGGGCTCTTTCCCACTCGGAAGCGGGATTCCGCTCGGAAAGATGGATGATAGACTCCCGCCGCCATGGCTACTACCCTCCAGATTCGCGATTCCGTTGCCCTGAGTATGCGCCGCGCGCCGATCATCGGCGTGGTGCGCACCGCTTCACGCGACGAGGCCGCGGCTCAGGCCCGTTCGCTCGCCGCCTGCGGCGTCGAGCTCGTCGAGATCACCTTCACCGTCCCCGGCGCCTCGGGGCTGGTCCGCGAGCTGCTCGCGGGCCGCGCGTCCGAGGGGCCGCCCTGGTTCGGCATGGGCACGGTGACCACCGCCGCCCGTGCCCGTGAAGCCATCGAAGCCGGCGCCGAGTTCCTGGTCACTCCGAACGTCAGCGCCGACGTCGCCCGGGAGGCCCGCAACGCCGGGCTCTTCCTGGTCCTGGGCGCCCTGACGCCGACCGAGATCGTCTCCGCGGTCGAGCTGGGCGCCGATCTTGTCAAGGTCTACCCGCTGCCCCCCGTGGGCGGGCCGGCCTATCTATCCGTGATCCGCGGGCCGCTCGGGGACGTCCCCATGCTGGCCGCGGGCGGCTTTGGCGTCGAAGAGATCCCCGCCTACCGCAAGGCCGGCGCGATCGCCTTCGGACTCGCCGCGCCGCTGCTCGGCGTCGGACCCGACGAGGCAGAGGCCCGCCGGCGGATCGAGCGTGCCCTGGCGCTGGCCCGGGGCACCGCTTCCCTCGAGGAGATGAGATGAACGCCCCCACCACCCCCACCCCTCCGCGGCAGGTGGTCTTCGACCCCACGCCCGAGATCTTCGCCACCGATACGGCCGGCTCCTTCACCTTCCCGCTGCTGGTGGCCGGCAAGTCCTTCCTCGGGACCAGCGCCTACGACGAGGTGCGCTTCGTCTTCTCGATCTGGCACCCCTCCGGCCAGCGCACCATCGACCTCGACCGCGCCTACGTCGAGCTGCGCGCCTCGTTCGATCCCGACGAGGACCACTGGACGAAGATCGCCGAGATCGAGCCCGTCGTGCCGCCCTACGCCGGCGGCGAGAGCTTCGACGGCTGGATCGTGCTCCCCATCCTCGGCAGCACCAGCGCCTTCGCCGTGGTCGGCAGCGGTTTCGAGCCGCGCGCTCGTCTTCAAATTCGGGCCAGTGCTTACTTCGTGGCGTGAAACTGGAAAAGGGGGACAATCCTTGAGCCCGAGACCGATGCGCGCCTACCTGGTCTTCATGGGGAGCGGGACGATCCTGATCCTCTCCACCTACCCCAAGCTCACCGACGAGCGTCTGGTGAGCAAGCTGCGCTACAAGGGGATCGACAAGTTCATCGGCTACGAGGTCGACCTCGTAGCCGTCCGCGACTGCTACGGCGACGCCCTCGACAACGTCGCCCGCGATCTCGGCGAGGTGGAGGACATGCGGGTTCTCGACTTCAACGGCCACCACATCATGGCCAGCTTCTCGCTCGACTCCCTGGGCGATCCCATCAAGTTCGGG
>CAVXIG010000007.1:0-96498 GCA_963761645.1 uncultured Acidobacteriota bacterium
TCAACGTTTCACCGCCCCACCCCCAGAGTCCATATTGCTGGCTGCTGAGCGCAAGGGAGGTGGCTTGGTGAAAATTATGTTACTGATTCTAGGTTGTTTGCATCCTATACCTCTTCATCAGGATCGTCAATACCACTAGCAGGAGACGGGTTTGGTCCCGGCAAGAACCGTTGCCTCTTCGTGCTTCCCTTGCCTTATCCAGCCCGTATTGAGGAAGGGCTATCTATTCCAAGGATGGAGATTACCCATTCCGTGGAGCGTATAAGCCGCGGGGAAATCATGGGACGAGGACGCTTATACGTGCCGATATGCAGGCTCGATCTTCGGGGACCGCCCCGCGATGTTGTGTTGAATCAGTGAGTTGACCGGCGTGATTTCTGGAGAAGAGGAGCCTTATACGCTTGCAGATGAACAGATAAGGTGTGGAGGACAATCCGCGGGCTGAGCCGCAGTCGCCTCCGCCTCGAAGGCAAGGCGACGCCGGGCCGTATCCCCCTGGGGGAAACCCGCTTCGAGCCGGCGAGGCAAGAGAGGCCTACAGCAGATCCACGGGACTCTTGACTCCCCGGCCACCCCGGTTGAGCACGTGGGTGTAGATCATCGTCGTCTTCACGCTCCGGTGCCCCAGAAGCTCCTGGACCGTCCGAATGTCGTAGCCGTTCATCAGCAGGTGTGTGGCGAAGGAGTGGCGCAGGGTATGGCAGGTCGCCGGCTTGACCAGTCCGGCCCTGCGCACCGCCTGGTGAAAGGCTTTCTGCAAGCTCCGGTCGTGCAGATGGTGACGCCGGCGCTCTCCCGAGCGCGGGTCCTGCGAGAGAGCCGGCGCCGCAAAGACGTACTGCCAGCCCCACTCGGCAGCCGCGCCGGGATACTTCCGCGCCAGCGCGTGAGGAAGATGCACCCGGCCGTTCCCCGCCTTGAGATCCTCCTCGTGCAACCGCTTGACCCGTTTCAGATGCTCCCGGAGATCCGCCTGGAGGGAGGCGGGCAGCATGGTCACCCGGTCCTTGGCTCCCTTGCCATCCCGCACCGTGATCTGGTCATAGGAAAAGTCGACGTCTTTCACCCGCAGACGCAGAGCCTCCGCCAGACGCATGCCGGTGCCGTAGAGGAGCGACAGGAAGAGCCGGTCGACACCCTCGAGGCGCGACAGAACGAGCTTGACCTCCTCCACCGTCAGCACCACCGGCAGTTTCCGCCTTCGCCGCGCGCGGACCAACCCTTCGAGCTCCCCGATCTCCCGGTCCAGGATGTTCCGGTAAAGGAACAGCAGCGCGCACAAGGCCTGGGTCTGGGTCGAGGCGCTCACCTGACCTTCGACGGCGAGGTGGGTCAGGAAGGCGTTGATCTCCGCCTCCCCCATCTCCCGCGGATGGCGCTTGCCGTGAAAGAGGATGTACCGCCGAACCCAGTGAAGGTACGCCTTCTCGGTCCGCAGGCTCATGTGCCGGACCCGGATGGCGTCCCGCACCCGGTCCAACAGCCTGGGCTCCCGCTTCTCCTCGGCAACGGCTGCGGCTGCGATCATAAGCCCCCCTGACGCCTGATTTACGCTTCCGCCATCGTTGCACGAAGAAGGCATCTCGGCAAGATGTCCTCTGCATGGGGATACCCGCGCCGCGAAGTTCCTGGCACCTCTCGCCCGGGAGATGGCGGGAGAGAGCCTCGGCCAGGAGATCCTGGGGGAAGAGGATGAACCCTCGGGGAATTTAAGCCCCCGCTGAGGTATACCCCGCTCCCCGGCGGGGATAGGGGTGTACCCGCTGGGGGGAGAGGTCTCCCCGCCCGGGGGAGGTGGTCTCCCCGAAAGGTACAGGGGTCCCCCCGCCGGGGGGAAGGACATCCCGTGCGGGGAGAGGGGTCCCCCAGGGCGGGAGAAGCTGCTCGCCCAGGCACAGGGGGTCACCAAGCAGCAGTCGGCCGCCGCGGCGGTCAAGAGGTTGCAGCGAAATTCCAGAGATGGTCGCCCGAGGAATCGGCTGGGCAAAGTGCTCCGGTGATGCTCAAGGAGCCTCGGCTTCCGCGCACCGAAGTCGCCGAGTTGGGTTGCAGCCGTTCCGCGGCCGCGCCCAGGAAGGCGCACCCCGGGCTCTCCCGAGACGCCCGGCGGCCCGGCGGCTCCGGCACCCCCGGAACCACGCCGCACCCCTCGACCCGCGCGGCTGCCGCCGATCCCGTCGTAGTCGTAGCTGTCCGTTCGATCGCGCGGGAGCGCGCCCGGCACGCTCCAGTCTGTGTGCCCTCCAGCTTTGTCTGTCCGTGCGCTTCGGTGTACCCGGCGGAGCGGCTCCGGACGCGGACGGCGGTGCCTCCGGACCGGGATGGAGCGGCTCCGTCCCGGACGGCGGTGCTCCGGACGCGGACGGCGGGCGCCGGACCGGGACGGAGGCTCTCCGGGCGCAGACGGAGCCGCTCCGTCCCGAGACGAAGGCGCTCCGGACGCGGACGGAGCCTCTCCGTCCCGGGACGAGGCTCTCCGGACGCGGACGGAGCCGCTCCGTCCCGGACGGAGCGCTCCCCCGGAGAGGACGGAGCCGCTCCGTCCCGGAGGCGGGCTCCGGACGCGGACGGGCGCGTTCTGGAAATCGCCCGGATGAGGCGCTCCGGACGCGGATGGAGCCGGCCGGACGCGGGGCGAGAGCGCGCCGTCCGAGATGGATTTTGTCGCTCCGGACGGGGTCGGAGAGACTAATGGGTGAACCCGTCCGGCGGACTCGCGGATCGTCGACTCTATGCGCTGTCAGAAGACTTCGACCCGAGCAGTGTGGCCGGAGGCCCGGGAAATGCGGCCGTCACGGGTGAGCAGCGTCGCTCCCAGGATCTCGGTCAACGCCACGTAGGCGGCGTCGTAGGCCGTGAGGTTCTCTCGAAGAGACCAGATCCGGGGAAGGAGGATCTGGTGCGAGTACCGTTCGATCGGGAAGTCCGCGAGAACCTTGAGAGCTTGCCGGGCTCGCAAGGGCTGTACTTCGCCACGCAGGACAAAGCGGCGAAACACCTGAGCCACCTCGAGATCCAGGAGATGGGGTGCGTGAAGGGACGATTCCGGCCCGAGGAGCCTTCGGGTCAACGAAGCCCCAACCTCTGACTGCAGGAGAACCTCGACAGCCACGGAGGCGTCGAGAACGATCACCGGCCTTCGCGCTCGGCGGCCACGGCAAGAGCGACCGGCTCGCGAGGCTCGACCGGCTCAAGGCTCTGGAGCCGCCGCAGGAGCTCCTCTCTGGTGGGTCGCTCTAGAGAGCGCTCGAGCTCCCGCAGGAGATACTCCGAGATCGACATTCCCGCCAGGGCAGCCCTGGCCTTGAGCTTGCGGTGCAGTTCGTCAGGGAACGTTGCGGATCTGGACCATCACGGACATGCGATCAGCTTAAGTCACATGCGGTTTGCATGTCAAGTCGCCGCCATCTCCTGTAGCGACCGCACGCTCAACCCCTCGCGCTTGAGGGCGGCGATCCCCTCGGCGCAGGCCATCGCTCCCGAGAGGGTGGTGATGCAGGGGATGTCGTACTTCAGGGCGGTGCGGCGGATGACGCCGTCGTCCTCGTGCGACTCGCGGCCGAGGGGGGTGTTGATCACCAGCGCGATCTCGCCGTTGATCAGCAGGTCGCCGATGTGCGGGCGGGCCTCGTGGACCTTGAGCACGGTGCGCACGGCGAGCCCCTGGCCGCGCAGGTACTCGGCGGTGCCGGCGGTGGCCGCCAGCTCGAAGCCGAGCTCCGCCAGGCGCCGGGCGACCGGCAGCAGGCCCGGCTTGTCGCGGTCGTGGACGGAGAGGAAGGCGGTGCCCTCCAGCGGCAACTGGTGGCCGGCTCCCATCCAGGCCTTGGCGAAGGCGTTGCCGAAGGTGAGGCTCTCCCCCATCACCTCGCCGGTCGACTTCATCTCGGGCCCCAGCACCGGATCGACGCCGGGGAAGCGGCGGAAGGGGAAGACCGGCGCCTTGACGAACACGCCCGGGCACCCGCGGCTCGGCGGTGAAGCCCAGCTCTTGGAGGGTGCGGCCGGCCATCGCGCCGACGGCGATCTTGACCAGCGGAATGCCCACCGCCTTGGCGATGAACGGCACCGTGCGCGAGGCGCGCGGGTTGACCTCCAGGACGTAGATCCTGCCGTCCTTCAGGGCGAACTGCACGTTCATCAGGCCGACGACGCCCAGCCGCAGCGCCAGCCGGCGGGCGATGTCGCGCATGCGGTCCTGATCCTCCTGGCGAGACTTTGTACGGCGGCAGCACCGCCACCGAATCCCCCGAGTGGATGCCCGCCTCCTCGATGTGCTGGAGGATGCCGGCGACGACGGCGGTCTTGCCGTCCGAGATCAGGTCGAGGTCGACCTCGAAGGCGTCCTCCAGGAAGCGGTCGATCAGCACCGGGTGCCCCGGCGAGACCCCCGCCGCCTCGGCCATGTAGCGCTCGAGGGTCGAGCCGTCGTAGACCACCGCCATCGCCCGGCCGCCCAGCACGTAGCTCGGCCGCACCACGATCGGGTAGCCGATCCGCCCGGCCACCTCGCGCGCCTCGTCGAGCGAGGTGGCGCTGCCGTTCTCGGGCTGCAGGATCCCCTCCTCGGCGAGCAGGTCGCCGAAGCGGCGGCGGTCCTCGGCGAGGTCGATGGCGTCCGGCGGGGTGCCGAGGATCGGCACGCCGCGGGCGGCGAGGCCGCGGGCGAGCTTCAGCGGCGTCTGGCCGCCGAGCTGCACGATCACCCCCAGCGGCTTCTCGCGGTCCAGCACCGCCATCACGTGCTCCAGGGTGAGCGGCTCGAAGTAGAGGCGGTCGGAGGTGTCGTAGTCGGTCGAGACGGTCTCCGGGTTGCAGTTGATCATCACCGTCTCGAGCCCCAGGTCGCGCAGGGCGAAGGCGGCGTGCACGCAGCAGTAGTCGAACTCGATCCCCTGGCCGATGCGGTTGGGGCCGGAGCCCAGGATCACCACCTTGGGCCGGTCGTCCGGCTCGCTCTCGTCCTCCTGGCCGAAGGTCGAGTAGAGGTAGGGGGTGGTCGCCGGGAACTCGGCGGCGCAGGTGTCGACCCGCTTGTAGACGCGCCGCCAACCCCTCGCGGGAGCGGGCGGCGGCGAGGTCCGCTTCCGGGCAGTCGAGGAGGCTCGCGATGCGGGCGTCGGTGAGGCCGAAGGACTTGGCGCGGCGCAGCAGCGAGCTTCGGCATCGAGGCGAGATCCCAGCAGGCGAGCTCGGCCTCGAGATCGACGATCTCGGCGATCTCGCGCAGGAACCAGGGGTCGATGTGGGAGGCCGCGGAGACCTCCTCCGGCGTCCACCCCTGGCGCAGGGCGGCGAAGACGGCGAACAACCGCTCCCAGTTGGGGACGGCGAGCCGCTGCCGCAGCCGCACCGGGTCGGACATCCGCCGCTCGCGCGAGGCCGGGCTGCCGTCGAGCTCCAGCGCCGAGAGCCCCTTCATCAGGGCCTCCTTGAAGGTGGAGCCCATGGCCATCACCTCGCCCACCGACTTCATCGAGGTGCCGAGAGTTGGGCGAGGCCTCGGGGAACTTCTCGAAGGCCCAGCGCGGGATCTTGACCACCGTGTAGTCGAGCGTCGGCTCGAAGGCGGCGAAGGTCTTGCCGGTGATGTCGTTGGGGATCTCGTCGAGCGTGTAGCCGACGGCGAGCAGGGCGGCGATCTTGGCGATCGGGAAGCCGGTGGCCTTGGAGGCCAGCGCCGAGCTGCGCGAGACGCGCGGGTTCATCTCGATCACCACCTGGTCGCCGGTCTTGGGATCGACGCCGAACTGGATGTTGGAGCCGCCGGTGGCGACGCCGACGCGCCGGATCACCGCGAAGGCGTCGTCGCGCATCCGCTGGTACTCGCGGTCGGAGAGGGTCTGCTGCGGGGCGACGGTGATCGAGTCGCCGGTGTGGACCCCCATGGCGTCGAAGTTCTCGACGGAGCAGACGACGATGGCGTTGTCGGCCACGTCGCGCATCACCTCGAGCTCGAACTCCTTCCAGCCGAGCACCGACTGCTCGATCAGCACCCGGTGGGAGGGGCTCGCCTGCAGGGCCGAGGCGACCACGTCCTCGAGCTCGTCCCGGTTGTAGGCGATGCCGCCCCCCTCGCCGCCGAGGGTGAAGCTGGGACGGATGATCACCGGGTAGCCGACCTCGGCGACGATCTCCCGCGCCTCCTCGAGGGTGCCGGCGTAGCCGCTCTTCGGCACCTTGAGGCCGATCTCCTCCATCGCCTGCTTGAACAGGAGGCGGTCCTCCCCCAGGCGGAGCGCGGCGATCGACGCCCCCAGCACCTCGACGCCGTAGCGGGCGAGAGCGCCGCGCTCGTCGAGAGCGATCGCGAGGTTGATCCCGGTCTGCCCGCCGACGGTAGGAAGGAGCGCGTCCGGCCGCTCTTTTTCCAGAATCTTCTCAACTACCTCCGGAACCAGGGGCTCGACGTAGGTGGCGTCGGAGAACTCCGGGTCGGTCATGATGGTCGCCGGGTTCGAGTTGACGAGCACCACCCGGTACCCCTCGCGCTTCAGGACGCGGCAGGCCTGGGTGCCGGAGTAGTCGAACTCGCAGGCCTGACCGATGACGATCGGGCCGGAGCCAAGGACGAGGATGGAGTGGAGATCGGAGCGTCTGGGCATGGCGGGGCGGAAGTGTATATCAGGGACTCCCCGGCCGCTGGCACGAAGTTGGCAGTGGTTCCAGACCGGTTATAAAGGGGAGTCAAGAGACCATGAACCAGGCCAATCTCGAACGGCTGCAGATGCTGCTGAAGGGACACGAGGAGATGATCGAGGAGAAGCGGCTGCGCCCCGAGGGGGTGCTGCGGCAGAACGATGCCTTCCGCGAGCAGTTCAAACTGGTGGCGCGAACCGTCATCCTCCCCGTGCTCGAGGAGATCAAGGACGCGATGGTCGGCAAGGTCGAGTCCGCCTCGATCTTCCATCGTTCGACCGCGGCCGGCCTGAAGGTGAAGCTGGACCGCTGGGAGGACTACGACCGCTCGCTCCTCTTCTACGGCGACGACTCGACCAAGGTGGTGAAGGTCCTCCACGAGGGGATCGGCTTCGGGCTCCTGGTTGAAAAGATGCCCCTCTCCCAGCTCTCCTCCGAGCTGGTCGAGGAGGAGGCGATGAAGTTCCTGAAGCGCCTCTTCGGGCAGGAGCAGCTCCGCCGCCCCAACGGCCCTCCGGCCTCCGGGACCGGCGTTGCCGGCTCCGGCGGCACGCACCGGCCCGCGGGCTCCAACGTGGCCCATCACGGGTACGAATTCGTGCGGGTCTGAAGACCTGTCTTATACACTAAATCGTCCTGCCTCTGGGACGACCTGCCCTTCGAATCCTCACCCTCGGTCCCTCTCCACGAAGTGGAGAGGGAGGGCCCGTGTAGGCAAGGAGAGAGGATGTTGGGGCTGCCTTTTTCCTCCCCCGGAACGGGGGAGGCCAGGAGGGGGCGTTCCGGGGGAGGAAACAATCCGCTCCTGCGCCCTCCCTCTCCACTTCGTGGAGAGGGACCGAGGGTGAGGATTCGGAGGGCAGGGCGTCCCAGAGGGCAATACAGGATGTGTGGAATGGCATGGTCTTAAAACGAGGGCTCTCAGGAGCCTCCGCTTTTTTCAGGACCGCAACCCGCCCGGAGGATCTGCCTCACCCGCGCCGCGCCGCGCGGGTCGTACCCCGCCTCGGACATCAGCCGGACGCCGATCCGGTCCGCCTCGTGCTCGTCCCTCTGGCTGAAGCGCAAATGGGTGAGCTGACCGACCAGAGCGGCGACGGCGGGGTTCCGCCGGCTTGCGGGGTCGTTCGGATCGTAGCGTGCGAGCACGGCGGTCCGGGTGCCGGCGAGGTGCTCGGCGCCGTGGCGCGCCACGACGTGGCCGATCTCATGGGCAAGCACGCCGGCGAGCTCGCCGTCGGTCTGTAGCTTCGCCAGCAGTCCGGAAGTCAGGAAGACCTGCCCTCCCGGCAGGGCGAAGGCGCCGGCCGTCCGCTCGTCGGCGAGCAGATGGCAGTCGAAATCATAGGGCGTGCTCTTGACATCGGTCTTCTCGACAAGTCGTGGCAGATGCGGTCGACGTGCCGCTGGGCCTGCTGATCGGAGGAGAGCCCGCCGTAGCGCTGGGCCATCGCGGGCGCCGCCTGCAGGCCGATGGCGACCTCCTGCTGCGGCGTGATCCTGAGGGGGAGTACCTCGGCAATGGGGTTGTAGCTGCGGTTTCCGTAGTATCCGGCGACGGCCACCACGGCCATGACGGTGGCGACAAGCAGGCGGCCGCTGCCACGGCGAACCTACGATCGAGAGGGCTCATCTCCTACCCCTCCTTTCAAATGACGACCGCCGTGAAGGCCGGTGTCTTTGGAGGAGAGCAAGAAGTGTACCGCTGGCAGCCTGGGCGGTGAGAACCGGAAACTAGGGATCAGGGACAACAAGGACGGCAGGGACCTCAAGGACCGAGAGGTTATACCGGCTCGGTATTCGTGTCTGTTGTTCCGCGGCCTTGATGCCCTGTTCAGCTTTTCTGCCGCGCAGGTCCCTGGAGTCCTACTCCATACCGCTGGGATCACCGGAACCCCAGCGCCATCACGTCCTGCACCACCTCGATCCACTCGCAGGGGATCTCGCGCGTATCGATGCGGCGGAGGACGTAGAGCTTCTCGCCGCTGTCGCGGCGCTCGAGGAGGCGGAAGCCCTGGTCCTCGTAGAAGGTCTCGACCGGCTTGTTCTTGGCCGTCGGCAGGTAGCGGCCGCGCAGCTCCAGGTGGCCGGGCTCGTCGAGGAGGCGGTGCTTGACGTGGTTCATGATCGCCGTCTCGATCCCGCGCCCCATCGCCCGGCAGCTCATCAGGAAGCTGTCGATGTAGACGACGCGGCCGTCGCGCCGGAGGAGCACGACGCCGATCGCGCCCAGGTCGCCGAAGCGGTCGCGCCCGCGGACCACCCAGAGCTCGCAGATCGGCGAGGCGATGAAGCGCTCGACCTCGGACGGCGTGTAGCGCTGGGTGGTCAGGTTGAACTGGTTCGTCTTGGTGAAAAGCTGGTGGATGCGCGGCAGGTCGTCGCGCCTGGCGCGGGTGATCGCGAGCTCGGTGCGCAGGCTCGCGAGGTAGGTGCCGAGCTCCCCCGAGGCGGTCCGCAGGGCTTCGCGCTCGCGGTTCTCCCGGTACTGGGCGGTCTTTCTGGAGTCCTCTTCCAGGACGGTGGTCCGCTCGAAGTCGGTCAGCCGGTCGATCACGGCGACGTACTCGGCCGGATCGGGCGGGAGCAGCACGCTCTTCACCTCGGGGAGCATCTGCTGGATCAGGCTCACCTCGGCGGGGTTGTCGTCCATGAACATCAGGCTGTCGGTGCCGATGTTGAGCGCGGCGGCGATCTTCTTCAACCCCTCGTGCTTCGGCTCCCAGGAGATCTCCACGGCGGCGAAGTCGGCCAGCCTGAGCGGGATCTCCGGCCGGCTGTCGAACAGCTCGGTCACGTCGCTCGGGGTTGTTCTTGCTGCAGACCGCGAGGAGCACCCCCTGGGCCTGGAGCGCCTTCAGACGGTGGTGGAAATCGAGGAAGGCCTCCCCCTCGGGGTCCCCCGGGCCGATCTTGACGCCGGCCGGGCCCTCCTCCCCCACCACGCCCCCCCAGAGGGTGTTGTCGAGGTCGAGCACCAGGCACTTGCGCGCCTGGGCCCGCGCCGCCCGGGCGTGCCGGACGAGCTCCGCCGCCACGCTGCCGAGGAAGGCCGGGCTCCACTCCATCTTCGCCAGGTAGTACATGCGGCGGTCGAGCACGCGGTCCTTGCCGAAGCGGGAGGCCAGGCGGTCGAGATCGAAGATCTGGACCCGCGGGTGCCCCTTGAAGCGGCGCAGCAGGTCGAGATTCAGATCGAGGAAGAACTCGGTCTCGCCGTACTCGGTGTTGAGGTCCGCCACGCCGAAGGCGGGCTGCGCGGGCACCGGGAAGTTGGCGACCAGCAGCGTGGCCGGAGTCCGCTCCAGCGCCGCGAGCGCCCAGGACTCGACGTGCGCGGCGACGTCCTCCTTGAGATCGCGGCGCTCGGCCGGCCGACAGCGCGGCGAAGGCGGCCCAGGCCTCGGGCCGCAGCAGGCGGAGCGACAGGGCGAGCAGCACGAGATCGGGTGAAAAGGCGGCGAGGCCGGTCTTCTCGCCCAGCACCTCCTGCACGTACTGGCCGAAGCCGCCCACGTAATGCGCGGCGCGCCACCCCTCGCGGGCGAAGTGGAGGTCCACCCAGCGCGGCAGCGGATCGAGGGTGAAGTTGGCGAGATAGCCCAGGCGGACGTCCGCCGCCTCGGGGCGGGCCTGGAGGGTGCGGGAGAGGAGGCTCACGTCGTTGCTGGTGAGCTTCTCCAGATCCAGGGGGAGGATCGCGCGCTGGAGCGCGGCGGCTGTCCGGCGCCTTGGCGAGGGCCTCAGCTACGGCCCGGGGTTCGAGCTTGGAGTCCCGTGGTCTGTCCATCGTTCCCATCCTCCAGAATGCGATTCGCGACAGCGTCATAGAAACCAAGGAGCTTCCGGCGGAAGGCCTCGGGCGTGAACTCTCGTTGCGCGAACTGGCGGGCGTTGCCGGCGAGCCGGGCCGCGCAACGCGCCATCTTCCAGCAGCCGCGCGAGCCCTTGCCCCAGCGCCTCGGGGTCGGGCTCGACGAGGAGAGCGATGTCGTCGTCGAGCACCTGGGTATGCGTCGGCAGCCGGGTGGCGACCAGCGGCACCCGCGAGTCCAGGTAGGAATAGACCTTCATCGGCGTGTTGGTGCCATGGATCCGGGGGGAGACCAGCACGGTCGCCTGCTGGAGGCAGCGGCCCAGCGACTCGACCGGGCGGGGGCCGGCGAAATGGACGCCGGCGGCGATCCCCAGCCTGGCGGCCTCCTGCCGGTAGTGCTCGATCTTCTCCGGCATCCCGCCGACGACGATCAGCTTCGCCGCCGGGACCGCCGCCACCGTCCGCGCGAAGCCGGCGAGGAGCAGGTCGATCCCCTGATAGACCTGGAGATTGCCGACGTAGACGACGAGCGGATCGCCCGCCCATTCCGGAGGGTGGAGATCCAGGCTCTCCGCGTTGGAGTCGATCTCCTCTCCGAGCAGGCTGACGTCCTCCAGGCGGGCGACGAGCCCCCGCGGATCGAAGGCTCGCGCCTGGGCTTCGAGCGAGCCGCAGACGGCGAGGGTGCCGCAGCTCCCGCGCACCGCCCGCCGCTCGAAGAAGTCGAGGAGCCCGCGCACGCGGCCGAGCGCCGGGAAGCGGTCCACCATCTGCTGGGCGAGCCCGGAGTCCATGTCGTAGACGTAGGGGACGCCGAACAGCCACTTGCCGAGCAGGGCCATGAAGGCCGACTCCTCGACGGCGTGGACGACGTCATAGCGGCGCCGCCGGATCAGGCGCAGGGCTTTCCAGAGCATCCCGGCGTCGCAGACCAGCTTCTTCGGCGAGAAGCCGGGCCGGATGCCGCGCGCCCAGGCGGGAGCGGCCGAGCGATGGATCCGGCAGCCGGGGACGCCGGGGTCCTCCCCCTCGGGGAAGGTGAGCACCTCCACCTCGTGCCCGGCGGCAGTGAGCACCTGGAGGAGCATCCTCTCGGCGATCGGCGTGCCGCGCTGCTGGAAGAAGGGGTGCGGGGCGAGGAGGAGGATTCTCATCGTATTACCCCCTCCCCGACCCTCCCCCGCAAGCGGGAGAGGGGGATTCCGGGTTCCTCGATTTTTTCCTCTCCCCGTTTCGGGGGGAGGCCAGGAGGGGGGCTCATCGCCATCGCGCTCCGCCGCCCCCAGGCGTAGACCGCCCCGCCGACCAGCGCCTGGAGGATCACCAGTCCGTAGTCCAGCCAGGCGACCGCCACCCCGGCCGCCGCCGGGACGCCGAAGGTGACGAAGAAGAAGGCCCAGATGTTCTCCCGCACGCCGATGGCGTTGATCGAGACCGGCACCATCATCACGAACAGGGCGAGCGGCACGATCAGGAAGAAGTACGGGAGCGGGATCGGCACGTGCAGGGCGCGGGCGAGGAAGTAGCCGTTCAGCACGACGGCGGTCTGCAAGACCACCGACCAGGAGAAGGCGCGGCCCAGCACGCCCCCCTGCCCCTGGAAGGCGAGCAGGGCCGCCGTCGCCTTGGCGAACAGCGGCCGCAGCCGCCCCGGCAGCCGCTCTCCCAGCCACGCCAGCAGCCGCGCCGAACGCCGCGAGGGGAGGAACAGGAGCCCGGCGCCGAGCGCCAGGGCGAGCGCGCCGCCGATCACCCAGGCATACAGGCCCGGATCGCGCGCGGTGAGCCGGCCGGCGAACAGCAGGCTGCCGAGGGCGAAGAGCATCAGCGCCAGCAGACCCACGAAACGGTCCACGAAGACGATCGCCAGCGCCTTCGCCCGCCCGACCCCGGAGCGGGCGGTCTCGACGACGCGCACGGTGTCGCCGCCGATCGTCGAGGGGAGAAAGTTGTTGAAGAACACCCCGACGAGGAACGAGCGGACGAGGGCGGAGAGCGGCGCGTCGCCGCCCTGGGCGCGGATCAGCAGGCGCCAGCGGCGGACGCTGGCGAAGTAGCCGAGCGGATTGAGCGCGAGCGCCAGCAGCACGAAGCGGAAATCCGCCGAGCGGAACGCGGCGGCCACCTCGCGGAACGGAGTCTTCGCCAGGATCCAGGCGATCAGGGCCGCCGAGACGGCCAGGCGTAGAACCAGTCTGAGCCCGCCGCGGCGCGGTGCGGGCGGATCCGCGGCGGGGCTGGTTGAGGCGATCGCCATGGCTTCAAGCCGCCGAGGCCTTCGACCCGAGCCGCTCGCGCAGCAGGCCGCTGAGGTCCTCCATGCTCTCGCCGCGCACGTACATGCGGTACCAGATCTCGACGTTGAGGATCATCCAGAGCCGCACGTGGTGGTCGGCGCGGTTGGCGACGTGCTCCTCGACCAGGCGCTCGATCGGCTCGCGGCGGAAGATCCCCTCCTCGATCAGCGTCGAGGTCGCCAGCAGGTGCCGCAGCACCGGCAGCAGCGGGCCCTTCATCCAGTAGCCGAGCGGGAACATGAACCCCTGCTTCGGGCGCTTGAGGATCGTCTCCGGCAGATACGGGGCGGCCACCCGGCGCAGCAGGTACTTGAGGGTCTTCCCCCGCATCTTGAAGCTCGCCGGCAGCGTCGCCACGAACTCGGCCAGCCGGTGGTCGAGGAAGGGGGAGCGGGCCTCCAGGCTGCGCGCCATGGTCATGCGGTCGGAGAGCATCAGCGAGTGCTCGGGCAGCCGGGTCGAGATGTCGGCCTGGAGCATGCGGTCGAGGTCGTTGCGCGCCTCGGCCTCGTCGAAGCCGCGGATCACCGACTCCATGGGATCGATCTCCGCCAGCTCGGCGGCGACGTCGGGGGCGTAGAGCCCCCCCTTGCCCTCCTGGCCGAAGCGGAAGAAGGCGGTCGCCTGGGCGTAGCGCCGCCCCCCCTCGTGGAACGAGAGGTCGTGCACCCAGCGCGCCTTCTGGGTGATGTTCTTGTAGGCGGAGCTGTCGTGCATGGCGTAGACCGCCGGCCCCAGCAGGTAGCGCCGGACCCCCTCGGGCAGCGCGGCGTAGAGGTTCACCCAGCGGAAGCCGAAGTAGCGGTCGTAGCCGGCGAAGATCTCGTCGCCGCCGTCGCCGGTGAGCACCACCTTGACGTGCCTGGAGGCCAGGGAGGCCGCGTGATACATGCAGGCGGCGATCGGGTCCGAGGGCTCGTCGAGGTGGTGGACCATCGACGGCAGGAGCTCGACCATGTCGGGCCAGACCATCTCCTCGTGATGCCGGGTGCCGCAGTGCTCGGCGACCATCTTCGCGTAGGGGAGCTCGTTGAACTGCTGGTCGTCGACGCCGACGGCGAAGGTCTGGATCGGCTCGTCGCGCATCTCCGCCATCATCGGCGACGCACCAGGCTGGAGTCCATGCCCCCCGAGAGGTAGGCCCCCACCGGGACGTCGGAGATCATGTGGGATTCCACCGCCTCGCGGATCCGCTCGCCGGCCTCCTCGACGATCTCGGCCTCGCGATCGCTCCGCTTGGGCGTGTAGCGCAGCCGCCAGTAGCGCCGCACCTCGATCGCGGGCGCGACCGCCAGGTTCCCCGACCGCGGCGGCTCGACGTGCGAGGCGTCGAGCACCAGCAGGTGCGCGGGGGGGAGCTTGCGGATGCCCTGGAAGAGGGTGCGCGGGCTGGGGATGAAGCGCAGGGTCAGGTACTCGTCGAGCGAGCGCAGGTCGAGCTCCGGCCGCGCGCCCTCGGGGCCGCCGGCGGCGAGGATCGTCTTGATCTCGGAGCCGAAGAGGAAGCGCCGGCCGTCGAAGCGCCAGAACAGGGGCTTCTGGCCGAAGCGGTCGCGCGCCAGCAGGAGCTTGCGGCGCCGGGAGTCCCAGATGGCGAAGGCGAACATCCCCCGCAGGTCGTCGACCACGCGCTCGCCGCGGTCCTCGTAGAGATGGAGGATGACCTCGGTGTCGCTGTCGGTCTTGAAGAAATGGCCGCGCGCCAGCAGGTCGCGCCGCAGCTCGCGATGATTGTAGATCTCGCCGTTGAAGACGATCCAGGCGCTGCCGTCCTCATTGGCGATCGGCTGGTGGCCGCGCTCCAGATCGATGATCGAGAGGCGGCGCATCGCGAGCCCCGTCTCGCCCAGCAGCACGGCGCCCTGATCGTCGGGGCCGCGGTGGACGATGGCGTCGTTCATCCGCTCGAGCGACTTGGGATCGACGCCCGAGAGGTTCCATTCACCGCAGATTCCGCACACGTCGTCGATTTCCTTTCGTTCAGGACGCCTGCCGGGCGCCGTCCCGGCCGGGCCGTCCATCGTCGATCCGCGCCAGCTCCGGCCGCGCGGGGCTGCTGATCACCTCGGCGATCTTGTACTCGCGGACGTTCCGCGCGTGGGTGAAGATGATGATCTCGCCGACCAGGCCGAGAGAGAGCGTCTGCACGCCGAGCACCATCAGCAGCACGCCGAGGAGCAGCAGCGCCCGGTCCGACAGGCCGGTCGAGAAGAAAACCTTTTCGACCGCCACGATCAGATCGATCACGAAGCCGAGCGAGAAGAGCGCGGCGCCGAGCAGGCCGAAGAAGCGCAGCGGCGTGCGCGTGAACTTGGTGAGGAAGAAGATGTTGAGGATGTCGAGCAGCCGCCCGAGATAGGTGCGGCGTGCCGTAGAAGCGGGTGGAGCGGTCCTCCTGCCGCTGGGGGACCGGGATCTCGCGCACGGTGAAGCCGCGATGGACCGCCAGCAGCGGAATGAAGCGGTGCAGCCCGCCGTAGAGGTTGAGATCGCGCGCCACCCGGCGCTTCATCACCTTGAAGCCGCAACTGATGTCGTGGAAGTCGGTGCCGGTGAGCCGGTGGATGATGCCGTGGAACAGCCGCGACTGCAGGCGGTTGAACCGCGAGTCGATGCGCGGGTGGCGCCGCGCGACGACCATGTCGACCCCCTCGGCGAGGGTGGCGAGGGCGGCCTCGAGCCCGCCCGGCTCGACCTGGAAGTAGGAGGCGAGGGTGACGACGACCTCGGCGCGCGCGCGGTCGAGGCCGGTGGTCAGCGCCGCCGAGGCGCCGAACGGGCCGCCGAGAAGGATGATGATCGACCTCCGCGGGCGCGCTCCTGGAGGGCGCGCAGCGCCGGCACCACCTCGCGCATCTGGTCGTCGACCACGAACAGGAATTCGTAAGTCTTGCCCAGCCGCGCGAGCTCGGCGGCGAATTCCGCATGGAGCTGCGCGAGGTCGCCGTGGCGCTCGACCACGGGGACCACGACGGAGATGTCGGGTTCGCTACGCGAACGCCCCTGTCTCATGGTGCAAATCTCCTGACGGCGCCGAGGCGAGCAGCGCCTCCGTCTCCTTGAAGTCGCCCAGGCTCACCACCAGCTCGGAAAACAGGCCGACGATCGTGAGGTGCGCGAAGGCGAAGGCGCAGAGAATGGTGATCGAAGGAAACACCAGCGGATAACGTCCGCCCGGTGGAACGTTGAGATGGACATACACGCTCGCGGCTAATGCGAGCAGCGTGCCCGCGAGGAACGGCAGCGCCAGCACGGCGAACCATTTCGCCGGCCGCGTGGTGAAGCCGAGCAGCATCTTGACCGTGAGCAGGTCGAGGAAGACCTTCCAGATCCGCGAGATGCCGTACTTGCTGCTGCCGAACCGGCGGGCCCGGTGGTTGACCACCACCTCCTTGTAGCGGCAGCCGGAGAGGCAGAGCATGGGCGCCAGGAAGCGGTGCATCTCGGCGTAGAGGCGGGCGCGCTTGACGACTTCCGCGCGGTAGGCCTTGAGCGTGCAGCCGTTGTCGTGGATGCGGGTGCCGGTCAGGCTGCCGATCAGCCAGTTGGCCGCCATCGAGGGGAGGCGGCGGGAGACCATCTTGTCCTTGCGGTCCCGCCGCCAGCCGCTGACGACGTCGTACCCCTCGTCGAGCGTCGCGAGCAGCAGCCCGAAGTCGTTGGGATCGTTCTGCAGGTCGCCGTCGAGGGTGATGACGACCCGGCCGCGGGCCTGGTCGAAGCCGGCCTGGAGAGCCGCCGTCTGGCCGTAGTTGCGGGAGAAGCGGACCGCCCGCACGCGGGGGTCGCGGGCGCAGATCTCCCGCAGCTTCGCGGGCGTGGCGTCGCGGCTGCCGTCGTCGACCAGCAGCAGCTCCCAGCTCTTGCCCAGGCGTTCGGCCGCGGCGCGGACCTCCTCGTAGAGCGCCTCGACGCTCTCCTCTTCGTTGTAGAGCGGGATGACGATACTCACGTCCAAGGTCTTGGGTCCTGGATATTGAGTCCCTGGGCGGAGAGCCCTGCCGCACGGGCCCTGGGGCTGGAGTCCAGCGGATAGCGAGGCGCGCGCTCGTTCCCGCCCGAGACCCAAGATCCAGGACCCAAGACCTGATTCACGGCACCCTCTTGACGATCGACGGCCCGAGCAGGCGGGTGACCGGCATCGGCAGCTTCTGCCAGAGGCCGATCGCCCGCTGGTAGCGCGGGTTCGCCGGGCTGACGTTGGGCAGCTCGCGGGCCTTGACGAGGTAGTACTGGTAGCCGAGCGGCACCTCGTCCATGCCCCAGCGGGCCTTGAACTTGTAAGCTCCGGTCTCGCGCTTGCTGCGGCCGAAGTCGAAGGTGCGGAAGCCGTTCTCCCGCCCCCAGCGCATGATGGCGAGATAGAGGTAGTCGTCGACGCCGCGCGGCCGCTCGGTGCGGTCCGCTCCGGCGTAGAAGGGCATCACGACGTCGCGGAACAGGAGGTTGAGCACTCCCGCGACCGGCCGCCCCTCGTGGTAGACGAAGAAGAGATTGGTATTCGCCGGATGGCGGTCGAGGATCTCGCGCAGGAACAGCTGCGGATAGACCGGCGTGCCGTGGTGGCGCATGCTGGCGCAGAACATCTCGTAGAAGAGCGGCAGCTCCTCGATGCCGGCGACGCGGTGCTCGAAGGGGGCCTTGGAGACGTAGTTCATCATCTGCCGGCGCTTGCGATCCATCCGCTTCAGCAGCGCCTCCTCCCCCTCCGCCAGGTCGGTCCGGAAGGTGACGTAGAGGTCCTTGTCGACGAGCTCGGGATCGTCCAGCGGCGTTTCCGACCGCAGCTCCAGATAGTCCACCTTCCGCTCGCGGGCGATCTCCTTGGCGTGGGCGAGCAGGGCCTGGGCCGCCGCGTCGTCGTCCGCCACCAGGCCGCCGCCGATCGCGAACGGGATCGAGACCAGCGAGTGGCCGAAGAGCAGGCTCTTCAGCTCGAACATCGGCAGCACGCCGACGATGCTCCCCTCGCGCAGGGCGGTCAGGTAGTGGGCGCGGTGGCCGAAGGTCCGCTCGACCAGCCAGCGCCAGCCGAGCTGATGGAAGAAGGTTCCCCCGGCGGCGCTCCGCACGTAGCGGTCCCACTCGGCCTCGCGGTGGGCGCGCAGGGTCTCGACGGCGACCGGCGACGGGACGGCCACGGGACGGAAGGCAGGTTCCACCTCGGTCAGGACAAGGGGCTCGGCTGTCACTTTTTCCCTCATAAGGCCAGAATCTCCCGGCAGGTCGTGAAGGCGTACTCGGAGAAGAGCCGGGCCAGCCGCCCCTCGGTGAGATCGAGGTTGCGGTAGTGGCGCAGGCGGGTCATCGCGCCGACCGGCTGCACCGGCTGCGCGGGATCGATCTCCCACGGGTGGATGTAGACCACGGCCGGGCGCCGCTCGCGCTCGTTGAGCCAGCGCATCCCCCAGCGGATGAACGCCATCGGGAAGTGGCGCAGGTAGCCGCCGCCGATGAACGGCAGGTTGGTGCCGGCGACGCGGATCGTGGAGATCGGAAACTCCTGGAGGGCGCTGCCGTTGCCGCCGCGCACCGGCCGCGGGAAGCGCGGGAAGTCCGGGATGCCGTAATGGTCGTGGCGGATCGGGAAGATGCTGGAGTCGTAGAGGAACCCCTCCTCGGCCAGGATGTCGACGGCCCACATCGTCTCGCGCACGATCGAGTAGCTCGGCGCCCGGTAGCCGATGACCTCGACCCCGGCGACGTCCTCGATGGTCCGCTTGGAGCGGCGGACGTCCTCGCGGAACTGCTCGGGGGTCATCGACGTCACCCGGCGGTGGTCCTGGCCGTGGGTGGCCAGCTCGTGGCCGGCGTCCCGGATCTCGCGCACCAGGTCCGGCCAGCGCTCGGCCACCCAGCCGAGAGTGAAAAAGGTGCCGCGCACTCCGTACTCGTCGCAGAGCTCGAGCAGGCGCCGCGTGTTGCGCTCGACCCGCGGCTCGAACGAGCCCCAGGAATCCCGCGGGATCGCGCGCTCGAAGGCATTGACCTGGAAGTAATCCTCGACGTCGACCGAAAACGCGTTCAGCACGGTGTCACCTCTCCATTCGCCACGCCCATGGCCGCCGCCGGCCGCCGGGTTGCCGCGGTTGACCAGCTCTTCCACCCGCCGCGCGTTCTCCTCCCAGAGATAGCCCCGCTCCAGGAGGCTGGCGCGGGCCGCCGCGCCGAGCCGCGCCCGCAAGTCCGGATCGCGGGCCAGCGCCAGCACGGCGGCGCCGAGATCCTCGCCGGCGGGATTGGCGCCCCCCGGGCAGAGCAGCGCCGTCTCGCCATGGGTGAGGAGCTCGCGGACGTTGGCCGACCCCGGCGCGACGATGGCGCGGCCGGCGGCCATGTACTCCAGGATCTTCATCGGGCAGGCGTAGGCGGTCACCGCCGGCTGCACGGCGACGTCGAAGGCCGCCAGCGCCGACGCGATCTCGCCGCGCGGCACCGGGCCGCAGAGGATCACCCGCCGTTCGAGATCGGGCGAGGCGGCGCGCATCTCGCGCAGGGCGGGCATCGCCGGGCCGTCGCCGGCCAGCAGGAGATGGATCCCCGCCTCGCGCCACTCGGGCGAGGCCGCCACCTCGATCAGTTGCTCGAGGCCGTGCCAGGCGCGGAACCAGCCGATGAAGCCGGCGACGGTCGCCTCGCCGGGGATGCCGAGCCGGCGGCGGAAGCCGGCGCCGTCGCCGTCCGTGCCGAACTCGCGGCGGACGCCGTTGGGCATCACCACGATCTTCCCCGCCGGCACCCCCTGGGCCTCGAGGATGTCGCCGAGGACGCGGGTGACGGCGATCGTCACGTCCGCTCCGGCGCAGAGCCGGCGCTCGATCCGCCGCGTGACGCCGCGGAAGAAGAGGCCGTCGTGCTCGGCCTTCTCCTGGGCCAGCGGCGAGTTGACCTCCAGCACGAAGGGGACGCCGTGGCGGCGGGCGGCGGCGAGGCCGGCGAAGGTGTTGGCCGCGTAGCGCTCGTAGACGAAGTCCGGCCGGAACTCGCGGAGGGCCCGCGACAGCCGCCGGTAGGCGACCGCGTTGTAGGCGAGCTCCAGCGACTCCTTGACCGCGGCCGGCATGCGGGCGGCGGCGCGGGAGGCGAGGCCGGCGAGACCGCGGGCCTCCCCCCCTCGGCGTCGGCCTTCGCCTCGGCGCCGGCCTGCGACGAGCGCCACCTCGCGCACCTCGTGGCCGCGCAGGCGGAAGGCGCGCTGGATCTCGGCGATGTGGATCCCCTGCGCGTCGCCGGCACGGGTGCGGTGATGGTAGAGGATCTTCACGGCCTGACCTCCTCGGCGACCGTAGGGTGCGCTGTGCGCACCGTCGTCGACCGTCCCGGCGTGCGCGGCGCGCGCGATACGCCCAATAATGGCCGCCCGCAGCTCCTCCGCCTGCTCCTCCCCCACCACCCGCCAGCTGCGCGCGGCGACGCGGGCGCGGACCTTGTCGCGGTCCCAGCCGCGCTCCAGGGCGGCGGCGATCCCGGCCGCGATCGAGTCGACCGTCCGCTCGACCACGATTCCGACCTCGGGGGAGTCCAGCAGCTCGGCGACGTTCCCCACCGGCGTGCCGACCACCGGCGTGCCGCAGGCGAGCGCCTCCAGCACCACGTTCGGGCACCCCTCGTGGGAGCTGGCCAGCACGAAGAGATCGGCGGCGCCGTACCAGGCGGCCAGCTCCTGGCTCTTGCGGGGGCCGGCGAAGACCACGCGGTCGGCGATCTTCAGCCGCGCCGCGAGCTGGCGCAGCTCCCCCTCCATCGCCCCCTCGGCGCCGTTGCCGCCGACGATGGCGAAGCGCAGCGTCGGCCAGCGTTTCCCCAGCCTCGCCATCGCCTCCATCACCAGGTGGAACCCCTTGCGCTCGGAGAGCGTCCCCACCGAGACGAGCAGCGGCCCGTACTTGGGGAGCCCCAGGGCGCGGCGCGCCTCGGTGCGGTCGACCGGCCGGAAGATCTCGGGATCGATCCCGTTCTCGATCACCCGCACCTTCTCCGCCGGAATCCCCAGGGCGACCGCATCGGCTTTCAGCGACTCCGAGACGGCGATCACCCGCGCCGCCCGGCGCAGCGCGAAGCGGAGCTGCGGCCGGCGCAGCCGGAAAACGGCGATCTGCGGCAGCGTCCCGCGCAGCGTGATCGTCACCGGCACGCGCAGGACGAGCCCGGCGAGCACGGCGGCCAGACCCTCGGGATAGGCGAAGTGGGCGTCGATCGCCTGGAAGGGGAACTCGCGGCGCAGCCGGATCAGGGTGGGCAGCGTGCAGAGGAACATCAGGATTCCGTCCAGGCACTTGAGGAGCCCCGGGAAGGAGAGGAACCGCGGATGGAGCACCTGGACCCCGTTCTGGACCTCCTCGCGCGCCATCGCCGGCCGGAAGCCGGGGCGCAGGCCGGAGACCAGCGGGAACCAGGGGGACGGAGCGACCACGCGGACCTCGACGTCCGCCGGCAGCCCGCGCATCCGCTCGCGCACGAAGACGCCATGGTGCGGCTGCGCACGCGTTGGGGAAGACCGTGCTGAAGAGCAGCACCCGCAGCGCCGGCCCGCCGCCACGCTCCATGCGCTCAGAGGCCGACCGCACTCGGCACCTCCTCGAGATCGAACACCGGCGGCGCGGCTCGCCGCGCGCGCCACCTCGCGCCCCCAGACCTCGAGCATCAGCAGCGTCCAGAGCGCCCAGCCCGCCTCCAGCCGGTGCGCCGCGTGGTCGTCGAGCAGCCGCTCGACCTCCCGCCGCTCGAACAGGCCGCCGCCGAAGGCATCGGCGCCGAGCAGCAGATCGCGCGAGAAGTCCCGCAGGTCCTCGCGCAGCCAGCGCGAGATCGGGGGGGCGAAGCCGCGCTTCGGCCGGGTCAGGATCTCGGCCGGCAGCCGCCGCTCGGCCACCCGGCGCAGCAGGACCTTGGTGGTGCCGCCGGCGAGCTTCAGCCGCGCCGGCAGGCGCGCCGCGAACTCGACGATCCGGTGATCGAGCATCGGGCAGCGCACCTCCAGGGCGTGGGCCATGCTCATGCGGTCCACCTTGACCAGGCCGTCGTCGGCGAGCCAGGTCTTGAGGTCGAGATAGAGCGCGCGGGCCAGCGGCTCCTTCGGCGCGCGGGCGAGATGCGGCTCGATGGCGGCGAAGGGGTCGAAACGCCGCCGCCGTCCGCTGAGCCCCTCGCCGAAGAGGCGCGCCTCCAGGTGGGGCGGGATCAGCCGGCGGTCGAAATCGTAGGAGCGCGGCGCGTCGACCGCCAGGTTGCGGAAGAGGCCGCCCAGCCGCAGGGCCCGCGGCAGGCCCGGCGAGCGCGGCCAGCTCCGGCCGAGGGCCGGGAAGAGGCCCTGGCGCAAGGCGCCGGGGATGAACGAGCGCAGCCGCTCCTCCATCAGATGCATGCGGTACTTCTCGCCGTAGCCGGCGAAGAGCTCGTCGCCGCCGTCCCCCGAGAGGGCGACCGTCACCCGCCGGCGGGTCTCGCGCGAGACGTACCAGGTGGGCACCGCCGACGGATCGGCGAACGGCTCGTCGAGGTGCCAGGCGATCCGCGGCAGCACGCCGGCGAGGTCGGGCCGGACCTCGGTCGCCACGTGGTCGGCGCCGAGGGCGCGCGCCACGGCGGCGGCGTCCTCCCGCTCGTCCGAGGCGCGATCGGCGAAGCCGACCGTATGGGTGCGCACCCGATCCGGCATCGCGTCGCTCATCAGCGAGACGATCGTCCCCGAGTCGATCCCGCCGGAGAGGAAGGCGCCCAGGGGGACGTCGCTCTCCAGGCGGTCGCGCACGGAGACGGCGAGCAGCCGCTCGAGCTCCGAGGTCAGCCGCTCGTCGGCGCCGGGGCCGGCGTCCTGCGCCTCCTCGGTGGGGACGTCCCAGTAGCGCTCGATGCGCACGCCCCGCTCGTCGGCGACGGCGAGATGGCCGGCCGGGAGCTTCGCCGCGCCGCGGAAGATGGTCCACGGCGCCGGCACGTAGCCATAGGCGAGATAGAGGTCGAGCGCCTCCGGGTCGACCTCGGGACCGGCGAGGCCGGCGGCGAGCAGCGACTTGAGCTCGGAGGCGAAGCCCAGACGGCGGCCGTCGTCGGCCAGGAAGAGCGGCTTCTTGCCGATGCGGTCGCGGGCGAGCAGCAGCGTGCGGCGGCGGAAGTCGGCGACCGCGAGGGCGAACATGCCGGCGAGCCGCTCGACGCAGCCGGCGCCCAGCTCCTCCCAGAGATGGACGATCACCTCCGAGTCCGAACGGGTGGCGAAGCGGTGCCCGCGCGCCTCCAGCCCCTGGCGCAGCTCGCGATGGTTGTAGATCTCGCCGTTGCAGACCACCGCGACCGAGCGGTCCTCGTTGAAGATCGGCTGATGGCCGCCGGCGACGTCGATGATCGACAGCCGCGCGTGGCCGAGCCCGATCGCGCCGGCGAGGTGGACCCCCTGGTCGTCCGGCCCGCGGTGGCGCAGGGGCGCCACCATGCGCGCCACCTCGTCGCGGCGCGCGGCAACGGGCTCGGCGTAATGGAAGAGTCCGGCGATCCCGCACATGGTCAGGCTCTCCTCGCGGTGGCCGCCGGGAGCCGGCGACGGCAGGGGTCGTTTCCACCAGGGCTCGTCAGGCGCCGGGGCCGGCACGCCGGCGGCCTCCGCCGCGGCCTCCGCGTGCGAGATCACGGCCAGGCTGACGCTCATCGCGATCAGTTGATAGAGCAGCTCGGAGTAGGCGGTGCTGAGGAACATGCTGCCGATGAAGTAGGCCAGGATCGAGATCTGGAACATGCGGGCGTAGACCTCGACCCACGGCAGCCGGGTCCCCCGGCGGGTGCGCCCGAGGTCCCAGACCGTCACGCCGATGGCGCCCAGGAACAGCAGCAGCGCCGGCAGGCCGCACTCGCAGAGGATCTGCAGATAGGCGTTGTGAGACACGCGGAAGCGCTCCGGATCGGGCGAGTAGTTGCGGTGGACGACCTCGAGGTTGTTCGGCCCGACGCCGAAGACGGGGTAGTCGAGGAACACCCGCCAGGAGGTCGTCCAGGCGTTGAGCCGCCCCACCGCCGACCGGTCGTCCTGATAGTCGGAGATCGTCTGCGCCCGCTCCACGTAGGCCTTGGTGAACTGGTCCGAGGTCAGGAGGAGGAACCCCGCGAAGCCGGCGGCGATGATCAGGGTCACCGCCACCCGGTGGCGCGAGCGCCAGATCAGCAGCGGCGCGATGGCGGCGAGCGTCAGCAGGCCGCCGCGCGAGAAGGTGAAGAGGACGGTGATCGCGCAGAGGGCGGCGACCACGCCCGCCCCGATCCGCAGCAGCTTCTGCTTCTCGGTCATCATGATCGCCACCAGCAGCGGCAGGATCATGTTGAGGACCAGGGCGAAGCTGTTGTTGTCCGACATGAAGCCGCCCGGCCCGTCGTTGAAGCGGATCCCCCCGCGCAGCAGGCCGATGAGGCCGCGCTTGGCGCCCAGGAAGCCGATCGAGAAGGCGATCAGCATCACCAGCACGCGGAAGCGCCGGCGATCGCTCACCAGCCCGGTGGTGAGGATGCTGATCACGATCGCCTTCCAGTAGTAGCCGTACATGTCCCCCGAGACTTCGGGCAGCACGGCGGTGACCACGGTGATGCTGATCCAGCCGGCGAGCAGGATGAGCAGCACCGTCTGCACCTTGAGCACCAGCCACCGCTCGCGGCCGAGCGAGACGACCAGGCCCAGCACCAGCGCGACCGCCACCATTTGCGACAGCGGGAGGAGGCGGGAGGCGCCCCACGCCATGTCCTGCGGCCGCATGTAGGCCAGCCAGCCGTAGACCAGCAGCCCGAAGTAGGGGCGGAAGACGATGACGGGCAGCGAGGCGAAGATCAGCGCGACGATGATCAGGTCACGCACGCCGCGCCCCCCGCGCCGCGGCCGTCGGTTGTGCCGCGGGCGCGGCGTCGCCCTCCTCGCGCCGGGGTCCCGGCGGCGGCAGGGAGGAGCCCGCCGGAGGGCGCGCCGCCGATCCGACCAGATCCTCGAAGCTCTCCAGGTTGGGCGCCCACCGGTAGGTGGCGAGCAGCCGCTGGCGCGCGGACTCGGCCAGGCGCCCGCGCTCCCCCTCGTCGTCGATCAGCGTCGCGATGGCGCGCTCCATCCCCTCGTCCGAGGCGGCGGCCAGCACGTCCCGGCCGCTGCGGAAACCGCCGTCGGCGAGCCCGGCGAGCACCCGCTCGCTGCAGACCACCGGCACGTTCGAGGCGATCGCCTCCAGCACCTTGTTCTGGACCCCCTGGGCGATGCGCAGCGGCGCGACGAAGACCCAGGCGCGGGCCAGGAACGGGCGGACGTCGCCGACGGCCCCCGTCACCTGGACCCCCGGCAGCTCCCCGAGATCGCGCACCGCCGCCACCGGCGCGCGGCCGACGACCAGCAGCTCGATATCGGGGTACCGCGCGCGCAGGCGCGGGAAGACCTCGCGCGCGAAGTGGACCACCCCGTCGACATTGGCGAAGTAATCCATCTGGCCGGTGAAGACCAGCATCGGATGGGCCGCCTTGGGCAGGTCGAACGGCTGGAAGAAGTCGACGTCCACCCCGTTGAGGATGGTGGCCGCCCGCGCCGCGGGGGCGTTCGCCTTGTACAGCCGGGTCTCGTTGCCGGTGGCCAGCAGGACGCGCTGGAAACGGCCGGCGAGCGACACCTCATAGCGCCGCAGGCGCCGCGCCTCGAGGGCGTAGACCGGCCGCAGCGGCAGCGGCGCGAAACGGGCGTACTGCGCCCACTTCGCCGAGTCGACGTCCACCATGTCGAGCACCGCCGGCACGTCCGGCGCCAGCTCCGCGTAGGGGGCCATCGCCGAGCAGTAGACGACCGTGACGTCGAAATGCTCGCGGCGGGCGAGCTCGCGCACCCGGTCCGCCAGCTCCTTCGATTGGAAGAACGACAGCGAGAACGGGCGCGGCCGCAGCGCTCCGAACGCGGCGCGCAGGTAGGAGGCCGACCGGTTGATCGGGAACACCTCGACCCGCTCGCACATCGCCTCGAGCGGCGCCAGGTTGGGCAGCGGGCCGTCGGCCAGCGAGAGCAGGGTGACCTTGTGGCGGCTCGCCAGGGCGCGGATCTGATGGAAGGCCCGGATCTTCTCCCCCTTGTCCGGCGGGTACGGCACGCGGTGGCAGAGATAGAGGATGCGCAGGCCGGCGCGCGGGCGCGCGGTGGGCCGCAGCAGCTCCACCGAGGCCTTCGGAGAGGTCGCCGCGTCGTTCGGGATGGTCGGCTCGTTCATCGGGCACCTCGTCCCAGCAGGACGATCCTGGCCGTGGAGAGCAGGATCGAGATGTCCAGGAACAGCGACAGATTCTTGATGTAGAAAAGGTCGAACTTGAGCTTTTCGATCGACTCCTCGAAAGTCGAGGCGTAGGGGGCCTTGACCTGCGCCCAGCCGGTCAGGCCGGGGCGGACGACGAGCCGCTGCTCGTACCACTCGCACTGCTCCTTGAGCTGATCGACGAACATCCGGCGCTCGGGGCGGGGCCCCACGAGGCTCATGTCGCCGACCAGGACGTTCCAGAGCTGCGGCAGCTCGTCGAGCCGGGTCTTGCGGATGAAGCGACCGACGCGGGTGATCCGCGTATCGCCCTGGACGGCCCAGCGGGCGCCGCCGGCCTCGGCGTCGGTGCGCATGGAGCGGAACTTCCAGACGGTGAACTCGCGGCCGCCACGGCCCACCCGCTCCTGGCGGAAGAAGATCGGCCCCGGCGAGTCGAGCCGCACGGCGAGCGCGACCAGCAGCATGAACGGCAGGGCGAGGACCAGCCCCACCGCGGCGACCACGAGGTCGAGCAGGCGCTTGGCGAACAGCCGGCCGCGCGAGACGACGAAGCCGTCCGAGAAGACCAGCCACGACTTGCGCAGCCCCTCGATCATGATCTTGCCGGTGAGCTGCTCGTAGTAGCTCGACCCCTCCTGGACGCGGATGCCGTTGGTCTTGCAGGTGAGCAGCGCGTCCATGCTGAGCCGGCCGCGGTAGTCCATGGCGGCGACGATGACGCGCGTCACGCCGTGCTGGAGCGCCAGCTCGCAGGCCTGATTGGTGGTGCCGATGACGCGGGGGTTGAGGATGCTCACCCCCTGCAGGCTCGGGTCGTCGTCGAGAAAGCCGACGACCCGGTAGCCCAGGTGCCGGCGCGCCAGGGTCTCGCGGGCGATGTCGATCGCCTTGCTGTCGGCGCCGATGATCAGCACGCGCTCGGCGAACCCTTCCGAGCGCAGGATCCAGCGCAGCACCACGCGCCACGCGAGCACGAAGGACATGCCGAAGGCGAGCGCCAGGGCGAAGACGCCGCGGCCCGTCTGCACCATGGGGACGATGAAGTAGAGGGCCCAGGAGGCCACCGCCAGGATCGAGAACGTCCGCAGCAGCCGGATCAGCAGCTCCCGGCTCGACAGCCGCTCGCCGAAGTCATAGAGGCTGTTGCCGTAGAGGCAGAGCAGGCCGATGATCGCGAAGGTCCAGGCGTCGAGCATGACGGTGGATTCGGGCGGCGGCGTACCCGGACCGATCCCGAGGCGGACCTGGATCGCGAGCGGCACCGCCGCCAGCAGCAGCAGGCCCTCGACGACCAGCGACACCAGCGCCGGCACGGCCCAGTAACGATTGAACAGTCGGATCATCGTCGCACCCTGGTAGTTACTATAACTTCGCTAGTAATATTCGCGGTACCCGCGCGCCGAGATGGGCGCGCAGTTGAGCACCGCTCCGATGAGCTTCTCGGGGCCGACGGCCGCGAGCGTCTTCTCGATGTCGTGCCGCTTGGTCTGCCCCGCCCGCACCACCAGCACCACGCCGTCCGAGCGGGCGGCGAGCGAGCGGGCGCTGGCGAGGAGGGTCATCGGCGGCGAGTCGATCACCACCACCTCATAGGCCGAGCGGGCCTCGTTGAGCACCTCCGACATGCGCCGGCCCGACATCAGGTCGCCGGCCACTCCCGAGGCGCCGGCGAGCAGCACGTCGAGGCTGCTCCCCTCGAGCGTGACCACGCAGTCGGCGATCGTCGTGCGCCGCTCGAGCACCTGCTGCAAGCCCGGCCGGTCGGGCCGTTCCGGGAGGAAGTAGGTGTGGAGCTGCGGCCGCCAGAGGTCCCCCTCGAGCAGCAGCACGCGGCGCTCCTCGCCGCGGGTCGAGGGTGAGAGCCAGGTTGATGCTGGTCAGCGTCTTGCCCGCCGACTCCTCCGGGCTGGACACGGTCAGCGTGTACCCCCAGGTGCCGAGCGGGTTGATGCGCTCCTCGACCTGCACGGCGAGGCTGCGGTACTGCTCGGCCGGGAACGACGGCGGGTCCATGTAATTGATGACCGGAGCGTCGTCGCGCAGTTGCACGCGGCGCGACGGCACGACGTCGCGCGGGATCCGCGGCGGTCTCTCGGTCGTCCTCAGCGGGGCATCCATGGGTCTCATCTCCTCCTGGTCCGAGAGGTGCTCCCGGCGCCCTGGAAAACGGGAATCGTGGCGAGCAGCGGCAGGCCGGGGAAGGCCTGCTGCAGCGATTCGGCATCGAGATACGTGGGATCGGAGCGCTCGCGCAGCAGCGCCGCGAGCAGACCGACGAGGCCGCCGCCGATCAGCCCCAGGCCCAGCACCAGGAGCTTGTTGGGGCCATAGGGGGCGTTCGGCGGCTGCGCCCGCTCGAGGATCGTGAAGCTCTCCCCCTGCTGGCTCTTCTCGAGGTTCTCGTAGAGCCGGGCGTTCAGGCGCTTGTCGAGCAGCGACTCGTAGGAGTTCTTGATGTTGTCGTAGTCGCGGGTCAGCGACAGCAGCTCCTGCTCCACCCGCGGCACGGCCTCCAGCCGCCCCTGGACCCGCGAGGTGTCCGCCAGGATCCGCTCGCGCTCGTTCTTGAGATTGCGGATCTCGAGATCGATCGAGGCGATCTCGGCCTTGAGCATGGGGTCGGGGCGCCCAGCGTCGTCGTCTTCCACCTCCGCGACCGCCATGCCCGGAGACGCCGGCGAGGCGGGCCGGCGGACCGGCTGGGCCTTTTCGAGCGCCTCGAGCTGGGCGATCTCCGCCTCGGCCCGGATCACGTCCGGGTGGCGGTCGGTGTAGCGGGCGCGCAGCTCGGCGAGCTGGGTCCGGAGCTGGTCGAGGCGCGACGGCGGCTCCGGCGCCGACGGGCGCCCCCGACATATCCCGTCGAGGTCGAGCGGCGGGAGGAGAGGAGCGATGCTGGCGCTGCAGCTCGGCGATCTGGCTCTGCAGCAGGAGCCGGCGCGTCTCGGCCTTGTCGAGCGCGTCCATGTTGATCTCGAGCTTGGTCTGGAGCTGCTCGACCCCGCGCAGGTTGGTGTCGCGCTGCTCGGGGAGGTCCCCCATGTTCAGGCGCTTGAACGCGGCGATCTTGGCCTCCTGGACCTCCAGGCGGTGCTTGGTCTTCGCGAGCTCGGCCTCCAGGAACGTGGAGGTCCCCTGGGCCTGGTTCTCGCGCAGCCGGAGGTTGCCGTCCATGAACACCTCGGCGACGCGGTTCGCGGTGCGGGCGACCTTCACCGGATCGCGGCCCACGAAGTAGATGTAGAAGGTGTTCCCCTGCAGGCGCACCGTCAGGTCCCGGCGCGCCTGGTCGAGCACCTGGTCCATGGAGGCTTTGCCCTTCAGCTCGGGGTAGAGATCCATCTCGCGGATGATCCGCTCCATGTTGTCGCGGTTCTTGATCTGCGGCTCGATCGTGCGCAGCCGCTCCTCGATGCTGCTGGTCACCGTCGGCTTGACGTAGTCGGCGGGGACCTTCTGCGGCTCGACGAGCACGGTGGTCACGGCCCGGTAGGTGCGGGGCAGCACCTGCAGGGCCGCCACCGCCGCCACGACGCCGAGCACGAGCGGCACCAGGAACCAGATCCGGCGCCGCCAGACGGCCCGGACCAGGTCACTGATCGTCAGGTTTTTCATCGGTCGGTCTCCCCAGGTTTTCCGGGCGCACCGGGGTCGTCCCCGAGTCGTAGATCCGGAAAGCCAGGTTCACGTAATAACGGGCATAAGAGAGGTTGGCGAAGGGCTCCACCCGGGCGCGCTGCCAGATCCGGGAGTACCCCCCCTCCAGCCGGAACGCCGGAGCGAAGCTCCAGCCGGCGCGCGCCGTGCCGGCGGCGAACTCGGTCAGGGAAGACCGGGAATCGCCGAACGCCGGGTCGGTCCCCTCGCGAGCGAGATCGCGCTGCCGCGAGACGTTGCCGTCGAGACCGAGCGTCAGACGCCGGCCGACCGATGTCGAGAGGCCCAGGAAGGCGTTGTCCGCCGTCACCGCGCGGCCGAGACCGGCGCCGGGCGAGATGTCGTGGCTGGCGCCCAGCGACCAGTGGAAGAGGCGCCGGTCCTGAGCGAACTGGAGGCCCCCCCGCCATCCGTTGTCGGTCTGCCGCTCGCGCGCCGCCGGATCGCCGGGGCGCCGCAGCGTCGAGTCCACGGAGTAGCTGCCGACCTCGACCCGCAGGTGGTTGTCCCGGCCGAGATCGCTCGCCCAGGCCACCCCCAGGGTGCGGGCATCGGCTTCGCCGCGGTCCCGGTAGTCGTACCGCGAGACCCCCAGGTTCGCCTCGATCCGGCCCCACCGGGTGAGGTCGAACCCCGCGCCCAGGCGGCCGCCGATCGTCTCGGAGTCGAAGAGGCCGGCGTCCTCGTACCGGCGCAGCGAATGCGTCACCCCGATCAGCAGCAGGCCGTGCCGGCTGAGGGTCTGGTCCAGGGAGACGTCCAGGGTGTTGCTCAACTGATTGCCCCGGTGGGTCACCACCGTCGTCTCGGGAGTGGTGACCGGCGCGTAGAGATCGACGTCCGGGGTCGACAGCAGGCTCTCGCGGACGTTCAGGCGCAGTTGACGGTTGAGGTCCCCCACCAGGCCGAAATCGAGGCGATGGGTCGATGCCGGAGAGGTCCGAGCCGTTGTCGTTGTTGAGGGCCCAGTCGTAGGAAGGGGAGTAGCCGAGAGCGAGGTTCAGCCGCTCGAGAGCGTAGGAGAGCTGGAGATTGAAGCCCGCCCGGCCCAGGGTCCGGTCCTGGCGCAACGCCGGATCCTGCTGGCTGCCGTAGTTGCCGTCGTTCCTGACGCCCGCCTGCGCCTCGAGCACGACGTTGAGCCGCCCCTGTTGCGCCCCGGCGGGGTGGGCGAGCAGGAACGGGAGCAGCAGCCCCGCAAGGCTCGAGCGCTTCCACTCCGTTGCCGCCAGCCTCTTCATGCCCTGGTCCTCTTCTTTCCTAGAGACGATGAAACCGGCGGGAATTGAACATCCGGCCGGCTCCTCGCTCCCCCCAGAATCACGCGATCCCTCGTCACTGTCTTTTGAATCTGTCAGCCTCGCAAAGCCGTCTACGAGATACTTCATCACTCCAATGTTTTCGGCCGCTCAGGATCTATTTCGATCCATCGATAACCTATGCAGGGTGCTTAAAGTGCAAGAGGGGTGCCAGTAGAGCTGCCCTTGGAGAGTCCCGGCGGGTTCGGTGAGCCCACCGCGGCTTGTGCCGGATTTCCGCCGTTTCCCGCCGGTTCCAGGACCCACTCTTCCAAGACCGCGTGTAGGTTTTTCCGCGCTGCTGCAACCAAGTTATAACCATTTATCAATTAGATCGGCTCGGTAAATAGAAGAAGCTGTTGAACATCCCGCTTCCGCCGTCACCCGGCGGAGACAATTCCGAAACCTTTTCGTCACCATGAAAGCAAGCCCGGCCGGACGGGACGAGCCCGCCCGGAAGAGGAACTGGCCGATGGAGCGCGGAGGAGGGGAAAGGAGAGCCTACGGCACGAACAGGGTGTCGCCGGGGAGCAGGATCAGGTTGTCCTGCGGCCGCTTGCCCTTGACGATGGCGTTGATGTCGACCTGGTAGCGCTTCTCCTGCCGGCCGTCCCGGCCGTCCCGCAGCACCACCACCCTCCCCTTGGCGTAGGGCGTGAGCCCCCCCGCCAGGGCGAGCGCCTGCATCAGCTTCGTCCGCGGCTCCAGGTCGAAGGTGCCGGGGTGGGCCACCTCGCCGGTGACGAAGATCTTTCGCGAGTGGATCTCCTTGACCACCACGGAGACGCCCGGCGCGGTGACGTACTCCTTGTAGCCGTCGGTGAGCGACTGCTTGAGGGCGAGCGGCGTCATGCCCGCCGCCTGCACGTCCCCCAGCAGGGGCACCGAGATGCGGCCGTCCGGACGCACCGGCACGGTGGTGGTGAGGTCCGGGTTCTTCCAGACCGAGATCTCGAGCACGTCGCCGAGTCCGATCGCATAGGCATTCGGCGCGTCCAGCTCCGTGCGCGTGATGACCTGAGCGACCGCCGGCCCAGCCCAGCAGGGCGAGCCAGCGCGGCGGCGGCGGAGATTCGCAACAGGTCTCGAGATATGGCCAGGGTTTTCATCCCCATCGTTTTCCTCCGGCGATTGTGGGCGTAGAGAAACCACCCGGGTGAGCGGTTCACCTGCGGCCCGGGAAAGTGCAAGAAGCGCGCCGGATCCCTCATGGAGAGAAAGAGAAGCGACCTCTCGGTGGCCCGGGCGTTGCATAAATGGTCCCCTGTCGTTCCTGTTTTTTCGCGGTCGACCTCGCAGCAGGCGGCCGGTACCCAACGATCGATGCGAACAAGCCCGCGCACGCGGGGAGGCCGACGATGAAGAAACGCCTGCTCGATTGGATTCTCTGCCCCAACTGCGGCGAACGGCCGCGGCTCGACACCTTCCAGCAAGCGCAGGTCGAGATCCCCTCGGCGGTCTCGTCGCCGGCCTGCTCCTTCTACTGCGGCCGGCACGGCGTCGCCCGGCCCGAGGAGATCGCGCCGCCGCCGGACTGCAATTCCTGCTTCCGCGAGGAAATTCTGGAAGCGGCGCTGGCCTGCGCCTGCGGATTGGTCTACCCCGTCATCGACGGCATCCCGCGAATGATCCGTAACGCCCGCGAGGAGTACCCTGAATTCTTCGCCCGCCATGGCCTGGCCGGCGTGACCAGGTCCTCCGAGTTGCCGGCCGGGGTGCCCGGCGGCGACCGCCGCAGCTCGAAGAGCTTCGGCCTGCAGTGGGCGCTCTACCAGGAGGGGGACGCCACCTGGTTCAAGGAGGACGCCGGCCTGCGCAAGCGCGAGTTCCTCTACAACCTCGACACCACCCCCGAGGAACTGCGGGGCTCGACCCTCCTCGACGGCGGCTGCGGCAACGGCGAGCTGACCCGGTCGGTGGCCGAGTACGGGCCGGAGATCGTGGCGATGGACTTCAGCCGCAGCGTCGAGCACGCCCGCCGGCGCCTGTTCGAGAAGGGTTTCGCCGTCTCGCACCGGGTTCACTACCTGCAGGGGAACATCCTGGAGTTCCCGCTGCTGCCGAAGAGCTTCGACCTGGTGCACACCTCGGGCGTGCTCCACCACACGCCGAGCACCTACCGCGCCTTCCGCTCGATCAGCACGGCGGTCAAGCCGGGCGGCAAGCTCTACGTGCAGCTCTACCGCCTGCGGCCGCGGTGGATCCACACCATCAACGTCTCGCTGCGGGCGGTGACCACCCGCCTGCCGATGCCCACGCTCTACGCCCTCTGCTACGCGGCGACCCCGGTGCACGCGGCGCTCTCCCGGCTGATGCACTTCCTCCGCCGCCAGCCCGCGCCGCCGAAGGCGACCGCGCGCGAGCGCGCCGTCCAGATGTTCGACAACTACAGCCCGCGCTTCCAGTACCGCCACACGGTGCCGGAGATCATGGAGCTGTTCAAGAGCGAGGGCTACACCGATCTGAGGGACGTGACGCTCGACAACGAGGCGCGCCACATGCTCGCCGTGCTGGGACGGAAGAAGCCGGAAAGCGAGCCGCTGGCCGCGACCTGCGGCGGAGGTTGCCGTGGCGGAGCCGGCACGGCAGACTCAGCCGATGGTGCAGCAGCCGGCGTAGGGAAAAGCCTCGTCCCTTACGTCCTTTGTGTCCGGCGTGTCAGCGACACGTCAGGATTCAGGGGGCTTTTTCGCCGTCGATGAACTTCCGGTGCCACTCCTCCAGCACCAGGAGCTGCCAGAGCACCCGGTGGTGGTCCCGCTCCCCCGCCGCGTGCTCGCGCACCATCGTCTTCACCGCCTCGGGACGGAAATAGCCGCGATCGTGGAAGCGGTCGCTGTCGAGCACCCCGGCGACATAATCGCGCAGCTCGCCCTGGAACATGCGGGCCAGCGGCGTCGGGAAGCCCATCTTGCCGCGGTAGAGGATCTCCTTCGGCAGGTAGGGCTCCATCGCCTTCTTCAGAATGTATTTCGTCTCCCACCCCTTGACCCGGTAGCGCGGCGGGATGCGGCCGCCGAGCTCGACGACGCGGTGGTCGAGGAACGGCACCCGCAGCTCGACCGAGGTCGCCATCGTCATCTTGTCGGCCTTGATCAGCAGGTCGTCCGGCAGCCAGCTCTTGACGTCGAGGTACATCATGCGCAGCAACGGATCGAGACCTTCCGTCTTGTCGTAGTAGCGGCTCACCAGGCCCGGCATGGCGCTGCCGTTGAAAAGATTTCTGATCTCCGGCCGGTAGAGCGCGTCCTTGGGGCTCGGTCTCGTAGAACGAAACCCCCGTGTAGCGCTTGGCGAGCGGCTGATCGGAGAGCGCGGTGTACTTGCTCCACTTGCCGCCGAGCCGGTTGAGCATGGGGTTGATCATGCCCTGGCGCACGGCGGGGGGGAGCAGGCGGTAGCGCTCCAGCGTCTGCATGTACTTGTAGATCGGATAGCCGCCGAAGACCTCGTCCGACCCCTCGCCCGAGAGCACCACGACGACGTCCTCGCGCGCCAGCTTGGAGACGAAGAACAGCGAGACCGCCGCCGACTCGGTGACCGGCTCGTCCATGTGCCAGATCAGCGACGGGATGAAATCCCGGAACTCCTGGGGAGTGACGAAGATCTCGCGGTGGACGGTGCCGAACTTCTCGGCCACCTGCCGCGCGTAGCGGGTCTCGTCGAACTCGGGGCCGAAGTCGTAGGCGACGGTGAAGGTGCGGATGTCGCGGATGCCCATCTCGTGCATCAGCGCCACGACGGCGCTCGAATCCACGCCGCCCGAGAGGAAGACGCCGAGAGGGACGTCGCTGCGGAGCTGGAGGCGGACCGAGTCGCGCAGCAGTCCGATCGACGCGGCGGATGCACTCCTCCTCGCTCATCTCCTCGGGCGCGGGCTTGAGATCCCAGTACTGGCGCAGCCGGGGGCCGTCCCGGTCGACCGTCATGCACCAGCCGGGCTGCAGCTTCTCGATCCCCTGGAAGAGCGTCTGCTCGGTGGGCACGTAGCCCACGCTCATGTAGGCGTCGAGCATCTCCAGATGGACCTTCGGCCGCTCCGGCGTGACGGCGAACAGGGCCTTGATCTCGGAGGCGAAGACGATGCCGTCCGGGTTCAGCGTGAAGTAGAGCGGCTTGATGCCGAGGCGGTCGCGGGCGATGAACAGGCGCTTCGTCCGGCGGTCCCAGATCGCGAAGGCGAACATGCCGTTGAGCCGCGAGAGCATGTCCTCCCCCTCGATCTGGTAGAGGCGGAGGATGACCTCGGTGTCGGTCTGGGTCTGGAAAGTGTGCCCGCGAGCTTCGAGATCGGCGCGCAGCTCGAGGAAGTTGTAGACCTCGCCGTTGAAGGTGATGGCGAGCTGTCCGTCCTCGGTGAACATGGGCTGGCGCCCGCGCCGCGAGGTGTCGAGGATGGTCAGGCGCTTGTGGGCGAGCCCGAGCGGTCCCTCCTCGTAATACCCCTCGTCGTCCGGCCCCCGGTGGGCCAGGCAGGCGCCCATCGCCCGCAGCTCGCTCGGAGCCGCCGGCCTGCCCGAACGGAAATTGTAGATCCCCGCGATGCCACACATTGGACGACTCCTCCCAGAGAGACGATGGCAAGACCCGGACACAGCAAGTCCAGGCACGGAGGAGAAGCAAAAAGCGGGCCGCGGAGGGAAAACGGAATTTCTCTGACGATAGATCCCCGGCGGATGGCTCGCCGGCTCCGGCGGACTACGAAAAATGCCCGGCGAGCGGCTCGCCGGACACTTTTCGCCCGGTGCGACAGGTTGGCGGCGCCGTTCCTGGGTCTAAGCCGGCCGCGCGGCCCGGTCCGGGACCGCGATTTCCGGCGCCGCCGGCGCCGGCGCGACCGCGCGAATCACGTCCAGCACCTGCTGCCGCACGGTCTCGCGGGAGTAGTCGGCGGCGAGGCGGCGGCGGCCGTTCTCGATCAGCCAGTGCCGCGCCGAGGGGTTCTCCAGCAGATCGGTGATGGCGGTCACCCACTCGACGGGGTGCTGGCCGACCAGGATGAAATCCTCACCCTGGCGGCCGGAGGTGCCGGCCACCGCCCAGGAGGTCGCGAGCACCGGCACCCCGACCGCCCAGGCCTCCAGCACCTTGATCGGCACGCCCGAGCCGCAGCGCATCGGCGCGATCGAGATCGTCGCCTGGGCGATCACCGAGCGCATGTCGCGCGGCGACTCGATCAGCCGCGCCCCGGCGCCCTCGACCGCCCGGCGGAGCGCCGGCGACGGCCGGTCGCCGGCGATCACCAGGCGCACGTCCGGGCGGAAGTGGCGGAGCTGCGGCCAGACGTCGCGCAGCCACCAGGTGGCGGCGTCCGCGTTGACGAAGTAGCCGAGGTTCCCCGTCATCACCAGGACGGGCCCCTTGTCCCCCTCGCGCCAGAGCTTCTCGCGGTCGAGCGGCGGATCGACCTTGCGGTCGCGCACCGACAGGCGCACCACGGCGACCTTGGCCGCGAGCTCAGGAGGCAGGCGGTTGGCGAGCGCCTGGCGGTCCCGCTCGCAGACGACGAGCATGCGCACGGACCGCTCGGCCAGCCGCCGCTCGGCGATCGCGAGCAGCCGCGCCTCGACCTTGAGCAGCGGCACCAGCCACCAGCGGTCCACCGCCGCCCGCAGCGAGAAGTTGAGCGACAGGCTGTCGATCAGATCGACCACGAACGGCGTGTCGCCGAAATCGTTGACGTGGATCGCCAGGCGGACGAGCTGGAGGATGCCGAGGTCGTGCTCCGGCGCCAGCTCCCGGAGCTTCCGGCCGAGGTCGGGCTGATAGAAGAGCCCGGTCTGCAGCGGCAGATGCTTGACGATCGCCCGCGCCATGCCGGAGAAGATCGCCATGCCGCCGGGCTGGTAGAGCTCGACGCGGTAGCGCGTGCCGGCGGGCGGCGGCGGCTGATCCTTGCCGGGGGCCGGCGCCAGCAGCGTCACCTCGTGCTCGTCCGAGAGGAAGTCGAGCATCTGCACCGCCCGCATCTGATCCCCTCGACGGGGGGGCCAGGGGTAGCGGGAGGTGACGAGCAGGATCTTCATCTGGCGGCGATCAGACGAGCTTGAGGAAATGTCCGAGCTTCTCGCGCTTCGTCCGCAGATAGGCGCGGCTGGAGTCGTTGGGCGGCACCTCCAGCGGGACGCGCTCGACGATCTCCAGCCCATAGCCGTTGAGGGCGATGTACTTGCTGGGGTTGTTGGTCATCAGCCGCATCTTGCGCACGCCGAGATCGCGCAGGATCTGGGCGCCGATGCCGTAGTCGCGCTGGTCGGGGCGGAAGCCCAGCCGCTCGTTGGCCTCCACCGTGTCGTGCCCCTGCTCCTGGAGCTCGTAGGCGCGCAGCTTGTTCATCAGGCCGATGCCGCGCCCCTCCTGGAGCAGGTAGAGGAGCACGCCCTTCCCCTCGGTGGCGATACGCTCCAGGGCCTTGTCGAGCTGCGGGCCGCAGTCGCAGCGGCAGGAGCCGAAGATGTCGCCGGTCAGGCACTGGCTGTGGACGCGCACCAGGGTCGGCTCCTCGGGCTCGATCTCCCCCATCACCAGGGCCACGTTCTCGTCGCCGGTCACGTCCGAGCGGTAGGCGTGGATGCGGAAGTCGCCGTGGATCGTCGGCAGGTTGGGCGAGGCGACCTTGCGCACCAGGGTCTCATGGCGCAACCGGTAGCTGATGAGGTCGGAGACGGTGATCATCAGCAGCCCGTGCTCGCGGGCGACCTTGTCGAGGTCGGGCACGCGGGCCATGGTGCCGTCGTCGTTCATGATCTCGCAGATCACTCCCGCGGGCGTCAGGCCGGCGAGGGAGGCGAGGTCGACCGAGGCCTCGGTCTGCCCGGCCCGCTTGAGGACACCCCCCTTGCGGGCGCGCAGGGGGAAGACGTGCCCCGGGCGGAGCAGGTCCTCCGGACGGGTCGCCGGATCGATGGCGGTGCGGATGGTGGCGGCGCGGTCGGCGGCGGAGATGCCGGTCGTCACCTTGCCGCGCGCCTCGATGGAGATGGTGAAGGCGGTGCCGAAGGTGGAGGTGTTGTCCTCGACCATCAGCGGCAGGTCGAGCTCGCGGCAGCGCTCCTCGGTCATCGCGAGGCAGATCAGGCCCCGCCCGTGCTTGGCCATGAAGTTGATCGCCGCGGGGGTGACCTTCTCGGCGGCGATCGCCAGGTCGCCCTCGTTCTCGCGGTCCTCGTCATCCACGATGATGACGATCTCGCCATGGCGGAATCGTTCGATCGCCTCCTCGATGGAAGCGAAGGGGGTCTCGTTGGTCATAGGTCTCGGCAGGCTTTCTCGCCACAGAGCGGCACAAGGCCGCCCCAGGCGCAGGGAAGGATTGGCGCGTGTGCGACCGACAGGAAGTCTACGCCGCAGCCGGAGGGAGGGTCAACCGCTCGGGCCGCGGCCTAGAACGGGTTCCCGATATTCACGAACAGCGCGTAGCCCGACTCTCCGGGCTCGCGGTTGAGCTTGAAGCCGATGCCGGCGCGGATGGGGCCGATCGGCGAGTTGTAGCGCGCTCCCAGGCCGATGCCGTTCTTGAGGTCGCCCAGCGAGATCGAGTGCCAGTCGGCCCAGACGTTGCCGCTGTCCAGGAAGACCGAGCCGCCGAAATCGCCGAACACCGGGAAGCGGTATTCGAGGTTGAAGAGGAGCAGGCCGTCCCCCCCACCGGCACGTACCCGCCGCCGTTCGGGTTGAGGATGAGCGTCTCCCCGCGGATGCCCAGCTCGTCCCGCCCATAGGCCCGGTGCGTGGCGTCGCCGCCGGCGAAGAAGCGCTCGGCGATCGGGACGTTGCGGCTGGGGAAGGGGAGCACCACGCCGCCCGAGGTGGGGATCGCCTTGAAGGGCGCGATCGTGCCGACGCGGAGGCTCGCCGCCAGCCCCCCCGGGCGCCCGAGGCTGTAGTACCCGGTCTGCTGCAGCGAAGAGCTTGAGGAACTCGGTGTCGGTGCGGAACGCCGGCACCGGGAAGGCGTACTGGATCTGCGCCAGCGTGCTCCAGCCGCGGGTGGGCGAGAGCGGGTCGTCGCGACGGTCCCAGAAGAAGGTCGGCACCAGGCTGGTGACCTGGTAGGGCTGGTCGAGCCGCTCGATCTCGTTCGAGGCGATGCCGGGATCGACGCTCGGCTCGACGATGCGGGAGTCGATGCCGAGGCTGACGCGGCGGTTGCCGTAGACCCGCACCGCCTCGGCGCGGGCGCCGTAGCGGGTCACCTCGTAGGGGCGGTCGCGCGGCGCCTCCTGCTCGTAGAAGACGGTCGAGGTCAGCGAGACCGGACGCTCGCCCAGATACGGCTGGTTGAACAGGACGTGAAAGCGCTTGTCGCGCTGGCTCCAGCGCAGGTCGGTCCGCAGGCTGTAGGCCTTCCCCCAGACATTGTTGTCGGTGAACGCCAGCGAGCCGCGGACACCGCCCTCGGAATCCCAGCCGATGCCGTAGAGGACGCTGCGCGGCTTCCCCTCCTCGACCCGGATCAGCACGTCGCGCTCGGTCTCCTCGAGGCCGGAGGGGACGAACTCCACGTCGACGCGGGAGAAGATGCCGAGCTGGTAGAGGCTGCGCTCGGTCTCGAAGAGCGTGGCCTGGCTGACCGGCTCGCCGCGGTCGAGGTCGATCGTCCGCTGGATCACGTTCCCCTGCGTGCGCTGGTTGCCGCGCACGAGGATGCGGTCGACCACCTGGCGGGGACCTTCGAGCGCCTCGATGGTGAGGCTCACCAGGGTGTGATCGGGGGTCCAGTCCTGCCGGGCGGAGAGCTGGGCCCGGGTATACCCCTTGGCGGCGTAGGCCGCGCGGAGGGCGTCCAGCGTGCCGTCGAGGAGGACGGGGTGGAACCCGCCCAGCTCCTGAAGCGGCAGGGTCTTGCGCAGCGCGCCGAGGTCGAGCGAGGTGATCCCCTGAAAGTCGATCTTCACCACGCGTTCGCGCGGACCTTCCTGGATCGGGATGACCAGCCGCAGGTCCTGGCCCGTGCGCTCGACCTGCGCGGGGCCGGCCACGGCCTGCGTATAGCCGGCGAGGGCGTAGTAGCGCCGGAGGTTCTCGAGGTCGGCGTCGAGGTCCGACTGCACCAGCCGGCCGCTCCCCCGGCGCAGGAGGCTCGGGCTCGGAGGTCTTGAGGATCGGGCGCAGCGTCGTCTCGGGAACCTCCGCGTTCCCCTGGAGGACGATCTGCCGGAGCGTGTAGACCGGGCCCGGGGTGACGGCGATGGTGAGCACGAGCTCGGCGTCGGTCCGCTTCTCGTCGGTGTCGACCCGCACGTCGTAATGCCCCTGCTGCTGGAACTAGGTCTTGATGCGGCTCTGGGCCTGCAGCACCAGGGCCTCGTCGAAGCCGGACTCGCCGAAGAAGGGGAGGAGGCCCTCGCGGCGCAGCTTCTTCTCGTCGGCGCCCTTGACGACGAGCACGATCTTGGGGCCGATCGCGATCGGATAGGTGAGCTTGACGGTGTTGCTCTCCTCCTCCCGGGTCTCGGCCGGCGCGTCGACCCGGGCCTGGCCGTACTGCTGGCCGATGAGCCAGGACTGGAGCCGCTCGGCGTCCTCGCCGGCGATGCGCCTGCTGAACGGCCTGCCGGGCTGGAGCCGGAGCTGCTTGACCAGCTCGGCGGCCGGGAAGGGGGCCACGGGATGGTCGAAGGCGATGGTGCTCACGGTGGCGCGCGGGCCGCTGTCGACGCGGTAGGTGACGACGGCGCGGCGGCGGACCGGGTCGGTCTCGACGGCGACGCGGACCTGGGGGTGGAAGTAGCCGTTGCGATCATAGAGATCCCTGAGCTCGTTGACCCCCTGCACCACCCGCTCCTCGGAGAGCGGCTGCGCCTGCGCCTGGGAGATGACCCGCCGCAGGGAGTCGGCCGCGAGCCCCAGCTTGCCGGTGATCCGCACCTCCGACACCTGCACCACGGCGCGGAAGACGATGATCACGACGACCCCGCCCCGCTCCGGATCGTCGCGGGTGTAGAGCTCGGTCTCGGAGGCCGTGCCGCTCGCCTGCAGGTTGCGCAGGGTGTGGCGGATCCGCTCCTCGGTCAGCGGCTCCCCCACCTCGGCCTCGATCAGGCCGGCGAAATCCTGCTCCTTCGGGAGGGGCGCGTCGCTGCGGATCTCGATCGCGGTGACCAGCGGCCCGGCGTTCTCCACCGGCTCCGGCGCGGCCGCTGCCGGTGGTTCCTGTACCGGTTCCTGGGCGCGGAGCGGCACGCTCGCCCCAAGGGCAAGGACAATGGCGAGCGACGAGCCAGCCGATCTCCTCGCCATGCTCAGAAACGCCGCTGCCACTGGGCGTCGATGGCGTAAGTGCCGTCGCCCACCTGGGTGAGCACCAGGGTGAGGTTGTTGCGGACCCGCCACTCGACCTGGGCGATGTACTGCTGGCCGGTGGTCGGCAGGGTCGAGTAGGTGATGAAGACGTCCTTCGACAGCCGCTTGCCCACCGTGATGCCGACCCCGGAGACCGGCTGGCCCGCCTGCACGACCGGATCGATCCGGAAGCGGTCGAAGCGGAACAGGGTGCCGACCCGCTTGGAGATGGCCGAGGCCGCCTGGCCGTAGAGGAACTCGCGCGCGAGCTGGCTGGCGGGGGCCTGCTGGTCGGCGGTCGTGGGGGGGGCCAGCGGGCTCTCGGTCGGCCGCTGGCTGCCGGCGATCAGCGAGAAGATCTCGAGGTCGGCCAGGTTGGCGTCCGAGGCGAGATGGATGTCGGGGCGCTCCAGCGTCCCGCCGAGATTGAGCGTGATGTTGAAGCCCTGGACCTCGGTGGTGGCCACGAGGTCGATCACCGGATCGATCCGGTTGGGGTTGCTGAACGTCAGCGCCCCGCGCTGCACCTGGTACTCGTTGTCGTTGTAGACCAGGGTGCCGCCGGGATCGATGCTGACGTCGCCGAAGATCACCGGCTTGGCGAGGGTGCCGCGGACGTCCAGCCGCACGTCCCCCTGCAGGTTGGCGACGTTGTTGCGGACGTGCAGGACGTCGTGCGGCCCGCTGATCCCGATGTTGAGCTGGGTGGTGGTCTCGAAGGTGCCGGTCTCGGCCAGCTCGAGGCGCTGGCGCTGGAAGAGCCCCTGGATCAGCTCGATCAGGTCGACGTTGATGTCCTGCACGTACAGCGAGCGCTCGAGCCGGACATCCCCCTGGATCACCCGCCCCCCGTCGCTCGAGATCAGCGACAGGTTGGCGTCGCCGCGGTTGTTGAGGAACTCGGGGAAGCGCAGGCTGACGTCGCTGGCCTGGACGTTGAGCCGGTAGCCGACCCCCCGGCCCGGGCGCGGCAGGTCCACCGAGCCGGTGGCCTGCAGCGTGCCGTTGTTCCCCAGGCGGGCGCGCAGCCCGTCGATCGAGATGCGGTCGCGGTTGAAGGAGAGGAAGCCGTTGACGTCGTCGATCGACTGCGCGAACGACGGCACGATCAATCGCCCGCCCCGCACCTCCCCCTCGCCGCTCAGCAGCGGGTTGCCGACGGTGCCGCGCACGGCGCCGAGGAGGTCGACGGCGCCCTCCAGCCGGTAGTCCGCCGGCAGGAAGAGCCCGGCCCAGGTCGCCGCCAGGGTGCTCTGGAAGTTCAGCCGGAGCGGCGCGTCCGCCGCGAAGCCCGCCGTGCCGCTGACCACCAGCTCGTTCTCGGTGCCCGGCTCGACCAGGTAGAAGGACTCGATGTCGGCGCCCCGCGGGGAGAGCTCCGCCACCACCGGCTCCTTGCTGGCGACCGTCCGCCCCTGGTACTGGAGCCGCAGGTCGGGGAGGCGGATGGCGGCGTGCCAGGTGCCGGCGCCGAAATCGGCGGTGAGGGCGGTGGTGCCCACCAGGGAGCCGGTGAAGTCCGGCAGCGGCTGCGGCGAGAAGGCGCGCGCCAGCGTCCCCAGGTTGTCGCTGCGCAGGTCGATCGCCACGTCGGCCCCCTGGCGGTCGAGCCGGCCGTTGCCCTGGAAGGAGGCGAGCCCCAGCAGCGACCCGCGGACGTCCAGCCGCTGGCCGTCCCAGGTGGCGACCGCGGTCGTCTCCCCCTGCTGGCCGAGGGAGCGCCCCTGGAGCGCCAGGTCGCGGCCGCGGATGGAGACGGTCGCCTGCGGCTGGCGCAGGGTGCCCGAGGCCGCGGCCTCGACGCTCATGGTGCCGGCGAGCTCGCCGCCGAGGATCCGCCGGAGCGGATCGGCGGCCAGCGCGAGCGCCGGGGCGAGGACGGTGAAGTTCATCGCCTCCGTCGCCTGGTCGAAGCTGCCGCGGGCGAAGACGGTGCCCGCCGGCGTCTCCACCTGCCCCTGTTCGACGTTGATACGGCCGCCGTCGAAGGCGATCGCCGCGCGCGCCTTGCCCAGCGGGTAGCCGTAGGCCACGAGATCGGCGACCGTGGCGTCGACGCGGCCGGTCAGCCGCTCGGGGGTGCCGGCGAGATCGACGCGGCCGGAGAGCTCCCCCTGGAACTGCCTGGTGAGCTCCGGCCCCAGGAGGTAGGCGAGCCCCGAGGCCTGCCACTGCGCGGCGTCGATCGCCAGGTTGAACGGCTGGGAGGCCACCTTCTGCCCGGCGGCCGCCAGCGGCACGCGGCCGGTCACCAGCAGGGCGCCGCCGCCGCGGGTGAGGTCGAGCCGCAGGTCCTCGAGCGCCCGCGGGCTGAGGGAGAAGGAGCCGCGGACCGTGTCGGCCGCCGTCACCGGCGCCACCACGTCCTGGAGGTCGAGCACCAGCCGCAGCGAATAGTCCTTGCCGGCGAACTTGAAGGTCCCCTCGGCCGTGCCGCGCCCCACCGTGGGGAGCCAGAAGTCCGGCGCCTCCCCGCGTCTTCGGCGGCCCCAGGAGCACCGGCCCCAGCGGCCCCACGTCCCGGCTCGCCAGCCGGAAGTCGAGCTGCCCCGAGCCGCGAAGAAGGTCGTAGGTGAAGCCGGACGAGGTCACGTCCTGGCCCGGCAGGGTCAGATGAAGGGCGCGGCCGGAGATCACCCCGCGGTCGATGGCGATGGGGAGGTCCCCCGCCACCGGCAGCCCGGTCTCGCTGGTGCCGCGGACCTGGAGGGCGGCCCGGCCGCTGCCGGCGAGCACGCGCTCGCTGTTGAACCGGTACTCGAAGGTGCCGCCCGGCCCGCCCGGAGAGGCCGCCGACGATCGGCAGCTCCTCGCCGGGGAACTGGTCGGCGAGGAGCTGGTGGATCGAGAGGCCGGCGAGATCGAGGTCGAGCGAGACCGGCACGCCGGGCCCCTTCTGCGCCGTGTCGACCGAGATCAATCCCTGGATCGAGCCGCCGGCGTAGCGCGCGCCGCTCGAGCTGGACGTCGACGCCGTCGCGGTTGCCGGTGAACTTCCCCCGGATCTCCTCGATCACGCGGCCGAGCGTCGCGAAGCGCGGCGAGCTCGCGGTGCCGCCATAGCTCCAACCCGCGGGCGTCCAGACGAAGCGGGCGGTCGCCGCCACCGGCCCGGCGAGCGGCTGCTCCGCGTAGCCGAGCGCGGTTGACCCACTGGACCGCGCCGTCGGCCTGGAGGTTCAGCTCCACCCGCCGGCTCGCCGCCCGGTAGTCGACGAAGCCCTCCGCCCGGGCCGGTGAGGTCCGGCCCGGCGAGGCGGGCGTTGGCGATCCGCACCCGCCCCTGCTCGGGGATCACGCTCCCCTTCGCCGACAGCGTGAACGCGTAGGGCTTCGCCCGCGGCAGGGTGGCGACCACCTCCTGGGCGGTGGCCAGCAGGTCGAGCCGGTTCCCCCCCTCGCCGCTGCGCTCGGCGCGGCCGATCGCCCGCCCCCAGATCGCCTTCGCGTCGAGGCGGAGGGGGAGCTGGCGCTCGTTGATCCGCAGGCTGCCGTCCTGGACGAGGATGTGGCCGATGCGGACGTCGAAGCGCTTCGGGCCGGGGCTGGAGCTGAAGCGGAAGCTCGGCAGGTTGCTCGAGCCGTCGGGGTTGAACTGGAGGTAGACCTGCGGCCGGAAGACCTCGATCTCCTCGATGTCGAAGACCTTGCCGCGGAGATCCTCGATCGACATCCGGAGCGACGCCAGCGGCGCGCGCAGGACCGGCGGATCGGTGGGCAGCGGACCGGGGACCACCACGTCGCGCAGCTCGATCTCGGGCGGGAAGAAGGAGTAGTCGATCGACCCGATCTCGACCTGGCGGCCGAGGAAGCGCGAGACCGGCGCGATCAGCCGCTGCCGCACCTTCTCGCGCGCGAGCTGGCTCTGCACGAAGAACCAGGTGCCGGCGCCGAAGGCGACCAGCAGCAGGAGCGCCCAGAAGAAGGGGCGCACCACCCACCGCCGCACCCGTCCCGGACGCCGGCGCGGCGCGGCGGGCTCCGGCTCGCTCAAGCCGGGGCTCCTCCGCCCCCGGGCTCGCTCCAGGGGTCGCCGCCGTCGGACGTGCCCGAGAGGCCGCCCCAGCGGAGCTTGCCGCGCAGGCTGTCGTAGAAGCTGCGCTCGCTCACCTTGGCGAGCTGCACCCTGACGGCGCTGCGGGTGACGCGGACGGTGTCGCGGTAGCCGAGCGACGTCCCCTCCTGGCCGTCGAGCGTCAGGTAGACCTCCTCGGCCCGGGTCTCCAGCGTCACCTCGATCGGCCCGGCGTCGGGCACGACGATCGGGCGCAGCGACAGCGCGTGCGGGCAGATCGGGGTCAGCACCGCCACCGGCAGCAGCGGATTGACGCACCGGCCCGCCCGCCGACAGGTTGTAGGCGGTCGAGCCGGTCGGCGTCGAGACGATCAGGCCGTCGGCGCGGAAGCGGGCGATCAGGTGGCCGTCCACCCGCAGCGTCAGCTCGATGATGCGGGCGAGCGCGCTCTTGGTGATCACCGCGTCGTTGAGCACCTGGAAACGCGAGGGGGAGCCGCCGTCGCGCCGCAGCTCGACGTCGAACAGCGAGCGCTCCTCGATCGCGAACCGCCCCTCCAGCACCTTGACCAGGGCCGGGTAGAGCTCGCCGCGGCCGACCTCGGTCAGGAACCCGAGGTTGCCGAGGTTGACCCCCAGGATCGGCACCCCGCGGGCCAGCGACCGCGCGGCCGCCAGCAGGGTGCCGTCGCCGCCGAGCACCACCACCAGGTCCCAGGCGGCGCCGGGATCGAAGGCCGCCTCCCCCGCGATGCCGCGGGCGCGCAGGGTCGCCTCGTCGAGCGCCGCCTCGAGGCCGCGGCGGCGCAGCCACGCCGGAGAGCTCGTGGGCGGTGTGCATCGCGTCGCGGCTCCCCACCTTGGCGACGATGCCGACGCGCTGGAAGCCGGGCGGGTTCATGACTCCCCTTTGCGGAAGAGGGCGAAGGCCTCGCGGTTGCCGCCGGTGCCGGCCACCGGCGAGTCGAAGACGCCGAGCGGCGCGAGGCCCAGCGCCGCGAGCCCCTCGGCGCACTCGCGGATCACCCGCGCGCGGACCGCCTCGTCGCGCAGGATCCCCCCCTTGCCGACGGCGCCGCGGCCGGCCTCGAACTGCGGCTTGATCATCGGCAGCAGGAGCCCTCCGGGTTCCAGGTGCGGCAGCAGGGCGGGAACCACCTTGAGCAGCGAGATGAAGGAGACGTCGATGGTGATCAGGCGGCACGGCTCCGGCAGGGCGTCCGGCGCCAGGTTGCGGGCGTTGATCCGCTCCATCACCACCACCCGGGGGTCGTTGCGCAGCCGCAGGTCGAGCTGGCCGTAGCCGACGTCGACGGCGTAGACCCGCGCCGCCCCCCGCTGCAGCAGGCAGTCGGTGAAGCCCCCCGTGGAGGCGCCGACGTCGAGGCAGACCCAGGCCGCCGGATCGACGCCGAAGTGGTCGAGGGCATGCGCCAGCTTCCGCCCCGCCCGCGACACGAAGGGCTCCTTCGGCGCCAGCACCGCCAGGCGGGATTCCGCGGCGACCGCGGTCCCCGGCTTGTCCACCCGCCGCCCCTCCACCTCCACGGTGCCCGCCATCACCGCGCGGCGCGCCTGCTCGCGGCTGGGGAACAGCCCTCGCTCCACCAGCAGCTGATCGAGACGCACGGCCGGCCGTCCTCTCTTGAGATCATCGCTCCGCGTCAAAACAGCATGGTTTTCCAGGACAACTCCCGTCCGCTCTCAGGGCGCATTGCAACGGGTGTGCCCGCCGGCGACCCTATATATCACTGACTCGGCGGGGTTTGCGTCTCGCGCCGCCCGGCGTGCAGGCAGAAGGGGAGAGCCAGCAGGAAGAGGACCGGCCGCTGCACCTCGGTATCCCCCCAGTTGTTCTCGAACAGCCCGGCCAGGTTGAAGGCGAGCAGGGCGAGGATCATGCCCACGTAGAGGTCGGCCCGCGGACCCCGGCGTCCTCCTTCGCGGACGAACCCGCGCCAGGCGGCCACCGCCGCGACCAGGGTCATCGCCACGTAGGCGGCGAGGGCCGGGAGCCCCCGCTCGGCCGCGAGCTGCAGCATGCTGTTGTGCAGGTGGGGGACCTCGTAGCGCGGCGCCGCCGGCGCGCGGTAGATCGGGTAGTACCGCTTCACCAGGTCCAGCCCGACGCCGAACACGGGGCGCTGGCGGACCATGGTGAACCCCGCCTCCAGCATGCAGAGCCGGTCGTAGTTCGAGGCGTCGCGCAGGTCGGCGATCGAGACCACCCGGTGCAGGATCGGCACCGGCGCCAGGGCGATGAACAGCACCGCCGCCGGCACGTAGGCGGCGAGCAGCCGCGGCACCCGGAACGCGATCATCACGGTCAGCGACAGGGCGAGCGCCACCCAGGCGTTGCGCGTGTAGCTGCCGAGCAGCGCGGCGTTGATCGCCGCCAGCGCCGCCCAGCGCCAGGGGGTCCGCCAGCGGCGGGTGTAGAGCATCGACGCCAGCAGCAGCAGGTCGCAGACCAGCAGGAAGCCCGAGAAGGTCATGTAGTGCGAGAACGGGCCGCGGATCCGCCGGTCGATGTCGCCGTAGCCGAAGAGGAACTGGGCGAGCCCCTCGCAGGCGAGCAGGGCGGCGAGGACGATCAGGGTGTCGATCGCCAGCCGCACCTGCCGCTCGCCGCGCACCAGGAACGGGGCGGCGAGGAAGGTCGCGAGGGTGAAGATCTCCGACAGGCCGCGCGCGCTCGCCCGCGGGTCGGGGGAGGCGAGCCACGAGCCGACCAGCGTCAGGAGGTAGAGGCCGACCGGGATCGCCATCGGCGCCAGCACGCTCCAGCGCACGGAGCGGCGGCGGGTCCAAGGGAGCGCGAGCAGCGTCACCCCGAGCAGGATCTCGGAGGCGGCGATCGAGAAGATGGTCGCCAGATGCGAGAGGAACAGCCAGTAGCCGGTCCGCTCGGCGCGGGAGTCGGAAGCCTCGAAAAGGGGAGCCACGGCGGGCGCGGCGGACCGGTTCCGGCGGCGCCTCAGCGCCCGACGGCGGAGGCGGGGAGCGCCTCCTCGAGGAGCATGATCGGGATGTCGGAGACGATCGGATAGACCAGGCCCGAGGCGGCGCAGTAGAGCCCCTGCTCGACCACCGGCTCCTCGTCCCGGAAGTGCTCGCGATATTTCTCGACCAGCGGACCCCGCAGCTCGCGGGGGAGCTCGATCAGCTCCAGCTCCCCCTTGGACTTCGGGCAGACGAGGATTTCCAACAGCTCGGGATCTACCGCCATGGCCGGGAGAATAGCACAGCCCTCACGGCCGCAGGCTGTAGGTGAGGACCAGCCCCTCGGTGCCCGGGTTGTGCGAGTAGAGGTGGCCGTTGGAGAGGTGGAACAGCAGCAGGCCGGCGCGCGACCGGCCGCCGCGGAACTCGCGCGAGAGCTCGAGCCCCGAGCGGAACTCGAGCGCGCCGCCGAGGTCGATCCCCTGCTCGTGGCTGTACAGGCCGGCCGCGAGCTGCGGGCTGAGGAACCACGATCCCCCCAGGGGCCGGTCGTACCGCAGGCCGCCATAGACGTAGAGCGTGCCCTTGCTGGCGAACAGGCCGCCGGCCACCGGCGAGAGCTCCGGGATGAACCTCGGCAGCCAGCGGATCCGCTGGGGGGGAAACGGAGCTCCGCGCCGATCTGGAGGCGCGTCTCCGGGTCCAGGATCTCGAGCGGCCCGACGTTGAACGTGACGAGGTCGGGCTCCGCGGCCCGGGCGGGCGGCGGCCCGAGCAGCGCCGCCGCGAGAGAAAAAAGGACAAGCAGAGGCCCGAGGGCCTCGATCCGCAGGGATTTCATGATGGAATTGAATCGTCTTTCCGCGCCCCACGCACCCATGGACGCCGTCTTGCACAGCTACGCGGCTGGATATAACACCGGATGAGCGCCCGATTCAAGAAGCGGCCCGTCGATTAAGATACCCCCCATGCGACCGCCCTCCCAGAAGGATCTCTCGCCTCCCGAGATCTCCGTCGTCATCCCGGTCTACAACGAGGAGGAGAACCTGCCGCTGCTGGCCGCCGAGATCCAGGGGGCGATGCGGTCGCTCGGCCGCTCCTACGAGGTGATCTACGTCGACGACGGCAGCACCGACGGCAGCGCCGGGGTGCTGCTCGGGCTGGCCCGCGAGGACCGCGCCGTGCGGGTGCTCCACCAGCGGCGCAACTCGGGGCAGACGGCGGCCCTCGGCGCCGGCTTCCGCTTCGCCCGCGGCGCCATCGTGGTCACCCTCGACTCCGACCTCCAGAACGATCCGGCGGACATCCCGCGGCTCCTCGCCCTGATGGACCGCTACGACGTGGTGAGCGGCGTGCGCACCAACCGGCGGGACACCTGGGTGCGCAAGGCCTCCTCGCGGATCGCCAACCGGGTGCGCAACCGGCTCACCCACGACAACGTCACCGACGTCGGCTGCACCCTGCGCGCCTGCCGCGCCGAGCACCTGCGCCGCGTCCCCCTGTTCACCGGCATGCACCGCTTCCTCCCCACCCTGCTCAAGATGGCGGGGGCGCGGGCCACCGAGGTCCCGGTCAACCACCGGCCGCGGCTCCACGGCCAGCCCAAGTACAACATCAGCAACCGCCTCTGGCGGGCGCTGGCCGACCTGTTCGCGGTGCGCTGGATGCAGAAGCGCTGGATCGACCCCAACCTGTCCGAGGAGATCGACGTTTGGACCACAAATTCATCTGGAACGCCTGGACCGCCCTAGGGTTCGCCGGACAGGCCTGCTTCTTCATGCGCTTCGTCATCCAGTGGCTCGCCTCCGAACGCAAGAAGACCAGCGTGATCCCCACCGCCTTCTGGTTCCTCAGCCTCGCCGGGGGGATGATCGTGCTCGTCTACGGCATCCACCGGCGCGACAGCGTCATCATCGTCGGCCAGATCCCCGGGCTCTTCCTCTATAGCCGCAATCTCTGGCTGATGCGCCAGAGCGCCCGCTCCGCCTCTTCCCCATGAACGCTGCCATGAGCGCGGCGGCCCCCGACCGCGGCACCCGGGACCTCCTCCTCCTCGCCGTCCTGGGAGCCCTGCTGTTCCTGCCCGGGCTCGGGCGGCACGACGTCTGGAACCCGGACGAGGCGCGCTACGCCGAGGTGGCGCGCGAGATGCCGCTGCTCGGCCACTGGGCGGTGCCGCACTTGAACGGGCAGGTCTACAGCCAGAAGCCGCCGCTCCTCTTCTGGTCGATCGCCTTCTTCGGCCGGCTGACCGGCGGGCTCGACGCCACCGCCGCCCGCCTCCCCTCCGCCCTCGCCGCCATCGGCTCGCTGCTCCTGGTCTATGCCATCGGCCGCCGCTTCTTCGGCCGCCGCGCCGCCTGGATCGCCGCCGCCGCCTTCGCCACCTGCTTCAAGGTGATCTGGCAGGGGAGGTTCGGGCAGATCGACATGCTGCTCACCGGCCTGGTCACGCTGGGGGTCTGGTTCTGGGTGCGCGGATACACCGAGCGGCGGCCGGGGCTCTATTCCTTCTTCTTCCTGTCGGCGGGGCTCGCCACCCTGGCCAAGGGGCCGGTCGGCCTGCTGCCGCCGCTGCTCTCGATCCTCGCCTTCCTCGCCGTCACCCGCGACCGCGAGGAGCTGAAGCGGCTGCGGATCGGCCGCGGCCTCCTCCTCTGGGCCCTGGTGGTGCTCGCCTGGCTGGTGCCGGCCGGGCTCGGCGCCGGGCCGGACTACCTGCGGCAGATCGTCTTCCGGCAGAACGTCACCCGCTACGCCAACCCCTGGCACCACTTCGCGCCCCCCTACTATTACCTGGGGATCCTGCCCGGCGAGTTCTTCCCCTGGTCCTTCCTGCTGCCGGTGGCGATCGTCGCCGGCTGGAGGCGGCTGGTGCGGCCGGAGGGGACGCGGCCCGCTCCCCTCCTGGAGGATTCGAGCCGGGCGCTCGACCGGCTGGTCGGGGAACGGGCCCGCGCCGGTTTCCTGTTCTGCCTCTGCTGGGCGGTGGTCACCCTGGTCTTCTTCAGCATCTCCCCGGCCAAGCGGTCGGTCTACATCCTGACGATGTACCCGGCGCTGGCCCTGCTGGCCGGAGCGGGGCTCGACCTCATCGCCGCCGCGTGGCCCCGCTGGCGGCGCGGCGTCGTCATCCCCCTGGGGGTGATCGCCGGGCTCGTCCTCCTGGTCATCGCCGCCCTGCCGATCGCGGCCCGGAGACGGCCGGAGACGGTCATCCTCGGCGGCGACGCCTTCGTCCACGGGTTGATGGCGGTCCTCCTCCCTCTCCTCGCCGGCGCCATCGCCGCCTGGTGGTTTTCTCGCGGCGGCGCCCTCTCCCGCGCCGCCGCGGCGCTCGCCGCGGGCATGGCCCTGACCGGCCTCGGCGTCGCTTTCTACGCCCTCCCCCGCTTCGACGTCTTCAAGTCCGCCCGCGGCCTCTCCAGCGTGCTGGTCTCCCGCATGGCCCCGGGCGAGCCCTACGGGATCTACCCGCGGCTCGACTCGACCTTCCTCTTCCAGACCCGCCGCTTCTGCGAGGAGCTCGACAGCGAGGCCAAGCTCCGGGCCTACCTCGCCCGCCCCGGGCGCGTCTGGCTGCTGGCGCAGAAGGACAGACTTCTCCCGCCTCGGAAACCTCCCGCCGCTGGTCGAGGTGGCCCGCGACGCCGAGCCCCGGGAGGGGTACGTCCTGTTCCTGAAGCCATGAACCGTATTGGTGTTGTAATACACCAGTGATACACTCTTCTCCGGCAGGCGACCCTGCCGTGATCTTCACAAAGGAGAAGAGACATGATCGTCCGCATTCAGTTCGCTCTGCTGCTCGCTCTGCTGCTCCCCCTGGCCTCCCACGCCCAGCCGGCGGCGACGGAGAGCCCCGACGTCGTGGCCCAGAAGAGGACCGTCGTCGACCTCCGCAACGTCGGCACGGCGATGTGGACCTGGTACAAGGAGGAGGTGGCGCCGCGGCGGAGCCCGGAGTCCCACAAGAAGGCCGAGCAGGAGAGCCAGACGAAGGAGGTGGACTTCCAGCGGGTGCCGGTGATCTCCCGCGAGGACCTGGCGGCGATCCTGGTCCCCAGGTACATCGCCGCGATCCCGGAGGCGGACGGCTGGGGGAACCCCTACGAGTTCCGGCTCAACACCAAGGACGCCAACGCGATCGTCGTGATGGCGGTGCGCAGCGCCGGCAAGGACGGCCAGTTCTCCGGCAGCCGTTACAGCGTCAGCAGCTTCGAACCCTCCGAGTATCGACCAGGACATCCCCTGGATGGACGGCTTCTTCGTCCGCTGGCCCCAGAAGAAGGAGAACGGCCGCTAGGCCCCGCTCAGACCTGCGTGTCGTCCGGTACCAGCAGCCGCTCGATCGCGCGCGCCTTGCCGGTCTCCTCGTCGATGTCGACGAGGGTGCCGGCGAGGCGCACGTCGCGTTTGGCGACCTCGAAGGAGGAGGGGGTCTGGAGGAGGAAGCGCTTGAGCACCTTGTCGGCCCGCATGCCGATCACCGACTCGTAGGGGCCGGTCATGCCGGCGTCGGTCTGCAGGGCGGTGCCGCCGGGGAGGATCCGCTCGTCGGCGGTGGGGACGTGGGTGTGGGTGCCGAGCACGGCGCTCACCCGGCCGTCGAGATAGAAGCCCATCGCCTGCTTCTCGCTGGTCGCCTCGGCGTGGAAGTCGACCAGGATCACCTTGTATTTCGGATCGAGCCCCCTGAGCAGATGGTCCGCCTTGTGGAACGGCGAGTCGAGGTTGCTCATGAAGACCATCCCCTCGAGGTTGATCACCGCGACGGGGATGCCGGCCGCCGTCTCCCCCAGGTGCAACCCCTTGCCGGGGTTCCCCGCGGGGTAGTTGGCGGGGCGCAGGAGGCGCGGCTCGCGCTCGAGCAGATCGTAGGCCTCCTTCTTGTCCCAGACGTGGTTGCCGGTGGTGTAGACGTCGATCGGCAGCTCCGCGATCTCGCGCAGGACGTCCGGGGTGACGCCGAAGCCGCCGGCGGAGTTCTCGACGTTGACCACCACGTAGTCGGCGCGGTGGCGGTCGACCAGCCGGGGGAGCAGGTGCTGGAGGGCGCGCCGGCCCGGCTTGCCGATCACGTCGCCGACGAAGAGCAGCTTCATCGCGCGCTCCCCTGGGCAGTCACCGGGCGTACTCGACCGACCGGGTCTCGCGGATCACCGTCACCTTGATCTGGCCGGGGTAGGTCAGCTCCTGCTCGACCTTGCGGGCGATGTCCTTCGACAGCCAGAGCGCCTGCTCGTCGCCGATCTTGCCGCTGTCGACGATGATGCGGATCTCGCGGCCGGCCTGGATGGCGAAGGTCTTCTGCACCCCCTTGAAGCTCGACGCGATCTCCTCCAGCTTCTCGAGCCGCTTGACGTAGGTCTCGAGCACCTCGCGGCGGGCGCCGGGGCGGGCGGCCGAGAGCGCGTCGGCGGCGGTCACCAGCACCGCCTCCACCGTCTGCGGGTCGTAGTCGCCGTGGTGGCAGGCCATCGAGTGGACCACCTCCTCGGTCTCGCCGTACTTGCGCAGCAGGTCGATGCCGATCTGCAGGTGGGTGCCGTCCATCTCGCGGTCGATCGCCTTGCCGATGTCGTGCAGCAGGCCGCCGCGGCGGGCGACGGCGACGTTGGCCTTGAGCTCGGCCGCCATGGTGCCGGCGAGGAAGGCGACCTCCCGGCTGTGATGGAGGACGTTCTGGCCGTAGGAGGTGCGGTAGCGCAGCCGCCCGAGGAGCTTGATCAGCTCCGGGTGCATGCCGGGGATGCCCAGCTCCAGCAGCGCCGCCTCCCCCTCCTGCAGGATCTTCTGCTCGAACTCCGCCTTGACCTTCTCGACGATCTCCTCGATGCGCGCCGGATGGATGCGGCCGTCGACGATCAGCCGCTCGAGCGCCACCCGGGCGACCTCGCGGCGGAACGGATCGAAGCCCGAGAGGATCACCGCCTCCGGGGTGTCGTCGACGATCAGGTCGACCCCCGTCGCCGTCTCGAGGGCGCGGATGTTGCGCCCCTCGCGGCCGATGATCCGCCCCTTCATCTCGTCGTTGGGGAGCATGACGACCGAGACCGTGGTCTCGGAGACGTAGTCCGAGGCGGCGCGCTGGATGGCCATGCCGATGATCCGCTGGGCCTGCCGGGAGGCCTGCTCGCGGGCCTCGTCCTCGATGCGCTTGACGATGTGGGCGGCCTCGATCCTGGCCTCCCCCTCCATCACCCGCACCAGCTCATCCTTCGCCTGCTGGGCGGTGAGGCCGGCGATCTGCTCGAGCTTGACCCGCTCCTCCGCGAACAGCCGCTCGAGATCCGCCTCGCGCTTCTCGACGCTCTTCTCGCGGGTGACCAGCGAGCGGTCGAGCTGCGACAGATCCTTGTCGCGGCGGGTGAGGTCCTCGGTCCGCTTGTCGAGGCTGTCTTCCTTCTGGGTGAGGCGGCGCTCCTGCGCTTCGAGCTCGGCGCGCCGCTTGCGGGAGACCTTCTCGAACTCGCTGCGCGCCTGGAGGAGCTTCTCCCGCGCCGCGATCTCGGCTTCCCGCATCTGGGTCTCGCTCTGCCGCCGGGCGTCGTCGACGACCTGGGCGGCCTCGCGCTGCGCGGCGTCTATCACGCGCTTTCTCTCGTGGCGCACGGAGCGCCAGCCGAAGACGAGGACCAAGACCGCGGCGGCCAGAAAAGCCACGGCCAGAATGATGATTTCGGTATTCACCGGTTGCCCCTTATATATGCACAAGGGAACCCGGCGAGATCTGGGAAGGCCTCCTCGCTAAAGAGGAGGAAGGTAAAAGGGCATCCCCCGCGGGGCCGTGTGGGCCCGTGCGTTTAGAACCTAACGCAACAGGTGGGTGTCCGCTTCGTGAGCCGTCAGCGTCCTCGTCGAAAGCGAGGCTGGCACAGGCCCACGAGTAAAAGACTCCCGCAGAAAGAATGTTGGTTCTACAATCGTAGTACCCATCGCGAACCACACGGGGGATGCTGACCCTTGTTCCATCATATTTTGAGCTGACGCCGCCGCCCCTGTTTCAACCCTCCAGGGCCTGAGTTAATTCCTCCGTCAGCGCCGCCACCTTCTCCCTGATCTCGACCCGTTCCCCTTCTTGCCGACTCTGAATCTGGAACAGCTCGTCGGCGAGATTGAGCGCCGCCAGGATCGCGATCCGGGCCGTATCGCCCTTCACGTGCTCGGCCACCTCCCGCATCTTGCGGTCCACGAGGTCGGCCAGCTCCTGGAGGTACCCGTTCTCGTCGCTGCCGCGAACGGTGTACACCTCGCCGAAGATCTCAACCTGGATCGTGGTTGATGCGGGCAGAGGCATAGTTCTCCCATCCGTCGGTAGTGCCTACCCGGCCAGCAAGTGACGTAATGCCAGCGGTTTGGCCAGCGTCAATATACCACAGGTGTCAAAACAGCCAGGAAAGGGGTCAACCCCGTGCCGTCCTGGCACGCGGACGGTACAATGCGTCCTCCGTGCCCGTCTACCCCGCCCTCCTCCGCCTGCTCTTCCGTCTCGACCCCGAGACCAGCCACGGATCGGCCTCGGCGCCCTGCGCGCCGCCCGGAGCGGTGCCGGGAGGCGGCGCGATCCTCGCCCGGCATTATCTGGTGGATTACGGATCAACGCCGCCCCGCTGCGCCAGACCCTGTTCGGCCGCGAGTTCGTCAACCCCGTGGGGCTCGCCGCGGGCTTCGACAAGAACGCGGAGGCCGTGCGCGCCATTCCGGCGCTCGGCTTCGGCTTCGCCGAGGTGGGCACGGTCACCCCCCTGCCGCAGCCGGGCAACCCGCGCCCCCGGCTCTTCCGCCATCCGGCCGAGCGCAGCCTGCAGAACGCCCTCGGCTTCAACAACGCCGGCATGGCGGCGATGCGCCGCCGCCTGGCGCGGGCCTACCCCGCTCCCACTCCCCTCGGCGTCAATCTCGGCAAGAACAAGGCGACCCCTGCCGGAGCGGGCGCTCGACGATTACGAGACGCTGATCCGCGGCCTCCACGACCTCGCCGACTACCTGGTGGTGAACCTCTCCTCGCCCAACACGCCCGGCCTGCGCGACCTGCAGAACGAGGAGTTCCTCCGCGCCCTCTTCGGGCTGGCGAAGGGGATCACCGCCAGGCCGATCCTGGTGAAGATCGCCCCCGACCTCGAGCCCGGCGCGGCGGTCGCCTTGAGCGAGATCGCCGTCGACGCCGGCGCGGCCGGCGTGATCGCCACCAACACCACGATCGACTACTCGCTGCTGCCGGGAGCCAAGGACTTCGGCGGCCTCTCCGGCCGGGTGCTGCGCGAGAAGAGCTTCCGGATCTTCGAGGCGGTGGCGAAGGCGCTCTTCGGGAGGGCCGTGCTGATCAGCGTCGGCGGGATCGATTCCGGCGCCGAGGCCTACCGGCGGATCCGGGCCGGGGCCTCGCTGGTGCAGATCTACACCGCCCTGGTCTACGAGGGACCCGGGCTGCCGCGGCGGATCAACGAGGAGCTGCTGGCGTTGATGGAACGGGATGGGGTGAAGGGGATGGCGGAGGCGGTGGGGGCGGACCGGCGGTAGAGCAGGAGCTCTACCGCTCCGCCAACCCCGCCAGCCGCTCGGTCAGCGCCTCCACCCGCCGCCGCACCTCGTCGCGCTCGACCTCCCAGCTCCGGGCCGCCGCGGCGGCCTCGGCGCGCTCGGTCTCGGCGGCGGCGAGGTCCCTTTCCAATCCACGGACGCGCACGCGGAGCGCTTCGAGCTCCTCGTCCACGTCGCCCTCCCCCTCGGGCGCGGCCGGCGGGATGGAGAGGACCGAGACCTCGGATTCGAGGTCCCGGATCCGGTCCCGTAGAGAACGGTTTTCCTCGTTGAGCTCACCCAGGCGCGCGACGGCGTCGCGCACCCGGGTTTCCAGACTGTCCAGCCACTCGATCTCCACGGCGGCCTACTCCTTCAGGGCGAAACGCCGCCTCACCCCTGGACGGCGGCGCCGGACTGCGAGCCCAGCGCCGTCTTCGCCATCTCGGCGAGGCCGGCGAACCCGGCGGGATCGGTGACGGCGATGTCGGCCAGCACCTTGCGGTCGAGCGTCGAGCCGGCGGCCTTGAGGCCGGCGATCAGGCGGCTGTAGGACAGCCCGTTCAGGCGGGCGGCGGCGTTGATGCGCACGATCCACAGGCTGCGAAGCTGGCGCTTCTTCTGCCGCCGGTCGCGATAGGCATAGCCCAGCGCCTTGTCCACGGCCTGCTTGGCCATGCGGTAGGCGTTCGACTTGGTTCCCCAGAAGCCGCTGGAGAGCTTGAGGATCTTCTTCCGTTTCTGGTGGCGCTTGGTACCGCGCTTTACACGAGCCATCGTCTAGAACCTCGTTTCTGCTCCGTGCCCGTCATGGGGGGAGCGGTCGGTGGCCCGCACGGCCGGCCTGTTGCTAAATCCTGGCCAGGTCCGGGGGCCGCGGCTCCGGGGGCAGGTCCTTCCCGCCGGCAGCCGTCATGGTGATGGGTAGAGCGGCCACACAGGGCCGCCGCTACTGGTGCAGCATGCTTTTGATCGTGCCGGCGAACGCGGGGGAGACCTCCACGGACTTGCGCAGCTTGCGCTTCCGCTTGGTGGTCTTCTTGGTCAGGATGTGGCTGTGCATCGACTGGTGGCGAGTCACCTTGCCGGTTCCCGTGACCTTGAAACGCTTCGCGGCACCCTTGTGCGTCTTCTGCTTCGGCAAGGGTGTCTCCTTTCTTCCCTTGGGGGCGGGAGACGACTGCGTCCCGCCCGTTTTCTTGACTGTACCGTACCTAAGAAGCCGTCTCGCTGGACTCGGCCCGCTTGGGTCCGCTGTGACGCGGCGGACCAAAGATGACGTGCATCCGGTTGCCCGCCATTTCGGGCGACGATTCTAGCACTCCATGCTCCCCCAGGTCAGCCTGGAACCGCTTGAGGAGCTTGTGGCCGAGATCCTGGCGCGCCATTTCGCGCCCCCGGAACTGGACCGTCGCCTTCACCTTGTCGCCCTCGCCCAGGAACCGGATGGCGTTCTTGAGCTTGAAGTCATAGTCATGCTCGTCGATGTTGGGCCGGAACTTGACCTCTTTGACGTGGATGATCTTCTGCTTCTTCTTCGACTCGTGCGACTTCTTCTTCTGCTGGTACAGGAACTTGCCGAAATCCATGATCCGGCAGACCGGCGGCTTGGCCGTCGGAGCCACTTCCACCAGGTCGAGCTCCAGTTCCTGAGCCCGCCGCAGCGCCTCTTCGATCGGCACGATGCCGCCCTGGCCGCCGTCGGCCTCCACCAGGCGCACTTCGCGAACCCGGATGCGCTCATTGATCCGCGTCGTCTTGTCGATGTTTAGCTCACCCCCTGAGAGCGTCGGGCTTGCGCCCGTCGGTTCGTGTTCAGATCCGTTCTCCTATCCGTTCAAAGATCAGAGTGTTCAAAGCTCGCGGCTGCGCGCCGCTGACAAGCTCGCGCACCCGCGCCAGAAAGTCGCTCGGTGGCCATGGCGCCCAGATCCTCGCCGGCGCGCCGGCGCACCGAGACCGTCCCGTCCTCCGCCTCGCGCGCCCCCACCACCAGCATGTAGGGAACCTTCTGCACCTGCGCCTCGCGGATGCGGTAGCCCAGCTTCTCGTTGCGCGCGTCGAGCTCCGGCCGCACGCCGGCCGCGGCCAGCGCCTGGCGGACCGTCTCGCCATACTCGGCGAACTTCTCCGAGATCGGCAGCACCACCGCCTGCACCGGCGCCAGCCACAGGGGGAACGCCCCCGCCGTCTGCTCGATCAGGATCGCCATGAATCGCTCGATAGAGCCTAGCATGGCGCGGTGGATCATCACCGGCGCGTGCTCGCCGCCGTCCGCCCCCACGTAGGAGAGGTTGAAGCGCAGCGGCATCTGGTAGTCGAGCTGCACCGTGCCGAGCTGCCAGCTCCGGTTCAGCGAGTCGCGCACGTGGAAGTCGATCTTCGGCCCGTAGAAGGCGCCGTCCCCGGGGTTGACCTCGTAGGCCAGGCCCTGGTGGTCGAGCGCCCGCGCCAGCGCCCCCTCGGCCCGGTCCCACAGCTCGTCCGAGCCGATCCGCTTCTCCGGCCGGGTCGACAGCTCGATCCGCACCTCCTCGAAGCCGAAGGTCCGGTAGACCTCCAGGATCATCTCGGCGGCCGCCAGCACCACCTCCTCGACCTGCTCCTCGGTGCAGAAGACGTGGGCGTCGTCCTGCGAGAAGGAGCGCACGCGGAAGAGGCCGTTGGTCACCCCGCTGCGCTCGTAGCGGTGGAGCCGGCCGAAGTCCGCGTAGCGGACGGGTAGGTCGCGGTACGACCGCAGCCGGGTGCCGAAGATCAGGCAGTGGCTCGGGCAGTTCATCGGCTTGACCGCCATCTGCCGCTCGTCCACCTCGGTGAAGAACATGTTCTCGCCGTAGTTGGCCCAGTGCCCGGAGATCTTCCAGAGCTCGGCGTCCAGGATCTGCGGCGTGATCACCTCGCCATAGCCGTAGCGGGCGTTGAGCTCGCGCACGTAGTCGGTCAGCGCGACGTAGATCGAGCCCCCCTTGGGGTGGATGAACGGCATCGCCGGCGCCATCGGATTGAAGCTGAAGAGATCGAGCTCCTGGCCCAGCCGGCGGTGGTCGCGCGCCCGCGCCGCCTCCTGCGCCGCCGCGTACTCGTCCATCTCCTTCTGGGTCAGGAAGGCGGTGCCGTAGATGCGCTGCAGGCGCTCGTTCTTCTCGTCCCCCTTGAAGTAGACGGCGGACGCCTCGAGCAGCCGGACGGCGCCGATCTGCGACAGGTTCTGCGCGTGCGGGCCCGCGGCAGAGGTCGGTGAACCGGCCGTCCTTGTAGAGGGTGATCGTCTCCCCCTCGGGGATGTCCTTGAGCCGCTCGACCTTCAGGGTCTCGCCCAGCTCGCGGAAGATCCGCTCGGCCTCCTCGCGGGAGACCTCGACGCGCTCGAAGGCGCTCCCCTCGGCGAGGATCTCGCGCATCTTCTCCTCGATCTTCTCGAGGTCCTCGGGGGTGAAGGCGCGCGGGAAGCGGAAGTCGTACTGGAACTTCTCGCTGTGGTCCTGGCGCCCGGCGTCGTACTCCGCCTCCGGCCAGAGCCGCTTGACGGCGTCGGCCAGCACGTGCTCGGCGCTGTGGCGGATGAACTCGCCGGCCTCCGGGCTCTTGGTGGTGAACAGGCGGAACCTCCCCCCCTGCTGGAGGGGCAGGCGGAGGTCGACCTTGCGGCCGTCGAGCTCGGCGCCCACGGCATCCTTGGCCAGGCGGGGGCCGATCGAGGCGGCGACCGCGAGCGGAGTGGTGCCCGCGGGCACCGTGCGCACGGAGCCGTCGGGCAGGGTCAGTTCGATAGCTTCAGTCATGGTCTCCATTGGACCATCCGGGATCTCTGAAATATGAGGTTCTCTTTCGGGCCGCGGCCCGCGCCGGTGAAGGTCACGAGCGGGGGGGTTGGTAGGCGCTAGCGGACTCGAACCGCTGACCTCTACCGTGTGAAGGTAGCGCTCTAACCAGCTGAGCTAAGCGCCTGGGCATGAGGCTGAATGTCGGTTCACCAGTTTGGATGCTGTCTCCGGGCTGCTCTTCGATCTGGTGCCGAATTCACTCCTGAAAGCTTGGTAGGCCCAAGCGGACTTGAACCGCTGACCTCTACGATGTCAACGTAGCGCTCTAACCAACTGAGCTATGGGCCTGTTCCATTCCTGTCCCGGCGCGGTCGCCAGGGGAGAGGAAGGGTAACAAAGGCATGGAGTGCTGTCAAATGCCCACTAGCCGGTGGTCGAGCACTCGATGCACTGGCTCTGCCCCGAAGCTTCGTTGCACGTATAGCACGTGCAACTGCAGGGTCCCGGCCAACTGCTGACGCCGCCCGCGGCCTCCGAGAGGCGGTCGCGGTTGAGGGTCTTAAGAGTCTCCCGGCTGAGGCTGAGCTTCTTGGACTTCTTGTTCATGGCAGATCCTCCTTGGCCGCTTCATTATAGATCTTGAATTATATGATTTGAGACAAGATTCATCCGCACGAAGAAAGACGGGCTCTCCGGAACGAAGACACGGCTCGAAATGCCAGGATAACGGCCGCGGAAGAAAGACCGACGTCGAAAAGACCGGGACGGCACTCCAGGAAGAAAGACGGATGCTCAAGAAGCCAGGACAGCGCCGCGGGAAGCTGAGAACACGGCCGTCCAGCCAGGATGTCCGTCCGGAGGGCAAAAACAAGGGCCGGGAAGCTAAAAAACACGCCGTCGAAACAATTACGCCCGAATCCTGGTCTGGGAGGCGGCATCCTGGCCTCAAATCCGGTTTCCAGAGAGTTTCGCTCAGATCGCCGGCACCGCTACGGTTGGAGCCGGTCGGCCGGCTATTTCCGAGGCAGATCGAGCTGAAGGACTTCGCCGCTCCCCAGAGAGCCTGACGCGCAGCCCTCCGAGGCCTGGGAAGCTCCGGGCACCGCGACGACAGGCACCAGACAGATCTGATACCCGCCCGGCGCGACGTTGGGAATCCGGAAGACCCGGGTGGCCGTGCCCGGCAGGGTGCCACCGTTCCGGCTCGCCCACTTCAGAAAAACGTTGGCCGGTCTCGTCGACCACCCGTCCAAAAACACGGGTGTCCGGCAGCGCGATCGTGATGTCCGCCCACCCCGTCCGACCCGGTTTCACCTCGACGCGAGCGCGAGTGTCGAGCTTCGGCTCCTGGGCCTCCACGGCGACCGTCCAGACCTTGCGCTGCGGCAAAATACCGTGGAACCGGCCGGTCTCATCCGATTCCATCTTCACGGATTCGGCGCCACTCCGGCCACCGAACCAGAGCGTGGCGGCGAGGGGCTCCCGTCCGAGCGTTACCTTCCCCCGCACGGTCACCACGTCCACCTGGAGGGTCCGCTGGGCATCGGCCGTTCCGGCGATTACGACATCGCGCTCGGAGTGGACGCGATTCCCCAGGGAGTCGAGCACCGTGAAATGGAAGGTCCCGGGAGCCTGACCGGAGACCGATACCTGGCCATCCTCCCCCACGCTCCCCCCGAAAACCTGGTGGGCAAGCTGTCCGGGAGACTCGGAGGACCGGAGCACCTCGAGCCGCCAGGGCTTCCCGAGCCAGTCCAGCGGCGGCGAGAGGGAAACGTCGAGCCGGAGGGGCCTCTGCAGACGAACGGGCTCCTTCACGAACGACTCGGCTCGCGGCCACACCTTCACCGGCGAGACCTGCGCCGGGGCGAAGCCCGGCTGGAGGATTTCGAGCCTATAGATGCCTGGCGCCACACCCGTGAACTGGAAGAACCCATCCTTCTCCACTTTGCGCTCGGTCACCGTCTGCGCGAGGCCGATCGAGTCCCGCGGACTGGATGCCGCGAGGGGAGCGAGACGCGCGATGCACCCCACCGGTTCCAGGGCCCCGTCCTCGACGACCACCCACCCCGCGACCGAAGCCCCCGGCTTGAGATTGAACGTGCCGAGTTGGAGCGTCTTTCCCGGCGGCATCTCGACGTTCCAGCGGTAGTGCGGGATTAAACCCGCCGCGGAGATCACCAGATCGAAGGTCGCCGCGGGAAGCTGACAGCTCCACTCGCCTTTTTCGTCGATCGGGCAATCCAGCAGGCCCTTGGGAGCTTCGGACCGTTTCAGACGGGATGGCGGCGCAAGCGTGGTGACGGAAAGCTTCGCCGGTAGCCGCGAGCCTTTCTCCAGGACTTCAACCCTTCCCGCGATCTTCGCCAGGGGCCAGAGATCCATCGGCTGGATCCTCTCGGTTCCGGGCTCTCCGGTGGTGAAGCTCTTGCGCGGCGACCAGAAACCCGGAAGATCCGGAGTGGCTTCCCAACTCGTCCCGGGAGGGAGAAGAGCGATGACGGCCGTGGAGCTCACCGGCAGATCGATCCCCTCCCCTTCACCTTCCGCGGGCCGCAGATGAAGGAAGCCCTTCGGGGTAAGCCGGTTGGCGGCCCGTAGCTTGAAGTCAAACCGAACGGTCGCGACCGGCTCCGGCTCGCCCATGGCCGGTCCCCCGCCGAGCGCGGCGAGGAGCACGAGGAGGAGAGCCATGAGCCGGAGCCGCACTATCTCACGCTATCCGCGGAGCTTGTAGGGGGGTCCACGGTGAGATTTGCCGCGCCTCCCGGGCGTCCACAGCTGAAACACTCCGCGGGGCACCCGCTGGCGCCCCCGATACAACTGCCGCCGCCGCCGCCTCCCACTCCGCCGCCACCTCCCCCACCACCTCCTCCAACATCGATCACGCTGCACCAGTCTCCCAGTTCCGTGCACCAGGTACCGCCAATACCACTGGAATCAACGCATTTAGTAACCCCGGTCTCAGACACCAGGCAACAACAGACCAGCGCTCCACAGGACAAAAACGACGACGGCTCTCTTCATCGGTCCCTCCCACCATGAAGAACCGATTTTAAATCGATCTATCGTAGAAAACAATATAAGAAGATGGAAGGAAGCTAGATCACCGGCCCGCGAACCCGCGCCAGCCAACCCTTCAGGTATTCCCCCTGCGGATGGGTGATGGCGACCGGGTGGTCCGGCGCGGCGGCGAGCGGCTCGAGGAGGTCGACGCGCACCCCGGCCTCGACGGCGGCGGCGAAGAAGATCTGGCGGAAGAGCTTGGTGTCCACCGCGCCGCTGCAACTGAAGGTCAGCAGGAAACCCCCGGGCTCGACGCGCGACAGCGCCAGGCGGTTGAGGTCCTTGTAGGCGCGGGCCGCGGCGTCGAGATCCGGACGCTTGCGCACCAGCGGCGGCGGATCGCAGATCACCAGGCCGTACTTCTCCTCCCGCTGGCGCAGGTCCTCGAAGACGTTGGCCTTCACCCACTCGATGCGCTCGGCGGGGAAGCCGTTCAAGGTGACGTGGTCGCGCCCGCGCTCGATGATGCGGCTCGAGGACTCGACGCAGACCACCTTGCCGGCCCCGCCCCGCAGGGCGTAGAGGGCGAAGGCGCCGGTGTGGGCGAAGAGGTCGAGCACGGTGCGGCCGGCGGCGAAGCGCTCGGCCCGCCGGCGGTTCTCGCGCTGGTCGCAGTAGAAGCCGGTCTTCTGCCCGCCGGTGATCTCGGCCTGGAAGAGCAGCCCCGACTCGGCGAAGCGCGCCTCGGCCGGCGGCTCCCCCGCGATCACCTCGTCCCCCTCGGTGGCCAGCCCCTCGGCCCGCCGCGCCGGCACGTCGTTCGACTGCACGATCGCGGCCCCGGGAACCGCGGCGGCGAGGGCGGCGTAGGCTTCGCCGCGCAGGGCCTCGAGACCGGCCGCCGTGATCTGGCTCACCAGCACGTCGCCGAAGCGGTCCACCGTCCACCCCGGGACGCCGTCCCCCTCGGCGTTGAGCAGCCGGTAGCCGGTGGTCTCCGGCGGCACCAGCGCCTCGCGCAGGGTGAGCGCCTCGGCGATCCGGTCGGCGAAGAAGCGGCGGTCGGCCGCCTCGACGCCGGCGCCCAGCATGCGCACGCGGATCTGCGAGCGGGGGCTGTGCAGGCCGAGGCCGAGGGGTTTGCCGCGGGAGTCGAAGACCCGGGCGAGCGGGGCGCCGGCCGGGCCGTCGAGGCGGTCGACGGCGCCCGAGAAGATCCACGGGTGGCCTTCGCGGACGGCCTTCTCGCGCCCCGGCTTGAGGTGGACCCGGACCTCGGCGCCGGGAGCAGGAGCCGCTAACGGCCCGCTCCCCCGCCGCCGGCCTTTGCGGGGTTGCGCGGGACGCTGAAGCGCAGGGAGCTGGTCCGCGGGGCGGCGCCGGTCAGGGTGATCCGCATCTCGTAGTCCCCCGGCGCCAGATCGGCGGGCAGGCGGAAGGTGGCGACGGCGCGGTCCGGCCCGCCGGCGGCGCCGGCGAGCCGGCCGGTGATCGCCAGAGTCGCCGGCCGGGATCTCGCGGCCGCCGGCGGCGACCACCGTGGCCACCCCCTTCCACGGCCCGGCGCCGAGGTTGTAGCCGGCGAGGACGACCCGCACCTCGCGGCCGGGCGCCAGCGCCGGCTTGACCGCCGGCACGAACGGCTGGTCGCGGAGGAGGAAGGGGTTGGCGGGCGGGGCGCCCTCCCCCCGCGGCTCCTCGCGCACCAGCAGGGCGTTGCTCGGCGCCGCCGGCAGGAGCGGCGGCAGCAGGAGCGGCTCCCCCTGCTCGAAGGCGGGCACGCGGAGCGGCAGCACCTTGAGGCCGGAGACGCCGTTGGCGCCGTTGCGCACCAGCACCCGCAGGGAGTAGTCGCCGGGCAGCAGGTCGACGTGGCCGAAGAACTGGAGGCCGCTCTGGCGCACCGGCGACCCGGACCTTGGCGAGGTCGAGGCCGACCGTCTGGGTGAAGAAGTCGTGCACCGCTCCCCCCTCGTCGAGGGCGTAGGCGTAGATCTCGACCGGCAGGGCGGCCGGCTGCGGGCCGGCGAGCAGGGAGGGGCCGTCGATCGCGATCAGGACCGGCACGTACGCCTTCTCCCCCGCCGACCGGAACGGCGCCGCCAGCACCGCGGCGCCGATGCCGTCGCTCTCCTCGCCGCTCATCACCTGGTTGGCGGCGGCGAGCAGCTTCTCGATCGGGTCTTCCTGGGCGTAGGGCTTCGGCGGGTAGTAGCCGGGCCGGTGGACGAGCCGGGCGCCGCGCGGGGGAGAATTGAGCACCACCCGCAGCCGGTGGAAGTCGCTGTCGGACCCCTTCTCGGGCTCGACGGCGAGGACGTAGGTGACGCTGGTGCGGCGCAGCATCTGGCTCATCGCCACGCCGAGGTCGTTGAAGCTCTCGTAGAGCTCGCCGCCGGTGCCGCGGGCCATCATCAGCAGGCTGTCGCGCCCCCCCGCCCGCGGCGCCCCCTGGTCGGCGCCGGCGCGCAGGCCGCCGATGTCCACCGCCTGGATGGTGCAGTCGGCGCGGCGGAACTCCTCGATCATCCGCTCGATGGCGTTGGCGGTCTCGGTCAGCACCGTAGCGCTCCTCGGAGCCCACCCGCCAGAATTCGCCATGGAGGACGTTCTCGCGCATCTCGTCCCGGCGGTCCGGGCTCGCCACTCCCAGCAGGAGCTCGGCGTCGAACCCCTCGGAGAGGAAGACCAGGTACTTGCGCCCCTCCACCACCGCCATCTGCCGGGCGAGATCGGAGAGCGAGCGGGCGAAGAGGTCGACCTGGGTCTCGAGCGCGGTGCGGTCGGCCCGCGCGACCCCCTGGACCATCTCCGCGGCGGGTGATCAGGGCGGCCGGGTCGACGGACGTCGGCCAGCGGGTCGCGGGAGAGCGGCCGGACGCCGGCGATGGTGTTGCCCACCCCCAGCATCTCCTGCAGCACGAGGCGCAGCGGATCGACGGCGCGCGGCGTCAGGTCGGGGAGGCCGAGGGAGGCGAGGGCGTTGTCGATCTGCCGGCGGTCGGCGGTGTAGCCGAGCACCAGTTGCGGCCCGCGCAGCGAGCTGTAGGTGGCCACCGCCACCAGGTCGGTCGGATGCAGTTGGGAGAGCAGCCCGGCCGCCGCCTGCCGCGCCCGCGCGATCGACTTCGGCTCGGAGAAGGCGAGATCGAAGAGGAAGAGGAAATGGCGCCGGGCGGCGGCCGGCACCCCGGCCGCTTTTCCCTGACCAGGACGGCCCCGCCGGCGGCCGGCGCCGCGAGGTCGAGCGACTCGAAGCCGGTGACCGCCAGCCGGCGCCGCCCCTCCCAGACCTGGAAGTCGGCGGCCTGGAGGCCGCGCACCGGCTCGCCGTCGCGCACCACCTGCACCGGCACGTCGATCGACAGCACCTGGGCGGTCCCGGAGAAGGCGGAGGGGCGGCCGCCGGCGGCGCCTGGCCCCACGCCGCGACGGCGGCGCCGCAACCGAGGAGCGCGGCGGCCAGGCCGCCGCGCCGGATCGTCCTGCCCGGCCGCATCGGCGTCAGCGCCCCCCGGGCGCCCCCGCCGCTCGCCACCGTGAACTGGCTGGTGCTGCTCTCCGCCTTGCCGGCGCCGTCGGTCAGCGTGACGCGCAGCGAGTAGGCGCCCGGCGGCAGGGCGGCGGGCGGCTGGAAGGTGGCGAGCAGGCGGGAGGGCCCGGCGCCGGCGCCGATCTCCTTGTCGACCACCTTGAAGGCGCCGCCCGGCATCTCCTGGCCGTCGGCCGCCATCACCTGGGCGTGGGCCTTCCACTCCCCCGGCTGCAGGTTGTAGCCGACCAGGACGAGCTGCGCGTCCTTCCCCGGGGTGAGCACCGGCCGCGAGGCGGGGATGTACGGCTTTTCCTTCGAGCATGAAGGGGTAGGGCAACTGCTGGCCCGGCTTCGGGGTCTCCGGCACCGCGACCCAGCGGCCGGGGGCCTCCTGGAACAGGGCGGGCAGCAGCGTCGCCTGGCCCGCGGGGGGCACGGTGAGCGGGGTCACCCGCAGGCTGGTCGCTCCGGTGGAGCCGTTGCGCACCAGGGTGCGCACCGAGTAGGTGCCCGGCGCGAGCTCGACGTGGCCGAAGAACTTGAGGCCGGCCTGGCGCAGCGACGACTCGACCTTGGCGAGGTCGAGGCCGACCGTCTGGCTGAGGAAGTCCTGGATCGTGCCGGTGGAGTCCAGCGCATAGATGTAGATCTCGACCGCCAGCTTCGGATCCTGCTTGCCGGCCAGCAGCGTCGCGCCGTCCACCTCGATCACCACCGGCACGTACGCCCGCTCCTTGCCGCCGAACGGCGCCGCCAGCACGGAGGTGGCGATCGTGCCGCTGTCCTTGCTCATCAGGTCGCTGGCGGCCTCCAGCAGCCTCATCTCCGGCCGGCTGGTTCTTGAAGGGCACCGGGGCGTAGTAGCCCGGCCGGGCGACCACCCGCGTGCCGCGCGGGGCGTTCTTGAGCTCCACCCTCAGGTTGTGGAAAGAGCCGTCCGGCTTGAGGTCGGCGGGCTGGAACGACAGCACGTAGGTGACGCCGGTGCGGCGCAGCATCTGCCCCATGGCGGCCGAGAGGTCGTTGTAGTTCTCGAACAGCTCGCCGCCGGTGCTCTTGGCCATGTTGAACAGCGCTTCGCGGCCGTCCGCCCGGCGGGCACCCTGCTGGCCGCCGGCGCGCAGGCCGCCGATGTCCACCGCCTGGATCACGCAGTCGGCGCGGCGGAACGACTCGAGCATCTTCTCGACGGCGTTCAGCGAGTGGCTGCTGCCGAACCGGTCGTCCGAGCCGGTGGCGTCGGTGGCGGCGATGATCCGCCCCTCGTCGCCGGCGTCGAAGCTGACACCCTGCGTCGTCCCCCGCGCTCACCGGACCGGTGTTCGACTTGCCGGAGACCAGCGAGGCGTCGAACCCCTCGGAGAGGTAGACCACGTACTTGCGCCCCTCGACCTCCGCCATCAGGCGGGCGAGGTCGGAGAACGAGTGGGTCAGGCGCGAGCACCTGCTGCTCCTGGGCCTTGCGCTCGGCGTGCTCGGCGCTGGCGGCGAAGGCGGCCAGCGTATCGATGAGGGCTTCCTCGGTCTTCGCCCGGACCTCACTTCGGGTGGCCGACGCCCTCAACTGCGGCTGGTTGAAACTGGCTCACCAGGGCCTCGGAATAGACCAGCTTCAGCGGGTCGGGCGAGCGGTCGGCCAGCTTCGCCGTCCCCAGGGTGTCGATGGCGGCGGCGATCTGCCGGCGGTCGGGGGTGAAGCCGAGAACCAGGTTGCGGCCCCTGCTGCGTGCTGTAGGTGGCGACCGACACCAGGTCGGTCGGATGGAGGGTGTCGACCACCTTCTGGGCCGCTTCCCGAGCCTTGACGACCGACCTCGGCTCCGAATAGGAGAGGTCGAACATCAGCAGGAAGTGGCGCCGCGCCGAGGCGGGAAAACAGGAGCCGCCGGAGCCCCCGCCGCCGCCGCGGGAGCGGCGAGGTCGAGGACGTCGAAGCCGGTGATCGGCACCTTCCTGCGGCCGTCGTAGACCTCGAAGTCCTTGGCGGTCATCCCCCGCACCGGCTCGCCGTCCTTGATCACCTGGACGGGGACCTCGACGACGACCACCTGCGTCGACTCGGAGAACGTCTGCTGGGCGGCGCGGCCGGGCACGGGCGCGAGCCCCGGCGACGGCCAGCAGGGCGGCGAGGCGTTGCACTCGACTAGACCTGTTCATTCATCGTCCTTTCAGCCCTCGGGTGAATTCCTTCTCCTCCAAACATGGGATGGCAAAAGATAAAAATACCACCAAAGGGGCCGGCGGACCCGGCAAGCGTCAACGAACGACCTGGAACGGCAAGGAATTCATCTGCTGGTGTCCGGTCAGGGGGTCGGTCACCGCCACCCGCAGGACGTACTCGCCGGCGCCGAGGCCCGCCGGATCGAAGGTGGCGACCAGCTTGTCGAAACCCTGGATGCCGGTGGCGGTGCGCTCCACCTGCGTCAGCTTGCCCGAGGGCGAGGTCTTGCCGTCGGCCGCCAGCACCTCCCCCTTGACGGCGAGATCGCCCTTGCCCAGGTTGTAGGCCACCAGGCAGAGCCGGGCGGTCTTCTCTTCCCGCAGCACCGGGTAGGCGGCGGGCACGTAGGGCTCGCCCGCGACGGTGAACGGATAGACGACCGACCCCTGGGACATCGCCGGCCTGCTCGCGCACCAGCAGCCACTTCTGGCGCTCCTCGATGAAGAAGGGGGGGAGCAGGACCGGCTGCGCCGCGCTGTAGGCGGGCACCGTCAACGCCACCGTCTGGACCCCGGTGCGCCCGGTGTCGGCGTTGCGCACCAGCACGCGGATCTGGTAGCCGCCCGGCTCCAGGTCGAAGTGGCCGTAGTACTTGACCCCCCCCTCCGCGATCCCCTGCCGCGCCTTCCCCTTGTCGAGGTCGAGCGCCACCCGGCGGTTGAAGAAATCGAGCATCCGCCCCTTTTCATCGCTCACGTAGGCGTAGATCTCGACGTTCAGCTTCTTGCCCGTCACCCCGGTGAGCAGGCTCGGACCGCCGGCCTCGATGATGACCGGCACGTAGGCCTGGCCCGGCGTGGCGCGGAACGACGCCGCCAGGACGTTGAGGGCGAGGTCCCGCTTCGGCGCGGCGCTGGCGATGTCGTCGGAGGCGAGGAGGTTCTTCTCCAGCGGATCGAGATCCTTGAACGGCCGCGGCGCGAAGTAGCCCTCGCGATGGGTCAGCCGAGCTCCCGCCGGCAGCTTCGCCTTGACCTTCAGACGGTGGTAGGCGCCGTCGGTCTTGAGGTCCGAACGCTCGAAGGTGAGCAGGTAGGTGACGCTGGTCTGCTCGAGCACCTGGTTGAGGGGATCGCGCAGATTGTTGGCGTCCTTGAACAGGTTCCCCCCGGTCTCGTGGGCGATGTAGAAGAGGCCCGCCTCGCCGTTCGGGCGGGCCTGCTGGTCGGCGCCGGCCCGCAGCCCGCCGATGTCGACCGCGTGGATCACGCAGTCGGAGCGGCGGAACACCTCCAGCATCCGGCGGAGGTTGTCCTGCACGGAGGTGTTGCCGTAGCGCTGGTCGTTGTCCACGTAATAGGACTGCCCGAAGATCACCCGGTCGTTGTCCACCAGCGCGTCCGGGTCGGTGGTGTCGCGGCCGACGAACAGCCGGCTGTCGAACCCCTCGGAGAAGAAGACGACCTGCTTGCGCCCTTCCACCGAGCTGAGCGACCGCGCGACCTGGGCAGAGCGACCGCGCGTACGAGGCGATCCGCCCCATCTGGAAGTCGCGCTCCTGCTTCTCGGCGGCGAGGGCGATCGACTGCAGGTAATCGTACAGCACCTGATCCTGCTGGACCGCAGCGGCGCATTCGCCGCCGCCGGCCGCGGCCTGCGAGAGCAGGGCGGTGTCGGGCGGCTCGACCAGGAAGCGCAGCGGCTCGCTCCGCGTCCGGGCGTCGAAGGCCTGGCGGTAGCCGAGCGTGTCGACGGCCCGCGCCAGTTGCGCGCGGTCGGGGGTGAAGGTGACGACCAGCTTGGGCCCGCTCTCCAGCGAATAGGTGGCCACCGCCGCCAGGTCGGTCGGCTGCAGCGAGTGGAGCACGAAGTCGCGCGCCGCGGTGCGCGCCTTGAGGATCGAGGAGGGGGTGGAGAAGGAGAGATCGAACAGCAGCAGGAAGTGGCGCCGCGCCGCCGAGCGCAGCTCCGCCGGGGGGGCGCCGGGGCGGCGGCGGCCCCGGGGGCGGCGGCGCTCTCCGCGGGGTTCAGGAGCTTGAGGTCGATCACCTCGAAGGAGCTGATCTTCTGCCGTTCGCCGCCGTCGTAGATCTCGAAGTCCTCGGCCGAAAGCCCGCGCACCGGCTGGCCGTCGCGGGTGACGATGTTGACCGGCACCTCGATCGAGGTCACCTGCGAGGTGCCCTCGAAGGTCTGGGCCGGGAGGACCGTCGTGACGGCGAGCGGCAGGGCGAGGGCGAGAAGGAGGCTCGAGAGCCGGGGGCGGAAAGCTGGGGACGAGCGCATCGCGAACTCCTTGTGATGGCCGTGGAGAATCATGGTACTCCGGGGACGGCCGCCCCGTACAGCTCCGAGTGCGGAAAGAAGGCGTACCAGCCGAGCCAGAACGACACGTGTCCGGGGAGCCGCTCCAGCGCCGGGGCCTCGGGGTCCGGCGTCGCCGGCGCGAGGGTCTCCTCGCCGGCGGTCCAGCGGCGCCCCTCGCCGTCGACCAGCTCGCCGGCGGCGCCGCCGGGGCGCGGCGCGAAGGTGCGGCCGCCGCGGCGGTAGGCGCGCACCGCGCCGGAGCCCGGATCGGCCACCACCACCAGGGGCTCCTCCCCCAGCCGGTCGTTGATCACCCGCTCGGCGAGCGCGCGCTGGACGGGGTAGGCCTTGGCCCGCTCCCCCAGGCGCACCGCGTAGACCTCGGCCTTGGGATCGAGCGCGCCGCTCTTCGGCCAGACCGGAAAGGCGACGCCGGCCCGCCGCTGCTCGGCGGCGCCCGGCAGGTAGCGATACCCCCAGCGCCGCTCCATCTCGGGGTCGAGGGCGAGGACGGAGGTCTCGGGGTGGCGCGCGAGCCACTCCTTCCAGGTGGTGACGACGACCGGCAGCAGCGTCAGCCGCGCCGGGCCGGCGGCGAGCCGGCCGAGCACCGGCACGCCGGTCAGGTTGCCCCACAGCGTCCGCGTCTGGCGATCCATCATCAGCTTGTTAGACCGGTAAAGCAGGCCGGAGGTTCCAAAGGTGTACGCCTCGCCCGCCGGACCGCGCGTGGCGTAGAGCACGCCCGAGCCGCAGAGGGTGCAGTAGGAGAGGGTGACCGGCTCGCCCCCCAGGACGTCGTTGACCATCTCGTGCCAGTCGAGGATGCGCAGGGGGTAGGCGCGGGCCTCGCCCCGCACGCTGACGCCGAAGACCCGCTCGGTCTCGGTGAGGTACGCGGCCGCCGCCGCCGGCACGTGGGCGGGGCGGTCGAGCGCCGGGATCCCCTCGGGCGGCACGCCGCCGAAGACGATCTCCTCCGGGCGGATGCGCGCCGGGGCCCCCTCGTAGAGGAGAGCCGCGAAGCCGGGATCGATGCGCGCCAGCAGCTCCCCCTTGAACTTCAGGTACCCCGGCTTGGCGGTCAGGTCCTGCCGCCGCTCCACCAGCTCCACCCAGTCGTGGTAGCGCTCGCCGGGGCGCTCGCCGGTGAGGGTGGCGAGCGCCGCCAGCGCCTCCGCGCGCTCCCCCCTGGGCAGGAAGAAGTAGGCGTCGATCAGCCCCGGCACCAGCGACGGGTCGCGCGACTCGGCGAGCGCCCGGGCCGCCGCCCGCCGCTCCGCCGCCGGGCCGGCGACCAGGCGGCGCAGCAGGCCGTAGCCGTCCTCCGAGGAGAGCGCCGGCTTCGGGCGGCGGGGGCCGCCGCCGCGTCCAGGCCCGGCGACAGGAGAAGGAAGGGCGCGAGCAGGATGGCGCGCCCGGCGCGGAGGAGCGGGAACGGGCTTCGGCGGCTCACTGCCCCAGCAGCCTGGCGTAGCGGAGGGCGTCCTTGTTGGTGGCGTCCAGCTTGAGGGAGCGGGCCAGGTAGTGCCGGGCCTTGCCCAGATCCCCCAGGGCGAGATAGACCTTCACCAGGCCGAGGTGGACCTCCGGGAGCTCGTCGTCGAGGCGGAGGGCGCGGACCATGTAGTCGAGGGCCTTGTTGGCGTCCCCGCGGCCGAGCGCCACGTCCGCCTCATAGATGAAGAAGAACGGGTTGCCGGTGTTCTCGGCCTCGACCCTGGCCAGCGCCTGGTCGGCGTCCCCGGTGCGGCCGAGCTGCTGGAAGGCGCGGGCCATGTTGATCAGCAGCGTCGAGTCGTCGGGGCTGATGGCGAGCCCCCGCCGGTAGGTCTCGAGCGCCTTCTCCGGCTCGCCGCCGCGCGCCTGGACGACCCCCAGGTTGTTGATCGCCTTGTCGAACCGGGGGGCGATGCGGGTCGCGGTGGTGATCATCTCGCGGGCGTGGACGAGGTCGCCGGCGAGCAGGGCCTCGGCGCCGAGGTTGTTGTAGTAGTGGGCCGCCGCGGTCACGTCGTCGATCGGCTTGAACTCCCGGTAGGCCTTGTGGCGGTCGGGGAGGAAGTCGTAGGTGTGCAGCTCGCCGTCGAGGTACATGCCGGCGACGATATGCCCCTGGCTGACCACCATCCCCTCGCGATGGTTCCACTTCTGGAGGTCGGTGACCTCGACGTAGGAGGGGTTGAGCCCCACCTCCCGCGCCACGCCCACGAACAGGTTGACGAAGGAGAGGCAGTTGCCCGAGCGGGTGCGGTAGGTCTCCGCCGCGTCCTTGGTCGGCGTCAGGCTGTACTGGAGCTTCAGGCCGTCGAAGATGAACTGGTTGACCTGGTTGATCCGGCGCAGCTCGCTGGAGAGCGGCGGCAGGGTCTTGAGCGAGCCGCGGATCTCGTCGTTCAGCTCGAAGGGGACGGCGACCCTGGGCGGCTTCCTGGGCGCCCATCTCCCGGGCGTACTGCTGGCGCAGGTAGCCCACCGTGTCGAAGGCCTTGTACTCGGAGCAGCCCGCGGCCGCCAGGACCGCGGACAGGCAGAGCGTGCGGAGGGTAAAGCGTGTCATGATGGGTCAAATATAACAGGGAATCCGGCCCGCGCCGGCCCGGAAAACGAAGATCCGCCAGCGGACCGCATGCCTTCATTTTTTTGGATCGACCCGATCCAAGCCTCTGAATCCGGGCCGGACGAACGGGTGGACGCAATCCCGTAACTCTCATCGAATCAGTGCGTTGAACCTACCGCTGAGATGCCCCGGCGAGTGGCACCTCGCTTGCTTGACCCAGGGACGGATAGTTGGCTAGAGTTCGTCTCCGCCAATCTCTAGAACGGTCTTTCAAAATGGGAAGGAGGTGTTACTCGGCACCGCAACCATGGATTCCGTCGCTATTTTTGATCTGCATGGCACCGCGACCTCTCGCGGTTGCTGAACAACCACCAAACGGGAGGTTTATAGAATGAAGAGCACCAACCTTTGGGGACGGATCGTAGCCGTCGCCGCGCTGCTGCTGCTGGCCGTCGGCGGAACCGCCTTCGCCCAGTTGCAGACCGGCAACCTCTACGGCACCGTCACAGACGACAAGGGAGCCGCGCTCCCCGGGGTCACCGTGACCCTGTCGGGGCAGGCCGCCCCGCAAGTCCAGGTGACGAACGCCCAGGGGCAGTTCCGTTTCCTGGGTCTGCCGCCCGGCAACGCCGACCTCAAGGCCGAGCTGGAAGGCTTCTCCACCATCGATTACCCGAACATCGTGATCAACATCGGCCGCAACACCTCGATCGAGGTCAAGCTGTCGCCGGCCGTCGAGGACGTCATCACCGTCACGGCGGAGAGCCCGCTGCTGGACGAGCGCCGGATTTCCACCGGTGCCACGATCAGCCAGACCGAGCTCGAGAAGATCCCGACGGCGCGTGATCCCTGGGCGATCCTGCAGACGACTCCCGGCGTTCTCACCGACCGGATCAACGTCGGCGGCAACGAGAGCGGCCAGCAGTCGCAGTACATCGGACCTGGCTCGCAGGGCGACCAGGCCGTCTGGTCGGTCGACGGCGTGGTCATCACCGACATGGCCGCCACCGGCTCCTCCCCGGCCTACTTCGACTTCGACGCGTTCGAAGAGATGCAGGTCACGACCGGCGGCTCGGACACCAGCATCTCCACCGGCGGCGTCGTGCTGAACATGGTGACGAAGCGCGGCACCAACGAGTGGCGTGGCTCCGGCCGTTACTTCACGGCCGATGAGAAGTGGCAGTCGGAGCTCGGTTCCGGCAGCGTCGATCTCGCCCCCAACCAGGCGAGCTTCAACCAGGGCAACCGCATCGTGACCGTCAAGGATTACGGCGCGGAGCTCGGCGGTCCGATCGTCAAGGACCGTCTGTGGATCTGGGGTTCGTACGGCCAGCAGAAGGTCGACCTGCTGACGATTCTGAATCGCAGCGACAAGACCACCCTGAAGACGGAGAACGTGAAGCTGAACGGGCAGATCCTGCCCAGCAACTCGGCCACCGCCTTCTACTTCAACAACGACAAGGTCAAGATCGGCCGTAACGCCAGCCCGACCCGCCCCCAGGAGACCACCTGGGATCAGGGCCACGAGGGCGATACGCCCGACCGCCGAGAAGATCGAGGACACCCAGATCTTCAGCTCGAGCTTCTACCTGACGGGTCTCTACTCGATCGTCAACGGCGGCTTCGGGCTCGTCCCCGAGGGCGGGCTCAACACCACCGCGTACCAGAGCCAGGACGGCGTCTGGCACAACACCTTCGTCCTCAGCACGACGCTGCGTCCGCAGAAGCAGGGCAAGCGCGACGCCTCCTCCTTCTTCAACACGGGCACCCTCTCGCACGAGCTGAAGTTCGGCGCCGGCTACCGTACGGCCAAGGTGACCTCGCTCAGCACGTGGGGCGGCGTCGGCTACGTCCAGAACGGCGGCGTCTTCGGCCTGCCGACGACCCTCTACATCACCAACCTGTCCCGCGCCGGCGGCGCCTCGGTCGAGAACACGTACACCAGCGCCTACGCCCAGGACACCCTCACGGTCGGCAACCTCACGGCCAACCTCGGCCTGCGGTACGACCGTCAGGGCGGCCAGAACCTGGCCCGCAGCCTGCCCGCCAACCCGATCGTGCCGGAGCTTCTGCCGGCGGTCTCCGTCGGCGCAGCAGGACGCCGGCTTCACCTGGACCAACGTCACCCCGCGCCTGGGCCTCACCTACGCCCTCGGAGCGGACCGCAAGACCCTGCTGCGCGCCAGCTTCTCGCAGTTCGCCGACCAGCTCAGCAACGGCTACACCAGCTTCATCAACCCGCTGGGTTCGCAGAGCTACCTGTACTTCTACGCCTACAACCCCGTCGGTGGCCCCAACGTCACCCGCGACCAGATCGGCGATTTCGGTAGCGCCAGCGCCAACTACAACCCGTTCACCCGTGGGCTCCTGCAGTCCAACGCGGTCGACCCTGACCTCGAAGCCCCGCTCACCAACGAGTTGCTGCTGGGTGTCGAGCATGCTCTTCTGCCGGAGTTCGTGGTCGGTCTCAACCTGACCTACCGCCGGCTCACCAACCTGATCGAGGCCAACCGCCTGGTGTTCGACGATACCGATCCCCTCTCGGCGACGAACGTCGGCCGGGTCGGCCGGCCGAGCGTCCGGTCCGATTACGTCCATTGCGGCACCCCCGGCGCTCCAGGTGCCCGAATCCGGTCACCCTGCCCAACGGGCAGGTCGTCAACCCGGATCTCTACGTCCTCCGGAGCGGCCTCAGCAGCCGCAACGGTCGTATCCTGTACAACGGCGACCGGGAGCAGGAGTACAAGGGCGCTTCGATCGTCTTCAACAAGCGTCTGGCCAACCGCTGGATGCTCCGCGGCAACGTCACCTACTCCGACTGGACGTGGAGCAAGGTTCCCGCCTCCGACCTTCCGGATCCGACCCCCTTCCTGAACGGCGGCAATCGCGAAGGCGAGCAAGTCCTTCAGGGCTCGGGCACGGGCTCGGGCGCCAAGGGTGGCGTCTACATCAACAGCAAGTGGGCGTACAGCGTGAACGGCCTCTACCAGATCGCGCCCGACCACCCGTGGGGCTTCAACGTGGCGGTCAACCTCACCGGCCGCCAGGGCTATCCGGCCCCGTACTTCGTCTCGGTCCGCTTGCCCGCCAACGAGAGCGGCACGGCCACCATCGCGGCCACTCCGGAGCCGGACACCTTCCGTCTCGACGACATCCACATCATGGATGCCCGGGTCGAGAAGGAGTTCAACTTCAGCGACTTCGGCCTCACGCTCGGCGTTGACTGCTTCAACGTCTTCAACCAGGCCTACGTCCAGCAGCGCACGCTCAGCCTGACCTCGACCCGGAAGAACTTCGTCACCGAGATCACCAGCCCGCGGATCTTCCGCCTCGGTGCGCGTCTGAGCTTCCGGTAAACCCGGTCTACTTCTCGTGTTCGTCACTTTCCGCCGGGGGGCAACCCCCGGCGGTTTTTTTTGTCCGCGCGTTCGGAATAGACTTCCCCGCGCACGCGGTTTGCATCCCGGGGTGCGAAACCGAAAAGGAGACAAGACATGCTTCCGCGCAGCGCAAAACGAGTTGTCTTTCTGATGATCCTCCTGGTGGTTGCCGGCGTCCCCGTCTGGGCTCAATCCTGGGCCGGCCGCGGCCGGCTCCAGGGGCAGATCAAGGACGAGAGCGGCAAGCCCGTCGAGGGCGCCACCATCACCCTGCGCCAGGGGGACAAGCAGGTCGATCCCAAGGCCGACGGTCCCAAGACCCTCACCACCGACAAGAACGGCAAGTGGTCCATCCTCGGGCTCGCCGGCGGCGCCTGGGGGATCCTGATCGAGAAGCCGGGCTACCTGCCTTCCGAGGGGCAGGTCAAGGTCAACGAATTCGCCATCGCCCAGCCGCTCAACATCACCCTGAAGGTGCCTTCCCAGCAGCAGGTCCAGCAGGTTCAGGCGCAGCAGAAGGATTCGCCCGCCGCCCAGGCCAAGGTGGCCCTCGAAAACGCCAACAGCCTCCTCGCGCAGGGCAAGTACGCCGAGGCCCGCGCCTCCTATGAGGCGGGGATGAGCAAGCTGGAGGACAAGACCCTGTTCCCCTCCATCTACCGCGCCATCGCCGACTCCTACTACAAGGAGGGGAAGACGGACGCGGCCATCGACACGCTCAAGAAGTCGCTGGAGGTGGCGCCCGACGATCCCGACACCCTGAAGCTGATCGTCACCCTGCTGGCGTCGTCGAACCGGGAGGCCGAGGCGAAGACCTACATGGCGAAGCTCCCCCAGGGCACCCAGATGGACCCCGCCATCGGGCTCAACGTCGGGATCAAGGCGTTCAACGAAGGGAAGATGGACGCCGCCCTGAAGGAGTTCAACGAGGTGATCTCCGGCAATCCGAACCTCGCCGACGCCTACTACTACCGCGCCATGGTCTACCTCAACAAGTCGCAGAACCCGCAGGCCAAGGCGGACCTCCAGAAGCTGCTGGAGCTCGAGCCCGACAGCAAGTTCGCCAAGGACGCCAAGGAATTCCTCAAGGAGCTGAAGTAGCGCCCCTCTGTCCTCCTCCGGCCTGTCGCGGGGGCGCCGCATGCCGCGCCCCCGCACGCCGGAATCCAGATCCCCGAATCATGCGGCGTTCCCTCCGGCTGGCGCTCGTCGCCGTTCTGATCCTCGCGACCGGCTGCCGCTCCGGCCCGGGCACCGCCGCGTCGGCGGCCCCGGCACACGAGGGGGCCGACGTCATCCTGGTGACCATCGATACCCTGCGGGCCGACGCCGTGGGCTTCGCCGGCAACCGCCGGGTCGAGACCCCGACGCTCGACCGCCTGGCCGCCGCGGGGCGGGTGTTCGACGGCGCCCACGCCCACAACGTCGTCACCCTCCCCTCGCACGCGAACATCCTCACCGGCCTCTACCCCTACCAGCACGGGGTGCGCGACAACAGCGGCTTCGCCCTCTCGCCGAAGGTCCCCACCCTGGCGACCCTGCTCAAGCGGGCCGGCTACGCCACCGGCGCCGTGGTGGGCGCCTTTCCCCTCGACGCGTCGTTCGGCCTCGACCAGGGGTTCGACCTCTACGACGATCACTTCCCGCGCGGCTCGCGGGCGGAGGAGTTCGTCATCGCCGAGCGGCGGGGGGACCAGGTGGTGGCCGCCGCCCGCGCCTGGTGGGAGGCGCAGAAGGGCAGGCGCCGCTTCCTCTGGGTCCATCTCTACGACCCCCACGCCGCCTACGATCCGCCGGAGCCGTTCGCCAGCCGCTACCGGGACAACCCCTATCTCGGCGAGGTGGCCGCCGCCGACTCTTTTCTCGCGCCGCTCCTCGATCCGCTCCTGGCCGGCGGCCAGCCGCCCGCCCTGGTGATCGTCACCGCCGATCACGGCGAGTCGCTCGGCGAGCACGGCGAGCTGACGCACGGCCTCTTCGCCTACGAGGGGACGCTCAAGGTGCCGCTCGTCGTCTGGGGGCCCGGCGTCACCCCGGGCCGCGACCACCGCTCGGCGCGGCACGTCGACATCGTGCCGACGGTGCTCTCCTATCTGCGGCTGGCGGTGCCCGCCGGGCTCCCCGGCGCCTCCCTGCTGGCGCCCGCGCCGCCGCGGGAAGCCTCCTCACCGGGGGACAGTTACTTCGAATCCCTGAGCGCCAGCCTGAACCGCGGCTGGGCCCCCCTGCGCGGCCTGCTGCGGCAGGGGGAGAAGGTGATCGACCTGCCGGTCCCGGAGCTCTACGACCTCCCCAGCGACCCGCGCGAGGAGCACAACCGCTACGCCGAGGACCGGCGGACGGCTCACGACCTGCGCGCGGCGCTGCCGCGGGAGTCGGTCTGGCCGCCGCCGCGCGGCACCGTCTCCGCCGAGGGGGAGGCACGCCTGCGGAGTCTCGGCTACTCCACCGGCGGCGGCGCGAAGCCGGCCGCCACGGCCTACACGGCGGCGGACGATCCCAAGAACCTGATCGGGGTCGACCGCAAGATGCACCAGGCGGTCGACGCCTACTCCCGCCGCCGCTACGAGGAGGCCGTCCGGCTCTGCCGCGAGGCGCTCGCCGAGCGGCCGGACCTCGCCGACGCCTACCAGAACCTGGCGCTCTCCCTGCAGCAGTTGGAGCGGCCGGACGAGGCGGTCGAAGCCTTGCGGAGCGCCCTGCGCCACGGGGTCGGGCAGGAGTCGATCCGCCGGCAGCTCGGCCTCGCCCTCGCCGAGCTCGGGCGCTCCGCCGAAGCGGTCTCCCTGCTGGAGCCGCTGGCCTCCTCCCCACAGGCCGACGCCGCCACCCTGAACGCTCTCGGCATCGCCCTCTCCGACGCCGGCCGGCACGGCGACGCGGCCGCCGTGCTGCAGCGGGCCACGGCGGCCTATCCGAACGATCCCAAGGGGTTCGAGACGCTGGGCATCGTCGCCCTGCGCATGGATCAGCCGGAGGTGGCGCGGACGCAGCTCCAGCACGCCCTGGCGCTCAACCCCGACCTGCCGATCAGCTGGAACACCCTGGGGGTCGCCCGCTTCCGCCTGGAGGGGCCGGCGGCGGCGCTCGACGCCTGGGAGCGGTCGGTGGCGATCGATCCCCGGCAGTATGATGCCCTGTTCAACATCGGGCTGGTGGCGGCGCAGGCGGGCCGCCCGGCGCAGGCGCGCCAGGCCCTCTCCCGTTTCGTGGCCACGGCGCCGCCGGCCCGCTTCGGCGACGACCTCCGCAAGGCCCGCCAGCTCCTGGCCCAGCTCCCGTCATGATGAAAAAAAACCGTCTCGCCCCGCTGCTCCCTCTTCTCCTGCTCGCCGCCTGCCGCCATGCCGGCGACGGCGGCGACGCCCCGGTGGGGACCTTCCCCAAGGCGCCGGTGATCCTGATCTCCATCGACACCCTGCGCTCGGACCACCTGCCGGCCTACGGCTACAAGCAGGTGGAGACGCCGGCGATCGACGCCCTGAGCCGGGACGGCATCCTCTTCGAGCGCGCCTACAGCCACACGCCGCTGACCCTCCCCTCGCACGTCTCGATGCTCACCGGCCGCCTGCCCACCGAGCACGGGGTGCGCGACAACGTCGGCTACTCCTACGACGGCGACCGCTTCCCCAACCTGCCGGCGGTGCTCCACGCGGCGGGCTACGCCACCGCCGCCGCCGTCTCCGCCTACGTGCTGCGCCCCGAGACGGGGATGAACCACGGCTTCGACGTCTACGACGCCGGCATCCCGGTCCACTTCAACGACTCGCTCGGCCTCTCGCAGCGCCCCGGCGGGCAGACGGCCGACGCCGCCCTCGGCTGGGTCGAGACGGTGAAGGACCGCCCCTTCTTCCTCTTCCTCCACCTCTACGAGCCGCACACCCCGTACGCGCCGCTCGAGCCTTTCGCCTCCCGCTACGCCGGCCGCCCCTACGACGGCGAGATCGCGACCGCCGACTCGATCGTCGGCCGGGTGCTCGCCGGCCTGAAGGAGCGGGGGATCTACGACCGCGCGGTGATCCTCCTGGTCTCGGACCATGGCGAGGGCTTGAACGACCATGGCGAGCAGGAGCACGGGATCTTCCTCTACCGCGAGGCGCTCCAGGTGCCGATGATCCTCAAGCTGCCGGGAGGGGCGCGGGGCGGCCGGCGGGTGGCGGCACCGGCGCAGATCGTGGACGTCTTCCCCACCCTGCTCTCCCTGGTCGGGGTCGCCCCCCCCAAGGAGGCCGCGGGCGCTTTCCCCGGCCGGCCGCTGCTCGATCCGGGCGCGCTCGCGGCGCCCCGCGACCTCTACGCCGAGACCTTCTACCCGCGGCTGCACTTCGGCTGGAGCGAGCTGACGTCGCTGATCCGCGACCGCTTTCACTACATCCATGCTCCGGCGCCCGAGCTCTACGACCTGGCGGCCGATCCCGGGGAGAAGAGCAACGCCCTCGACCGCGAGCGGCGCGCCTTCTCCTCCCTGCGGCAGTCGCTCAAGGGGATGGAGCGCGAGCTGAAGGCACCCTCGGCGGTCGATGCCGAGACCGCCAGCAAGCTGGCCGCCCTCGGCTACGCCGCCGGCGCGGCGGCGACGAGCCAGGGGGAGGTGCTGCCGGACCCCAAGAGCCGCATCGGCACGCTCAGCGACCTCTCCGCCGCCATGACCCTCTACGCCAGCGGGCGGTACGCCGAGGCCGTGCCGGCCTTCCGCCGGCTGCTGGCGGCCAGCCCGAAGATGACCGACGCCTGGGAGCACCTCGGGCAGGCGCTCCAGAAGCTCGGGCGGCAGGCCGAGGCGCTCGACGCCTACGAGCACGCCATGGAGACCTCGGGCGGCGCGTCGTTCGTGGCCGTCGCCACCGGCTCGCTGCTGCTCCAGATGGGGCGGCTCGACGAGGCTCGCAGCCACGCCGAGCTGGGTCTCAAGGGGAGCCCGGGAATGGCCAACAGCCTGCTCGCGCAGATCGCGCTCGCCCAGGACCGTCCCGAGGAGGCCGAGCGGGCGGCGCGGGCCGCCCTCGCCTCCCCCGGCTCGCGGATCGTGCCGATGATGGCCCTGGCGCAGGTGCTCCAGAAACAGGGGAAGCTCGCGGAGGCGCTGAACTACGCCGACCAGGCCGCCGGGGAGCTCGCCCGCACCGGCGCGTCCGGCCAGCGCTACGCCGGCCTGCACTGGCTGCGCGGCGATCTGCTCGGCCGGCTCGGCCGCAACGAGGAAGCGGAGCGTGAGTTCCTGCAGGAGATCCACGATTTCCCCCACGACACTCAGACCTACTCGAGCCTGTCGCTGCTCTACGCCGTGGAGGGGCGGACCCAGGAGGCGGTCGACACCCTGCGGCGGATGGTGGAGACCAACGGCTCGCCCGCCGCCTACGCCGAGGCGGTGAAGACCCTGCGCGTGCTCGGCGACCCCCAGAGCGCCGCCGCCCTGCTGCGCCACGCCCTCGCCGTGCACCCCGACAGCAAGGAGCTGCGCGCGCTGGGGTAGGCGGGAAGAGCCCGCCCGCGCCAGGTGTTGCGGAGAGTAGAAACTTTTTTGAGCCTCGGCTCGGAGCCCTCGATCGATGAGAAAGATCCTCGTTCTGTCGTCTTTCGCCCTGCTGGCCGCCCCGCTCGCCGCGGTGCAGACCCCCGCCCCCGGCGTCGGCGGGGCCAAGGCCACGCAGACCAAAGAGTCGCCGCCCCCCCAGCGCGCGCTCACGCCCCTCGAGAAGTCGCTCCAGGAGGCGGTCAAGCTGGTGGCGGAGCGCCACACGACGGCGGCGGTCGACAAGCTCAGGGCGATCCAGAAGGATCCCGCCGTGACTCCCCACATGCTCTCCCTGATCGGCGCCCTCTACGTGCAGCTCGACAAGCCGCAGGAGGCCCTGGCGGTGCTCAAGCCGCTGGCCGACCCGGAGGACGCCGAGCCCGCGGTGCTCTACAACGCCGGCCAGGCGGCGCTGATGGCCGGCCAGGTGGACGTCGGCCAGGTCTACCTCACACGCTCGGTGATCAAGGAGCCCGCCTCGCCGGCGGCGCGCGAGCTCGGCATGCTGACGGCGCGGCGGGGGCATCTGGTGGAGGCCTATTCGATGCTCCGCCCGTGGGTGCTGCGCAACCCCTCGGACACCGAGGCGCGGCTGGTGGCCTGCAACCTCGCCGTCCAGCTCGAGCGCGGCGACGACGCCCTCCAGCTCCTCTCCGGCCTGTCCGAGAGCGAGCCGGCCATCCGGCTCCTGCGCGGCAAGGCGCTGGTGCTGAAGAAGGACGGCCCCGGCGCGGTCGCGCTGCTGAAGCCCCTGCTCGCCAGCCACCCCCAGGGGATGGACCTCGAGGTGCGGCGCTCGCTCGCCGAGGCCCAGTTGCTGGCCGGCCAGCCGGCCGAGGCGATCAAGCTGATCGACGGCAAGACCGCGGGGCGCCCGGCGCTCGTGCTGCTCCTCGCCCGCGCCCAGCACAAGGCCGGCAACGCCGCCGCCGCCGCCGCCACCCTGAAGCCGCTGGCCGACAAGCTCCCCGCCAACGCCAACGCGATCGGCGATCCACGCCCCGCGGCGGGGATCGCGATGGAATACGGCGCGCTGCTGGTGGAGGCCGGGAAGCCGGCGGAGGCGGTGCCGTTCTACCAGAAGTCGACCGGGTACTACCCGGGCAACCCCGAGACCTGGAAGGGGCTCGCCAGGGCGCTCGACGCCGCCGGCCGCAAGCCGGAGGCGCAGAAGGCGCTGGCGCAGGCGGCCGAGGCGGCCAAGCCCCCCGTCAGGCCTGCCGCGACCGCCCCGCCCGCGGGCACGCCCAAGCCGGCGCCTGCCAATCCGGCGGCCGCCGCTCCGGCCGCCGCCGCGGAGCCGCCGATGAGCCCGGGCCTCCAGAAGGCCATGGAGCTGATGGGCCAGGGGAAGCCCGAGCCGGCGCTCGCCGCCGTCCGCCAGGAGGCCGCGGTCTCCAAGGACCCCCGGGTCCGGCTGATGGAGGTGCGGATCCTGCTCAGCCTGAAGCGCCCCGAGGAGGCCCTCAAAGCGGCCGAAGCCGCGCTCGCGACGGCCCCGAACAGCCCCGACTACCTCTATCTGCGGGGGGTGTCGCACATGGCCCTGCAGCACCTCAGCTCGGCCGAGCAGGACTTCCGCAAGGCCCTGCTGCTCCAGCCGCGGCACCTGCCGGCGATGGACGACCTCGCGGTGCTGCTGCTGCGCACGAACAAGAAGGACGAGGCCCGCAAGCTCCTCCAGCAGGTGTTGCAGATCAACCCGCAGGACAAGGTGGCCGCCGCCAACCTGGAGAAGCTCAACGCGGAGGGGAAGCAGTAGGGTGAATCCCCTTCGGGGCCCGGCCCGGATCGGCCTTCTCCTCCTGCTCCTCCTGGCCGGGCTGCTGATCGCCGCCGCCCCGGCCGCCCCTCCCGAGGCCGCCGCCCGCGAGCGCGGGCGCGCCCTCGCCCGCCGCGGCTCGTGGAGCCATGAGGACGTCCTCGGGCTGCTGGCGCTCCAGCTCGTCGATCCCGAGCGCTTCGCCGGCGACGAGGGGTTCCGCCGGCGCGTCCTCGGCTTCCTCCCCCGGGCTCTCGATCCCAAGGCTCCCGCCGGTCTGCGCGACGCGCTGCTGACCGAGCTGAACCAGGTGCGGGGGTTCGACTTCGCCGCCTCCGACGAGGTCGAGCGCGCCTGGGGGGCGGTCCCCCGCCGCGGCGCCGAGCGGCGGGTCGGGTTCACGCCCGGCGGCCAGCGCTTCGACGCCGACGTCGACGGCCGCCTCGCCGCCTCGGTCTACTCGCTGCCGTCGTTCTTCTTCGATCTCGGGACGGCGGACGCCTTTCTCTCCGCCGTGCGCGCCGCCGCCCCCGAACGCACCCTGGTCGTGCTGACCGATTCGCCGCTGCGCGAAGGGCTGGAGCCGCGCGCCAGGGCGCTCCATCTCCACCTGCTCGACACCTACGGCCGCCCCTACTCCCCCTGGCCGCGCGACCCGTTCACCCTCGTCCACGCCACCGGCGGCGGCGCGCGGGTGCTGGTGCGCCCCAACCTCCAGCCAGGCCGTGAGGAGGACGCGAACCTCGGCCCCGAGCTGGTGCAGAACCTGCCGGCGGACCTCGACCGCGCCTGGGGAAAGGTGACCTGGACCACGGCGCCGGTGCCGTTCCACAACGGGCAGGTCCTGCTCACCCCCGGCGCCGCCTGGGTGACCCTGCACGCGCTGGAGCCCCGCATCCTCGCCCTCCTCGGCCTCGAGCGGGTGCCCGTCGGGAGCTTCGCGACGGCCGAGGGGATCGACCGCTACCTCGCCGCAGCGGACCGGGCCGCGGCGGAGCTGGCGAGCCTCTACGGCCGGCCGGTCCGCTTCGTCCACCCCCTGCCGTCCAGGCGGGGGATCTCGCCGCGCGGACGGAGCTGATGCGCCGGATCGGCGGCGGCGCCGGCTACGACCTCGACTCGATCGTCACCTTCCTCCCGGGCGGCAAGGCCCTGGTGGCGGACGCCGCGGCGGGCCGGGATCTCGTCGCGAAGCTCCCCGCCGCCGACCTGGACTCTCTGCGGCGCGGCTACGGCCTCGAACCGGCCGGGAGCGCGCTCGCCGCCGCCCTCGCCGCCGCGCAGCGCACCCCCGGAGATGGACGCCCTCGGCGGCTTCCTCGACCTCGTGGCCCGGCAGCTCGCGGACTCAGGGATGGAGGTCCGGCGGCTCCCCATCCTCACGGTCCCGGTCGCCCTGCTGGCGGACCGCTCCGGCCTCTCCCATTCCGGGTTCCTGATCACCTGGAACAACGTGGTGGTGGAATCCCGCCCCGGGAAGGTCCGCGCCGAGGGGTTCTCCTATCTCCTCCCCAGCGGCGACCGCGCCGCCCGCGATGCCTTCGCCGCCTTCGGCGTCGGCCTCGACCTGTTTCCGCCGCTGGTGCGCAGCATCGTGCTCAACGGCGGCTACCGGTGCGCCTCGAATCATTTGCGGGGGCGGTAGGGGAAGAAACAAGGGACTCAAGGGACAGCAGAGACAGCAGGGACTCCAAGAAAAAACCCTGGAGTCCCTGCTGTCCCTTTCATCCCTTGTTTCTTTACTATTCCGCCAGAAAGTGCGGCTTCCGGCTGCGCAGCCCCACCCGCACCTTGCTGCCCGGCTCGGGCGCCGATTCGGGGGGGAAGTGGGCGAGCACCTCGACGCCGTTCTCCAGGGCCAGCACGACCCGGTCGTACGGCCCGAGCCCGCGCGCGTCCAGGACGGTGGCGGTGGTCCCTTGCGGGTCCGCGGTCAGGTCCTCGGGGCGCACCAGGATGCGGCCGCGGCGGCTCCCCTCCGGCAGGGCGAGGCGCCCGAGCGGAGTGCGCGCCGGCTTGCCGTTCCCCTCCTCCTCCACGCTCACCTCCACCAGGCTGGCCTCGCCCAGGAAAGAGGCCACGAACGGCGTCGCCGGCCGGCGGTAGAGGTCGAGCGGCGGCCCGGCCTGCACCACCTGGCCGCGGTCGAGCACCACCAGGTGATCGGCGAGGAGCATCGCCTCCTCCTGATCGTGGGTGACGTAGAAGACCGTGGTGCCCAGCGTGCGCAGCAGCGAGGCGAGCTCGGCCCGCACGCTGCGGCGCAGGCGGGCGTCGAGGGCCGAGAGCGGCTCGTCGAGGAGCAGGAGGCCGGGGCGGGGGGCCACCGCCCGGGCGAGGGCCACCCGCTGCTGCTCGCCGCCCGAGAGCTGCGCCGGCCTGCGGTCGAGCAGCCGCTCGAGGCCGAGCAGGGCCGCGGCGTCCCAGACCCGCGCCTCCACCGAATGGCGCGAGGGGCGCCGCCGCGAGCTGCGCAGGGAGAAGCGCCGGCGGCCGGTCTTCAGGCCGAAGGCGATGTTGTCCCGCACGCTCAGGTGCGGGAAGAGGGCGTAGGACTGGAAGACCACCCCGACGTCGCGCCGCTCGGTGGGCACCCCGGTGACGTCCTCGCCGTCGAAGAGGATCCTCCCCCGCGCGGGATGGAGCAGTCCGGCCAGGAGCTGCAGCAGGGTCGACTTGCCGGAGCCCGAGGGGCCGATCAGCACCGTGATGCCGCCGTCCGGGATCTCCATCGAGACGCCGGAGAGGACCGGCTCCCGCCCGTAGGCGAAGGAGAGCCCCTCGATCAGGACCTTCACGCGGGCAGCCCCCGGTGGAACTCCTCGCCGCCGAGCGCCTGGATGGCGATCAGGGCGGGCACGACCGGCGCCAGGAAGACCAGCGTCGCGGCGGCCGCCACCGGGAAGGAGTTGGTGGTGTAGGTGGCGTAGAGCCCCGCCGGGAAGGTCTGGAGCAGCGGGGTCGCGAGCAGGAAGCTGACGTTGAACTCCCCCCAGGAGACCGCGAAGACCAGGAGCGCCGAGAGGATCAGCGCCGGCAGCAGCAGCGGCAGGGTCACCCGCCGCGCCGTCTCCCAGCCGCCGGCCCCGAGGGAACGGGAGGCGGCTTCGAGGCGGGGATCGAAGGTCTCGACGGCGTTGCCCACGCTCTTGACCACCAGCGGCACGGTGTAGGCCAGGTGCCCGGCGACCAGCAGCCAGAAGCGGGGGAACCCCGGCGCCGACTGGATCAGCGCGAAGGCGAGCGCCACCCCCGGCACGGCGAGCGGCACCAGGGCGGCCGATTCGAGCAGCCGCGATCCCGGGAACGGCCGCCGCCGGAACGCCCAGGCGGCCGGCGCGCCGATCAGCAGCGCCAGCGGCACCACCGCGGCCACCACGGCGGCCGAGCGCAGCAGGGCGCGCCCCCAGGTCTCGAGCACGTAGGAGAAGAGCGCCGGGGTGTCCGCCACCGCCGCCCCCTCGGAGCGCTCGCCATACCATTCGGCATGCGAGAACGCCCCCGCCGCGGTGATCGCGATCGGGGTGGCGAGCGCCACCGCGAGGAGCGCCACGGCGGCGATCCCGGCCCGGCGCGGCCATTTCCGGAACGCCCTCAAGCGCCGCCCCGCCGAGAGCAGCCGGTCCACCACCAGGGTGGCCAGGGCGAGCAGCAGGCAGAGCGCGCCGGCCACTTCGTCGTTGAGGAATCCGGTCATTTCGGTATAGATCTCGAGCGGCGCTACCGTGAAGCGGCGGGACAGGATCAGGGCGACGCCGAACGATCCCATCGACGCCGAGAAGGTCACCGCCAGTGTCGACCGCAGGGCCGGGGCGGCGGCCGGCAGCGCCACCTTGATCAGCCGTTCGAGCGGCCCGGCGCCGAGCGCGCGCGCCGCCATGTCCAGCTCCCGCGGGAAGCGGCGGAACGCTGATTCCAGCGTGACCACCGCCCGCGGAACTTCGAAGTATAGATAAGCAGCGAACAATCCCGCAAACGTGTAGGCGGCGCCGGCGAACGCCTCGTGGCCGGTGAGGAACCCGATCGCCTTCGGGCAGAGCGCCGACACGGCCGAGCAGCACCACCATCAGGAACCCCACCAGGACGCCCGAAAAGGTGAGCGGCAGGGAGATGACGGTGCGCAGCAGGTCGCGGCCGCGGAACCGCTCGCGCGCCAGCACCCAGGAGGGCCAGAGCGAGAGCAGCACCGAGACCACCGCCGCCACCGAGGAGAGGGCGAGCGAGTTGACCAGCGACGCGCGGTACCGCCCCGCCGCCAGAACCTCGCCGAACGCCGCCCCCCGGTTCGTCGCGAAGGCCCGCGCCGCCAGCTCGGCGATCGGCCAGGCGACCGCCGCGGCCAGGAACAGCAGCAGCGGCAGCGCCAGCAGGGCGCCGGTCCAGGAGCGGCTGGAGAGGTGGCTCATGAGCGTTCTTATTTTGGATTTTGATTTTAGATTTTGGATTGAGCCCGCAACGGTACCCGAAGCGAACCCGTCCGCCATCTCGACCCAATCCAAAATCCAAAATCTAAAATCCAAAATCTCTATCTCCCCGTTCCCCGGATCTCGTCCACCCAGGCCCGCTTCAGGGCGTCCGCGGCGGCGGCCATCTTGGCGAGGTCGAGGGCGCGGGCCCGCTTGTACTCGCCCGCGGGGAGGAAGTGGGCGGCGATCTCCTTGGGCGTCGCGCCGGGGAGGACCGGCAGGAAGTAGGCCTTGGCGAACTCCCCCTGCGCCGGCGCGGTGAGCAGCCAGTCGAGGTACTTCTTCGCCTCCGCCTTGTGCGGGGCGCCCTTGACCAGGCCCATGACCAGCGGCATGGTGAACGTCCCCTCGCTGGGGATCACCACCTCGACCGGGCCGCCGTCCACGTACTTCATCTTGTAGCCGTTGCCGTCGGCGTTGATCCAGATCGGCACCTCGCCGCGCAGCACGCCGTTGTAGATCGACTCGCGCGGGTAGGAGGAGACGTTGGCGTCGAGCTTCTTGAGATAGGCGAGCCCCGGCTTGAAGTCCTTCTCGTTGCCCCCCATCAGGGTGTTGAGGCCGTAGATCAGGGTGTAGGAGGTGCCCCCCCAGGTGGGATCGTCGTAGGCGATCTTCCCCTTGTAGACCGGCTTCAGCAGGTCCTGCCACGACCGCGGCACCGGCGCCCCCCCGAGCGCCCTGGTGTTGACCACGAAGGCGATGGCGCTGGTGTGCACCGTCCACCAGAGGCCGTTCGGGTCCTTGAGAGCGGCGGGGATCTTCTCCCAGCCGGCCGGCTTGTAGGGCTCGTGCAGCCCCTTCCCGGCGGCCTGGAAGCCGATGGCTCCCGAGTAGTAGGAGGTGTCGGCCTGCGGCGCCCCCTTCTCCTTCTCGAGCGCCGCCATGGCGACCGAGGAGCCCTTCGGGTCCGGCGGCACGGTGACCCCGGCGACCTTCTTGTAGAGGGCGGTCACGCCGCCCCAGTTGGCGTAGTTGGGGATGCAGTCATATTGGATGACGACCTTCTCCTGCGCCACGGCCAGGGCGGCGATGGAGGCGAGGGAGAGGACGGCAACAAGTAACGCGCGTTTGCGGATCATCGCGGGTCTCCTCGGGAGTCAGAACTTGATCTGGAGCTGGTTGAGCACGGTGGGACGCCAGCCGGAGCCGGCCTTGAAGGGGCCGTTGCCGCGGCCGTCGAAATGCTCGCCGATGACGTTGATCTGCCAGCGCGTCCAGCCGTTGAACCAGACGTTGGCGCCGGCGGTGACGGCGGTGATCCTGCGGCCGTCCACCGGCCGCAGGGCACCCCCCGAAAGCTGGGCCACCTCGGCCCGCAGCAGGGGCTGGACGCCGCCGCGGCCTCGCTCCCCCGCGCCCAGAAGGCCGCTTGCGCGTAGCCGCCGCCGAGCCGGGTGCCGCTGTCGCGGAAGTCGAAGGCGAGCCACTCGGAGTCGAGGGAGAGCCGGCCGCGCTTCCAGTGGGCGTCGAGGTCGTACCCCCGGCGCTGCCCGCGGACGGTGAGGCCGATGAAGCGGCCGCCGGAGTACGAAGCGAGGGTCAGCGTCTGCTCCTCCTCGCGGTCGGAGTCGAAGGCGGCGCCGGTGGTCAGCTCGTCGCTCCACTTGACGTTGAGCCGCCCCTGGACCTCCTTGTCGCCGTTGTTGTCGCGGGCGTTGCCGCGCTGGCCGCCGGCCACCGCCGCCCCGGCCGAAGAGTTGCCGTTCCAGACCCCCAGGTAGTAGGACACCTTCTTGCCGCGGTCGAGGTACCCCCAGAGCATGGGGCCGAACTGCACGTCGAGAGCGGGCAGGCTGAAGGCGGCGTTGAGCGCGAGATAGCGCTCGACGGTGTCGAGCGCGCGCGAGGAGCGCAGGTTCTCGGTGCTGAACGGGGTGATGAACTTGCCGAAGCGCAGGTAGTGGCGGTCCCTGACGTAGGCGGCCTGGACGTACGCCTCGACCAGCGCGGTGCCGTCCGCGGGGGCGCCGTCGAGCTCGACGAACAGCTTGTAGCGCTCCTGGTAGTCGGCCGCGAAGTCGAGCCGGGCGCGGCGGACCCGGAAATCGGTCCGCTCGAAGGCGAGGCCGTTGTCCTCGTCGGTGTAGGTGAAGGTCGGCTGGGCGTAGCCGTAGAGCCGGAACAGGGCCTGGCCGTCCGGCGACTTGACGAAGACGCCGCCCCCCTGCGGGTTGATCCCCGCCGTCCACTGGTGCTTCTCCCGCTCCTTCAACTGCTTCTCGACCTCGGCCTTGATCTTGGCGTCGATACTCGCGTCCCCCCGCGGCTCCTGGGCGAGGACGGGATGGCTGGCGAACAAGACGACTGCCAACGGAGCCGCGAGGCTCCTGAAAGATCGGAACATGAGCTCCCTCCTCGAACGTTGAACGGCGGTTGCGGTCGCTAGGACGCGGCGAGGAGGGAGAGCGGCGGCGGGCGGTTCGCCAGGGGGTGGACGAGCGGCGCGGGCACCGCGCGGCGGACGTCCTCCGGCCCGCGCGGACGGGCGGCCGCGAGGAGGGCCGCCAGCTCGCGGTCGCCGCGGGCGTCCAGGTTCAGCAGGTCGGCCCGGCGGTCGACGTCCTCCAGGGGATCGAGCACCGCGAGCGCGCCGGCGTCGCGGTTGCCGGCGAGGTCGGCGAAGGCGCGGGCCGTCCGCCAGCGGACGCCGAGGAAGAGCGGGGCGGGATCGATCCGGCAGCCGATCAGGTAGGCGCCGCCGTCGGGCGAGGGGCCGAGCACCACCTCCGCCGCCGCCAGCCGCCGGAACGCCTCGGCGAGCTGCCGGACGCCGAGCCGCGGCACGTCGGTGGGGACGGCGACGATCTCGCGATACCCCAGGGCGCGGGCGTCCGCGAAGGCGTTCCCGAGCCGCTCGGCGAAATCCCTCCCGCGCTGGGGCAGGGAGCCGCCGGGGCCGACGACCAGCAGAGTGACCCCGGGCAGCGCCGCGGCCGCCGCGACCACGCGCCGCCGCGCCAGGGCGAACACCCCCCGCGCCCGGGCGAGCCGCTTGGCACGCGCCTCCTCGTCCGCCGTACGGGCGAACAGGAGGACGCAACGGGAGGTTGGGCGAGCGGTTTCCACAGTGATCCCGGAAGCTTATACGCGGAACCCGGGAGAACGGATGGTCGACTTCTCAGGCTCTTTCCTTCCTGAGTGTCCCAAATTTCCGAATTTCGTGCACTCTATTGGGCAGGTTTCCAATAATTTCCGGATCGGGAGCGGCGCGCCCCCCTCGGGCCGCGCTCTCCCCCGGGCTGACGGCGATCGCGAATCACCCCGTCCCTGGGGGAGGTGTGTGGCGCGACCGCGAGGAGGGGATGCCATGGAGCTGTTGAAATCGGTGCGCCTGATCTCGAACGTACTCTTCTACCGGCTGAAATGGGGGGACCCCGGCAAGGTCGATCGCCACTGGGAGAACTACTGGAAATCGATCGAGAAGACCGGGCGCGGCGGCCAGGTGCTGTGGGACAACGAGCCGGAGCGCGCCTCGGTCGAGGATCTGAAGCGCTTCAAGCCGCTGATCCTGGACAGCACCCTCCCCCTGCTCGACTTCGGCTGCGGCAACGGCCGGCAGACCCGGTTCCTCGCCACCCAGTTCGACCGGGTGATCGGCACCGACGTCTCCCCCTCGGCGGTCGCCATGGCGCGCCAGGAGACCCCGGCGGAGCTGAAGATCGAGTACCGGGTGGTCGACGGGCTCAAGCCCGAGGACGCCCGGGCGTTCCACGACGAGTTCGGGGACGTCAACATCTACATGCGGACCGTGATGCACGTCCTGCAGGACGACGACAAGCCCAGATTCGCCGAGAACCTCGCCATCCTGCTCGGCGAGCGGGGGACGCTCTACCAGATCGAGCTCTCCCTCTGCGCCCTCGACTACTTTCGCACCCTGCCGGCCGACAGCCCCTCCGGGCTGCCGTCGCTCGTTCACAACGTGATCCGCACGGGGGCCACGTCGGTGGGGTTCGACCCCGTTCAGCGGCCCGTGGTCTATCCCGACTCCAAGTGGCAGTTGATCGCCCATGGGGAGGACGTGAAGATCAACACCGTCCCCCTGGGCCACGGCGAGGAGGGGCACGTGCCGGCGAACTACCTGGTGGCGCGGACGCGCCGCAACGGGGCGCGCGCCTAGGAAAAGGCAACGAGGGACGTCAAGAGACAACGGGGACAGCAGGGACACCAGGCCCGGTTTGTCCCTGTTGTCCTTGCCCCCGCTTCCGGGCGATATAATTGCGGCGCCATGAGTTGTAACCCACGGAAGAAAACCGCGCCCCTCCTCCCCCTCCTCGTTCTGCTCCTGGCTCCCCTCGCCGTCCGGGCGCAGGAGCCTTCCGGACAGCCGCTCCAGCCGCAGCCGCCCAGGTACCTCCTCGGCGGTGTGGAACCGTTGTTGAACGATCAGATGAAGGTCGTGAACCTGCTGACCGACAAGAAGTGGCGGGAAGCCCGGAGCCTGGCCCACCAGCAGTTCCTGGTGCTGGCCGGCTATGCCGACAAGTACCCCGCCTCGGCGGCGACGGGCCTCGTCCTGGAAGCGCTGGCCGACGCCGGCCTCGGCAACGAGAGCGAGGCGCTCTGCCGATGGCAGGTGGCACGATCGCTCGATCCCAACCTCGCCAAGGCCGATTTCTCCCAGTTCGGCGCCGCCGGAGCGCTGCTCGCCAGCCATGCGGCGCCGGCCGCCGGAGACCCCGAGCCGCTCAGGCTCTCCGCGGCCGAGCCGGAGAAGAAGGCGAAAGAGGCCGCCGAGGTCCAGAGGCCGCAGATCCTCACCCATTCCTCGCCCCAGTACCCCCCGGCGGCCCGCAAGGCGAAGGTCGAGGGCACGGTCATCGTCGAGTCGATCATCGATCGGGATGGCAGCATCACCAACGCGCGCGTCCTCCAGGATCAGTCCCTGGGATTGGGCCTCTCCGCCGTCGAAGCCATCTGTGGCTGGCGGTTCAAGCCGGCGACGCTGAAAGGGGAGCCGGTCAAGGTGTACTACGTGCTGACGGTCAACTTCAAGGTCGAGAAGGGGCCGCCGCCGCTGATCTCCAATCCGTAAAACTGGCAGCGGGCCCCCTCCCTGTCATAATCCCTGCATGGGGCCAGAATTCTCCGTCGTCATCCCGACCCACAACCGCCTGGAGGTCCTCTCGGAGGTCCTGCAGGCGCTGGAGTTCCAGCAGGGTCCCCCCGCGTTCGAGGTGGTCGTGGTGGACGACGGCTCCACCGACGGCACCAGCGAGTGGCTGCGCGGCCGGAGCTTCCGCGTGCCGCTGCGGGTCCTGGTCCAGGCCAACCATGGTCCGGCGGCGGCGCGGAACACCGGCGTGGCCGCCGCCTCGGGCCGCTGGGTGGCCTTTCTTGGGGACGACACCGTCCCCTCGCCGGGATGGCTGGCGGCCCATCGCGAGGCCCACCGGCAGCGCGGCGACGACACCCATCTGGGGGTCATCGGCTACACCGGCTGGCATCGCCGCATGCGCCTCAACCCCTTCCTGCGCTACATCAACGAGCACGGCCTCCAGTTCGGCTACGCGCTGATCAAGGACAAAGAAGACGTCCCGTTCAATTTTCTATACACCTCCAACCTCTCCCTGCCTCGCGATCTGCTGCTCGCCGAGCCCTTCGATCTTCGTTTTCCGCATGCGGCGTGGGAAGATATCGAGCTCGGATATCGTTTGAAGAAGAGGGGATTCCGGCTCATCTACGAGCCCACGGCGACCGTGGCGCACGATCATCCGACCGACCTCGCGCGCTTCGCCGCGCGCCAGGAGAAGGCGGGCTACTGCGCGGTGGTGTTCTACCGCCTGCATCCGGAGCTCGGACCCTTCCTCGGCGTCGGTCCGGACGGGCCGCCGCCACTGCCGCCGGCGCAGTCGCAGAGACGCCGGGAACGCCTGGTCCAGGCTTTGCAAAATTGGCCTGTTGGATTGTCCAGGGTGTGGGAGGATGTGCTTCGTTATCACTACATCAAAGGTCTTCACCGCGCCTGGTCCGAATTCGGTGCGGAGTTGGAAAAGGAGAGTTTCCATGATCACCCAGAAACCAGCCGCCAGCCGGCTCCCGCTCAAGGCCGCTAGCACGGCGTTCGCCGCGCTGCTTGCCGTTGGGCTCCCCCTGGCGGCCCAGAGCCGCGGCCATGCGTCCGGAGGCGGCGGCGGCGACAGGTCGGCCCATTCCACCGGCGGCGGCTCGCGTTCGAGCGCCCCCGGCGGCGCGCCCCACTATTCGGGAGCTCGGGAGGTAACTCGGGAAGCAACTCGGGCGGCGGCTCCTCGACGGGCGGCGGCCGCACGGCCCATGAGGTCCCCGGCGGCTCCCAGCCCCAGCGCCAGCCCAACGGCCGCGGCAGTGGCGGCGGCCACGGTCACGGCGGCCACTACGGCGGTGGCTACTACGGTGGCGGCTATTACGGCGGCTACTACGGTTACGGCTACCCCTATGGGTACTACGGCGGCTGGGGATTCTGGCCCGGCTACTGGGGGGGCTACGGGTATGACTACCCCTATGGCGGCTACGGCTACCCCTACGGCTATGGCTATCCGGGCGCCGCGGGCCGCTACTACGAGAGCAACCGGCAAGGCGCGCTCGACCTCGACGTCGCCCCCGGCCGCACTCACGTCTTCGTCGACGGCCAGGACCTCGGCCCGGTGGACCGCTACGACGGCTGGCCCGGGTATCTCTGGCTGCCGCAGGGCACCTATGACGTCGCCTTCTACCTCGACGGCTACAAGACCATAGCCCGCCAGCTCACGGTCTACCCCGGCACCGTGCTCGACGTCGACGATCGCCTGGAGGAGGGCCAGTCCGTCCGCCCCGAGGATCTCGCCACCAAGACGCACCAGCGGCGGGACGACCGTCTGAGCTACGAGCGCCAGCGGCGCGAGAGGCTCGACCGCGGGTACGGCAACGACGATCAGGATTGGCGCGACCGCGCCCGCCGCGATCGGGACCGCGGCACGATGCGGAACGAGGACCGGGACGACGATGACGACGACGATCAGATGGACGACCGGAAGGTCATCGGCTCCACGTCCCGCTCGGGCGCCCATCTGCGCCTCTCGGTGGAGCCCGAGGACGCCTCGATCTATCTCGACGGCCAGTTCGTCGGCACCGGCTCGGACGTCTCGCTCCTGCAGGCCGGCCTGCCGGTCGCTCCGGGCACCCACCGCCTCGCCGTGGTGCGGCCGGGCCACCGGGCCGTGGAGAAGGAGTTCGACGTCAAGGCCGGCGGCAACGTCGAGCTCGGACATCGAGCTCGAGTCCGGCTCCGGCCGGTAGAGTCCCCCTCCACAGACGTACCTCACCAGGGCGTCCCTTCGGGGGCGCCCTTTTTG
>CAVXIG010000008.1:0-58339 GCA_963761645.1 uncultured Acidobacteriota bacterium
CGGTCCCAAGTCCAGGGTTACGTTTGGGCCTTTTTCGGCAACGCCCGGCGTGTACAGGGAGATCTCATCGGAGCGGAAGAGGCGTTCGTCGCTCGGGCTGCGCTGTGGGTAGCGGGCTCCCCACATGGGCAAGTGCCCCTGAGCCCGGAACGGCTACTAGATCTTGAAGCCTCCTTGCGGCGGGCACAACGAGTTCCCGATGCTCTAGCCCTAATCGACCGTGCCCTCGCGTTGGATGATGGCCAATCGGCTGCCCGCCTACTCATCCTTAAAGCAAAAACCCTGGAGGAGCTGGACGAATACGCGAAGGCCGTGGAGGCCCTTCGCCAGGCCGCTCCATATCTTGAGGACGAAAAAGACCCCCGGCTCATCCTCTGCCAGCGGTTCAATCTCCTGGACATCTGCTCCATACGGGCCGAATGGCGGAAGCGGCGCCGATGTTCCCGGCGTGCACGAGCTGGCGGCTAGGCTCGGCAACGAGCTGGATCTGGTGCGCCTTCGTTGGCTGGAGGGCCGGATTTCTGCCGGACTGGGGCACCCCGACGAAGCGGTGAAGGCTTTCCGCTGGGTGCGGGACGAGTTCATAGCACGGGGAATCGCCTACGACGCGGCTCTGGTCACCCTGCAGGCGGTGGTGCTCCAAGCCGACACGGGGAGCACCTTGGAGGTGAGGCGGCTTGCCAGCGAGGCGGCTCCAATCTTCGCCGCGCAGGGCGTCTGTCGAGAGGCCCTCGCTACCCTCCGACTCTTCCGGCAGGCCGCCGAAGCCGCGACGCTCACCGGGGCGCTGGCCCGTAAGCTACTCGCCGACCTACAGACGGGGAACGGGTCTCCCGTGGAGGCAGTGATCGGATGAGCCGACGGAAGCACGAGGGCGAAGGCCGGCGAGTTCTCCCGGTTCCAGCGGCCCGGCGCGCTCTAGGGCCGCTCTGGAGCGCATCCGGCAACGGGTACAGCCTCGCGCGTTCTGCCCAATCCTGCCCTTCCCGGCGGCCAACCCTCGGCTGCCGGACGAGCTTCATCGAGCTTAATCGTCTCCCGCTGGTCTCTCACCCGTTCGGGGCGGGCGTCTTGAGCGATCGCCTGTCCGTTTGGGCGGTCTCACTGGCGCCGCCCGCCGATCGGTGCCGCAGCAAGTCAATCAGCCACTTTCCAGGTGGGAGAGGGGGGAGGGGGAGGGGAGGTGTAGCGCTTTGCCAGCGCACTGGAGGGAAGGAAGCCGGCGCTCACGGATGATGGGCAGCGCAGTCTAGGGGCTGGCTACGGGAAGGAACCGGCGCGGGCGGGCGAGCTCCTACGGGCTGCCTACGGGAGGGCACCCCGGCGCCCCCGTCCTGGGCTGTCGGCCAGCGCACGGGAGCGAAGGCAGCGGCAGGAGGGCGAAACCACAGACCCGGTTGGAAATCCTCATCGGAGACCCTCTCGAAGCGCGATGTGCCCGGAGAGTTCCGGGTGCTACCTTGAAGAAGCGCTTTCTGAGAGCTTAGTCCGTCAGGAGGGGGAATGGGACAGGGCGGCGCGAGTGCCGGGGGCGTCCTGCCCTTCGAGGCCTCACACTCGGTCCCTCTCCACGAAGTGGAGAGGGAGGGCGCGAGATCGAGCGGAAGAGTGTTTCAGGAGGCTGTTTCCCCCTCTCCACTTCGTGGAGAGGGGGTCAGGGGGTGAGGATTCGAAGGGCAGGACGCCCCGAACGAGACGGCGCCCTGTACCCGCTCCCCTACTCCCCGGCCGACTCCAGGGCCCGCTCCGCCGAGAACTCCGAGCGGTGCAGCAGGTTGATGACGTACTGGAGCAGGGCCGAGTCGACGATCTGCCGCTCGAGCGCCTTCTGGAGCAGCAGCACCGAGGCCGCGGCCTCGCGGCTGATGCCGAGGGAGATGAAGACGTTGGCCGACGCGAGCACCTCGCGCACCGCCGTCTCGGAGTGCCCCTGCCGGAGCAGCACCGAGCCCAGCTCCAGGCCGGCGAGCGCCGCCTTGTAGCCGAGACCCGCCGCCTCGAAGCCCTCCTTCACCTCGCGCAGCGCCGGCTCGGCGCGCTCCAGCTCGCCCAGGTCGGCGTTGATCTGCCCTTCCAGCCAGCGGACCTTCAGCTCGGTGACCCGGCCGCCGGCGTCGAGCCCGCGCGCCTTGGCCTTCCAGAGCGCCATGCGCGCCTCCCGGAGCTGGCCGGCGTCGTGCAGAAGGCGGGCGAGGTTGTGCAGCGCCTGGAAGACGAGCCGGGGGTCGCGCTCCTCGTCGAGGAGGCCGAGCCCCTGTTCGATGAGCTGGACCGCCGCCTCGGAGCTCCCCTGGTAGCCGGCGAAGATCCCCTTCTTGAGCAGCGCCCGGCCGGCCTCGTGATCGTCGCCGCGCCGGCGGTGGATGGTGTACACCAGATCGAGCGCCGTCTCCGCCAGATCGAAGCGGCGGCTGTCGCCCAGCAGCGAGGCCTGAACGCTGAACAGGCGCGCGGCGAGAGTCTCGTCCTGCGTCCCCTTGAGGTAGCGCTCCGTCGCCGTGCCGAGGGCGCGCTCGGCGGCGGCGAGATCGTCCGCCACGCGGTAGGCGTTCCCCACCTCCATCCAGGCCCGGCACTGGAGGTCGGCCACGGCGCTCGCGCCCAGCTCCCCGGCGTCGAAGGTCTCGGCCAGCTCGCGGGCCTGCTCGGCCAGCCGTACCATCTCCACGGGGTTCTCGTGGCGGAGCGCCCAGCTCAACTGGAGGAGGCACTCGAACAGCGGCACCCCCCGCAGCGGCACCGGCACCTCCGGCAGCTCCTCGCCGGCGTCGGAGAGCAGCGCCAGGGTCTCGCCCTTTTTCTCGTCGCGCAGCTTGCGGGAGCGCTCCAGCACGGCGGAGAAGGCGCGGCCGATCGCGGCGTCGTACTGGGCATCCTCCTGCGGCGTGAGCACCGGCGCGGGGGGCTCCTCGAGCCCGAGCAGCCCGGCGAAATGGGGGGCCAGAACGGCGCGGCACTGCACGCAGCCACGCACGATATGGCCGACGATTTCACGGGTGCGCCCGGCAGAGACGCGGTTCCAGACGAAGCCTTCCAGCTCCACGGCGGTCGGATGCTCGTTCACGCGGGGACCTCCTCTCGACAACAAATTTGATAACAACATTTCAATCTCGGACGTCAATCTCGTGCGGGGACAGCTTCCGGGGCGGCGGGGCCACCCCAGAGCTCCCTCAACGCTTGACCCCGTCGGGGTCGATCATGTTCCCCTGCCCCGTGTTGCTCGACGGGGAGGGAGGCGGGAGGAGTCGGGGTGGTCTTCTGTTGAATCGCCTGCCGCCCGGTGGAGGCCACCGGCCCGTGGCCCGGGAGCAGGCTCTCCAGCCAGGACCACGCCCGCGTCATGAAGCCGGCGGCGGCGGGCACCTGCCCGCGCAGCCTCGCGGCCCGGGATGGCGCCGGAAGGGAAAAGAGAAGAGCCGCCACCAGGCCGGTCACGGCGAGAACACGTCGAATGGACTGAGACATCTGGATCCTCCTTGGGTCTGCGGAGCGAGCCGGGACCAGGATGGTCCGAGCGCCCGCGAGCGCACCTCCCCGGCCCCCCCGAAAGAGAAAGCCCGGGCCGATGGTGAATCGCCCGGGCTTTCCCCCTCCCCTCAGACCTACAAAAGATAAAGACAACAAAACCAGCAAAAACTCCAACCCCCCTCAAACAGACCTGCAAGACTGCAAAAGATCTGAAGCACTCTCCGGCTCCCTCCGGTGCTTCCCCGCCCCGCCCTTCGGTTCGTGCTTCAGTGAGGGCAGTGTAGGCGGATCGTTATTAAGTGTCCTCAAAACTCGCCAAAGATCAGCTCAAAGTCCCTCAAAGAACCTAAAAAACTCAGCCTTTTAGATGAGAGGGCGAGGTCTGAGGGCTTTTTCGGGACAAAATGTCTCAAGGCGAGGGCGCGCCGGAGCGCACCTCTCGCCCGGAGGGGAGCGGCGGAATTACTCGAAAACGGGAAGGGGGAGTCGCGAAGGCGAGGGAAAAGGGCGAGGGGAACCTAGCTCTTCGCGGCCTCGGCCTCGGGGGTCCACTTCCGGGCGGGCGCCTTGACGATCTTGCCGCTGCGCAGGCAGCGCGTGCAGACCCGGACCCGGCGCACGCCGCCGTCGACGAGGGCGCGGACCCGCTGGAGGTTGGGCTCCCAACTGCGCGACGTCACGTTGTGAGCGTGGCTCACATTGTTGCCGAAGCTCGTTCCCTTGCCGCAGATTTCACATTGCTTGGCCATGACTGTTTTCTCCTAGCTACGCCCCGAAGGGCACGTGAAGATAGCAGAACGGGGGGCGGATCTCAAGGGGCTTGGCCCCTAGATTCAGGGCTTCCATCTGGCTGCCGCCGCTGGTGCGGCGGTCCACCCGCAGCACGCCCGAGATGGAGCGCACCTCGCGCAGCAGCTTGTCGAGATGCTTGCGGTCGCGGAGCTGGCAGACGACGCTGATGGTGCCGCGGCCGGTCTCGCTGTGGGTGTCGGCCTCGATCGCCGTGATGTTGCTGCCGGCGCGGGTGATCGCCTCGGTCAGCCGGGCGAGCATCCCCTGCTGGTCCTCCACCTCGATCAGCAGCGACACCTGGTAGACCTCGTTCTTCCCCTGCTCCCACTGGACCTCGATCTCCCGCTCCGGGTTGTAGAGCAGGTTCTGCACGTTCGGGCAGTCGATCCGGTGCACCGAGACGCCGCGGCCGCGGGTGATGTAGCCCACGATCTCCTCGCCCGGCAGCGGGTTGCAGCACTTGGCGAGGTAGGCGAGCAGGTCGCCGTGCCCCTTGATGGTGAGCGGGCCGGAGGCGGTGCCGAAGGGGAGGATCTTGCTGACCGCCTGGCGCAGCCGCCCCGGCTTCTCCGCCGGCCCCTGCTGCCGAGCTTCTCCAGCCCCACGACCCGCTCGAGGACGTGGCGCGGCTCGGTCTTGCCGAAGCCGATCCGGCTGTAGAGGTCGTCGAGCTTGGACAGCCCCTCGCCGGTCAGGTAGGCGGCGAAGTCGGGCCCGTCCGTCACCTTGCGCAGGGAGAGGCCGTACTTGCGGATCTCCTTGTCGAACATCCGCCGGCCGATCTCCGTGGCGCGCTGCTTCTGCTGGGTGTTGAGCCACTGCCGGATCTTGCTCTTGGCGCGCGAGGTGGTGACCAGGTTCAGCCAGTCGCGGCTCGGGTTGCGCGACGGGTTGGTGAGCACCTCCACCATGTCGCCGTTCGACAGCGACGTGCGCAGGGGGACGAGCTTGCCGTTGACCCGCGCCCCGGCGCAGTGGTGGCCGAGGTCGGTGTGCACCCGGTAGGCGAAGTCGAGCGGCGTCGCCCCGCGCGGGAAGGAGAAGACCTCCCCCTTGGGGGTGAAGACGTAGACCTCGTCCGGATAGAGGTCGACCTTGAGGGTGGTCAGGAAGGTGCGCGGGTCCTGGACCTCCTTCTGCCACTCCAGGAGCTGCCGCAGCCAGACGATGTTCGGGTCGCTCGCCCGCGCCTCGACCCGCCCCTCCTTGTAGTGCCAGTGGGCGGCGATCCCCTCCTCGGCGATGAGGTCCATCTCGCGGGTGCGGATCTGCACCTCGAACGGCTGCCCCTGGTCCCCCACCACCGTCGTGTGCAGCGACTGGTAGAGGTTGGGCTTGGGCATCGCGATGTAGTCCTTGAACCGCCCCGGGATCGGGCGCCAGTTCTGGTGCACCACGCCGAGCGCCGCGTAGGTGTCCTTGAGGCTGGGGGTGACGATGCGGAAGGCGAGGAAGTCGTAGAGCTGCGAGATGTCGATCCCCTGCCGGCGCAGCTTCTCGTAGATCGAGTAGAAGCGCTTGACGCGGAAGTTGATCTCGGCGTCGATCCCCGCCCCGTCCAGGCTCTTCGCGAGGCGCCCGCGGATGCGGTCCATGGTCGCCTGGCCGAGCTTCATCTTCTCGGCGATCTTGAAGTGGAGCTCGGCGAACTGGTGCGGATAGAGATGGAAGAAGGCCAGGTCCTCGAGGTCCCCCTTGACGCGCGCCATGCCGAGGCGGTGGGAGATCGGGGCGTAGATCTCCAGCGTCTCGCGCGAGATGCGGCGCCGCGCCTCGGCCGGCATGTGCTCGAGCGTCTGCCATGTTGTGCAGCCGGTCGGCGAGCTTGACGACGATCACCCGGATGTCCTTCGCCGAGGCGAGGATCATCTTGCGGAAGGTCTCGGCCTGCGCCTCGTCGCGGCGCACGTACTCGTGGCGGCCGATCTTGGTGACGCCGTCGACCAGCCCGCAGATCTCGTTGCCGAACTCCTTCTCCAGCACCTCGCGGCTGGTCAGCGTGTCCTCCAGCACGTCGTGCAGCAGCCCCACCGCGACGCAGGTCTGGTCGAACTTGAGGTCGGCCAGCAGGTAGGCGACGTTGAGCGGGTGGACCATGTACGGCTCGCCGGAGCGGCGGACCTGATCCTTGTGCATCTCGGCGGAGAAGTCGTAGATGGCGCGCAGGAAGGCCGGATCCACCGGCCGCCCATGGGCGTTCATGCAGGCGAGCACGTCGTCGAAACGTGCCACGCCCGGCGACGAGACCGGAGGCGCGAGGCTCTTGCTGGACAGAGGCATAAGGCTGTCCCCGCGCGAGGAGAAGATCAGGCTCTCGGGCGGGGCTCGATGATTATAAGGGGAACTCAGGGCGGGAGATTCCCACACCGAGCTCTCCGCGGTGACGAAGGCTCGCCTACGCGCGCCGGCGGGCCGGGCGCGGCCGGGGGGTCATCTGGCCGTCGTCGCCCGCCGTGCGGTCGATCCGCGATTCGGCGCGATCGGCGACGGCGCCGCCGCGGCGGCCCGGGGTGGCCTTCTTGCCCCAGCGTCCGCCGACTCCGAAGAGGTTCTCCCAGAGCAGCGCGAACGGGCTCGCGACGTAGATCGACGAGTAGGTGCCGACGATGATGCCGACCGTCATCACGAAGGCGAAGCCGCGCAGCACGTCGCCGCCCAGGATCAGCAGCGCCACCACCGTCAGGAAGGTCAGGCCGCCGAGGTCATGATGGTCCGCGACAGCGTCTCGTTGATGCTGTCGTTCATCACCTCGATCAGCGGCTTGCGGCGGCTCTTGCGCATGTTCTCGCGCATGCGGTCGAAGATCACCACCGTGTCGTTCATCGAGTAGCCGATCAGGGTGAGGAAGGCGGCGATCGTCGTCAGGTTGAACTCAAAGTCGAACGCCCAGAAGAACAGCAGGGTCACCACCACGTCGTGCAGCGAGGCCATCACCGCGCCGATGCCGAAGCGCAGCTCGAAGCGGAACCAGATGTAGGCCAGCATGCCGAGCAGCGACATCACCACCGCCAGGAACCCCTGGTGGCGCAGCTCGCCGCCGATCTGCGGACCGACGCTCTCGACCCCCAGCACGTTGAAGTTGCCGAGGTGAGCCTGCTGCTGCAGGGTGGCGGCGACCGCCGGGCTCACCCCCGGGACGCGGCCGAGGCCGTCGAGCGACTTGAACAGGCCGGCGTCGTGCCGCGCCTTGAGGATGGCGTCCGCCACCGCGTTGTAGTGGGCGAGCGCGGCGGGCGGCCCCTGGGCGGCCACCCGGTCGGGATCGGCCTTCACCAGGAAGCCGGCGAGGGCGTCGGCGCCGGCCAGGTTGAGGTCGAGGCCGGCTTTGCCCGGGGTTGAACTCGCGGTTGAGGGCGGCGACGATCTTGTCGCGGCTCCCCTCCTCATTCTGGTGGCTGGAGGTGGTCTTGACCAGCACCTGGTTGTCAGTCGGCCTTGCCGAAACGCTGGATCGTGGCGGCGGCCATCCCTTCGCGCTCGAAGACGCCGCGCAGGCGGGCGAGGTCCGGCTGCTGCTGGAAGCCGAGCGTCATCTGCGTGCCGCCGGCGAAGTCGATGCCCATGTTCAGCCTGTGGGGGCCGAGGATCGCGTAGAGCCCCCCCAGCACCAGGACCAGCGACAGGATGATCCAGAACTTCCGGTACTTCATGAAGTCGATAGTGAGTATCGCGAAACAACTCCATGGCATGCTCCTTGTGCCGACCCCGGCGGGTCAGCCTGGCTCAGATCGAAAGCCTCTGCACCCGGCGGCGGGAGAGCACCAGGTCGAACAACCAGCGGCTGACGAAGACCGCGGTGAAGATGGAGGCGATGAGACCGATGATCAGCGTCACCGCGAACCCCTTGATCGGGCCGGTGCCGAACTGGAAGAGGAACAGCGCCGAGATCACGGTGGTCACGTGGGTGTCGATGATCGAGGTGAAGGCCCGTTCGAAGCCCAGGTCGATGGCGGAGCGGACGGTGCGCCCGGCTCGCATCTCTTCCCGGATGCGTTCGAAGACGAGCACGTTGGCGTCCACCGCCATGCCGATGGTCAGGATGATGCCGGCGATGCCGGGCAGGGTCAGCGTCGAGTGGAACATGCCCATGCCGCCGAACAGGATCAGCACGTTGAGCACCAGCGCGAGGATCGCGTTCATCCCCGACAGGTGGTAGTAGGCCACCATGGTCAGCATGACGAGCAGGCGTGCCGAGCATGACCGGCGTGCAGGCCGTCGCGGATCGCGTCGCGGCCGAGCGAGGGGCCGACCGTGCGCTCCTCCAGGTAGGTGATGCTGGCCGGCAGGGCGCCCGAGCGCAGCACCGTCGACAGGTCCTGGGCCGACTTGGCGGTGAAGCCCCCCTCGATCTGGCCGCGGTCGGAGATGCGCGAGTTGACCACCGGCGCCGAGACGACGCGGCCGTCGAGCACGATGGCGAGCCCGGAGCCGACGTTCTTGCCGGTGAGCTCGCCGAAGGCGTCGGCGCCCGCCGGCTTCAGCGTGAACTCGACGATCGGCTGGCCGAACTGCCCCTGGCCCGGACGCGCGTTGCTGAGGTCGCGGCCGGTGACCGTGCGCCGCTTCTCGACGGCGTAGTAGTACTTGCCGGTGACCGCCTGGGTCTCGCGGTCGCGCTGGTCCCCCTCCAGGATCTCGAGATCGGGGGGGACGGAGCCGCCGAGCGCCGCCAGCAGCTCCTCGCGGCTCGGCATCCCGCCGCCCCCCTTGGGGACGCGGACGATGCGGAACTCGAGGAAGGCGGTGCTCTTGATCAGCTTGCGCACCCGGTCGGCGTCGTCGATGCCGGGGAGCTGCACCACGATGCGGTTGCCGCTCGCCGTCTGGATCACCGGCTCGGTGACGCCATAGGCGTTGATGCGGTTGTCGATCGTCTGCTTCGCCTGGTTGACGGCGGCGGCGCGCACCTCGGCGGCGGCCGTGTCGGTCATCGTGAAGACCAGGTTCTCATCCTGCCGCTGGACCTGCCAGCGCGGCAGGTACTTCGAGACCAGCTCGCTGGCGGCGTCGCGCGCCTCCGGCGTCGGGGCGGTGATGACGAACTGCCGGTCGCCGGTGCGGCGCCCCTGCAGGCCGGGGGCGCCCTTGTCCTTGCCGAGATCGATCAGCCGCGCCATGTCGGTGTCGGTCTCGGCCCGCAGGGCGTCCTCGGTGTGGACCTGCAGCACGAGGTGCATGCCCCCCCGCAGGTCGAGGCCGAGATTGATCTTTTTCTTCGGCGGATAGGCCAGGGCGACGCAGACCACCGCCACCGCGAGGATCAGCAGCCCGCGCCAGAGCAGAGTACGATTCATGACTGACTCCCTTTTACGGCTTTTTCGCTCTTCTCGCTGCTCTCCCCCTCGAGGCCGGAGATCGCCGATTTGGCGACCCGCACGCGGACGTTGTCGGCGATGCGCAGCATCACCGTCGCCCCCTCGACCGCGGTCACCTCGCCGAAGAGGCCGCCGGTGGTGAGCACCCGGTCCCCCTTCTTCAGATTCGCGATCACCTGCTGCAACGCCTTGCGCTGCCGCTGCATGGGCAGCATGAGCACGACATAGAAGATGACGAAGATGAGGAGCATGGGGGCGAGGCCGGTCAGCGCGCCCATGATCCCGTTACCGGAAGGGAGCTGGAGCGCCAGGGCCATGGAGGGCAGGAGGATTGAATTCATACGTGGTTGATCCAGAAATATTCACAGAAACCCGGCAGGCTGGGCCTGCCTTCAAGAGCTCCTTTGCTCAAGGGGATCGGAAGAGACCGGATGGACCCGCACGTCGGGTCCCTCCGGCGCGTCTTCACCAGCGGTGCGGCAGGCGAGACTCGCCATCTCCGTCAGCGTTCCGAGTTGGATAGCCTGCCGGAGATCCGCCATGAAGTCAAGGTAAAAGCGGAGGTTATGCAGGGTCGCCAGCACCGGCGCGGTGAGCTCGCCGGCCCGCATCAGATGATGGAGGAAGGCGCGCGAGGTGCGCGCGCAGGCCGGGCAGCCGCACTCGGGATCGAGCGGCCGCTGGTCGTCCTTGTAGCGGGCGTTCTTGATCTTCAGCACTCCCTGGCGGGTGAACAGGACGCCGTGGCGGGCGTTGCGCGCCGGCAGCACGCAGTCGAAGAGGTCGACCCCCTGGCGCACCGCGTGGAGGATGTCCTCGGGGTACCCCACCCCCATCAGGTAGCGGGGCCTGGCCGCCGGCAGCTCGGGGGCCGTCCACTCCACCACCGCCCGGCGGTCGGCCTCCGGCTCGCCCACCGAGACGCCGCCGATCGCGTAGCCGTCGAAGTCGAGCGCCGCGAGGTCCGCCGCCGCCCGCCGCCGCAGGTCCGGATAGGCGCTCCCCTGGACGATGCCGAAGAGCCCGCCGCCGTCCCCGCGCACCTGCCATGCGGCGCGGGCGGTCCCGGCCCAGGCCAGCGTGCGCTCCCAGGAGGCCGCGGCCGCCGCAGGCTCGACCGGCCACGGCGGGCACTCGTCGAGCACCATGGCGATGTCGACCCCCATCCGCTCCTGGAACCTCACCACCCCCTCGGGAGTGAAGCGCAGCGGCGAGCCGTCGAGATGGCTGCGGAAGGTCACGCCGCCCGCGTCCACCGTGCGCAGCCCGCCCAGGCTCCAGACCTGGAAGCCGCCGCTGTCGGTGAGGATCGGCCCCCGCCAGCCGGTGAAGGCGTGGATCCCCCCCAGCCGCTCGACGATGTCGATGCCGGGCCGCAGGGCGAGATGGTAGAGATTGGACAGCATGATCGACGCCCCCGCCGCCTCCAGCTCCTGGGGGGTCACCCCCTTGACGGCGCCGAGCGTGCCCACCGGCATGAACGCCGGCGTCTCGACGACGCCGTGCGGCGTGGTCAAACGCCCCCGGCGGGCCTGGCCGAGGGTGGCGAGAACCTCGAACCGCAGGCTCAGGGCTTGCCCTTCGCGCTGCCCTCCCGCCCGACGTCGACCGTCCGCGTCGACACCCCCGGCGGCAGCTTCAGCACGAAGCGGTCGGCGGGGATCGGCGCGTTCCTCTTCATGTCGCTGAACTGGTACTCGACCGTGTCGCCATCGGCCTCCACGTACTTCAGCCGGGACGGGAAGAAGTTCTCGCCGTCGATCCACAGGGTCATCGACTTGAGGCGCTTGGCGATCCGCGCGTACTTGGGATCGAGCTCCATGCGGAAGGGGTCCCCCTTCTTCTCGGGGAGCTTCAGCCGCACCGTGAAGTATTCGAGGAGGGTCTGCAGGCTGCCGCTCGCTCCCAGGTACTTGAAGACCTGGCTCGAGTAGCGCCCGACCTTGAGGGTCTCGGCGCGCTTCAGGTCGCGGTACCAGGTGGTCATCTCATCGCCGCGGATGACGACCGTGATCGGGCTCGGCGAGGTGTACTCCCAGCGCACCTTGTCGGGCGCGGCGTAGGAGAAGGTCCCCTTGGAGGCCTCGGGCGCCGCCAGCATCGAGCTCTCCTGCTGCTGGGTGAAGCGGGCTTCCATCGTCTTGAGCTGCTTCTGCTCGAAGCGGACGCGGTCGACCAGGGCGGTGAGCCTTTGCGGTCCGGTGAGGCCCGTGGCCATGGGATCGGGAGGGCCCTGGGGCGTGCCGGCCGCGAAGGCGGGAGCCATCGGGACAGTGAGCAGCAAGGCGAACAGAGTTGCGGCGAAGGTTCTCATCATAAGGTTGAACGATCCTATCCGCCCCTTTCTTCCAGGCGCAAGGCGCCGGGCGCGGTTGACAGGCCCCCAGGCGGATGCTACGTTCGCCGCCCTCTAAAGCGGCCTCTCGACGGACGGACTGGAGTCTTTCATGCCTGAGCTCAAACTGGGAACCAAATTCGACTGCTACAACTGCGGCACGAAGTTCTATGACCTCGGCAAGCCCGAGCCGATCTGCCCGAAGTGCAGCGCCAATCAGAAGGACGCGGTCTCGGCGGAGTCGCCGGCCACCGGCCAGGCGTCGCGCCGCCGGCGCAAGGCGGACGTCGCCAAGCCGATCGACATCGAAGAGGATGACGCGCCGATCGAGGCGGAGGTCGCCGACGACGAGCTGGTGGAGCCGGATCTCGCGGACGCCGATCTCGACGACGTCGAGGAGGAAGAGGAGCTCGACGACGAGGCCTGAAGACCGGCCCCCCGTCGTCGTCGCCCTGGCCCTCGGCGGCAACGTCGAGGGAACTATCGACGGAGAACCGGTCCCGGTCGAGCAGACGCTGGCCTGGGCCGTGCGGCAGCTCGAAGCCTCCCTGGGCCCCTTGCGCGTCGCCTCCCTCTACCGCAGCCGCCCGGTCTCGCCGATCGCGCAGCCGGACTTCCTGAACACGGCCGCCCTCGCCCGCACCGCGCTCGAACCCGAGGCGGTGCTCGCCCTGGGCAAGGCGCTCGAGCGCGCCGCCGGGCGCCGCGACGGCCCCCGTTTCGGCCCGCGGCCGCTCGACATCGACCTCCTGCTCTACGGCGACGAGCGCCGGGACGATCCCGAGATGACCCTCCCCCACCCCCGGATGCGCGAGCGCGGCTTCGTGCTCGCGCCGCTGGCCGAGATCGCGCCCGGACCTGCGCCTGCCGCCCGACGGCGCCAGCGTCGCGGAGCTCCTGGCCCGGCTCGGGCCCGTGGACGGGGCTGGAGCGGATCGGCTGGGAGACCTCAGGCGAGATGACCGGCGGGCTGCTGCTGGCGTGGCTCCTCCTCTCCTGGGGAGCGCAGGCGGCGGTCCCCTGGCGCCTTGCCGCCCTCGATCCCGAGCGGCGGCGCCCCTGGGTGCCCGCCCTCCTGCCGCTGCTCGTCACCGGCGCGCTCGCCGCCGTCGCGCTCGTCCAGCTCCATCCCGACGCCGCGCTGGCGCAGGGGCTCTACCCGCTCGGCGCCTCCGGCCTGGGGCGGGGGCTGGCGGTGCTCCTGCCCGCCCTGGCCCTCACCGACATCCTGATCGCCATCGGCTGGCGGCGCATGGAGGCCGCCGGCTGGAAGATCGCGGCCGGCTTCGGCCTCGCCTTCCTGCTCATCGCCACCTGGGTCGCCGAGCTGATGCGCACCGGCGAAGGCCCGGCGAGCGCCCCCCTCGCCTTTATCGCCCTGGTCCTCCTGCGCATGCTCCTCGCCCTGGGCGCGGCCGAGGCGCTCGCCCCCGGGCGGCCGCTCCTCGCCGCCGCCGCCGGCCTGGCGCTCCCCCTCTACGCCCTGCTCCTCCCCGCCCCGCTCGCGCACGCCCTGGGCGCCCACGGCCAGTGGCTCACCCTCGCCGCCGCCTCCCTGCTGCTGCTCGGCGCCCGCTGGCTCCCCCCCGCGCTGCGCCGCCCGGCGCTGCTCGGCGGCACTCTCCTCGCCGGCCTCTACCTCGGCCAGGCGACCCGCCTCTCGCAGGGGCTCGGGCAGTCGCCGTTTCCGCCGATGGTTTCGCCGCCGCCGAACCGGTAAGACAAGGGACTTAAGATGGACTGGATAGGGACATCAGGAACGCTGCTCGTCGCTGGAGTCCCTGTTGTCCCTTATGTCCCTTGATCTGGTTTCGTCTACACCGGATCCCCGTGCACGAACACCTTCGACCGCGGAATCTCCCCCTCCACCGCTCGCAGAACCTTCACCATCAGGTCGTGGGCCTCCGGGAAGGGGGTCGAGCGCGGGATCTCCAGGTGGAACTCGATGAAGCGCTGGCCGCCGCTGCGGCGGGTCTTCAGGTCGTGCATCCCGAGGACGTCCGGGGCGAAGGCGGCGACCACGGAGCGGATGCGGCCCAGCTCTTCCTCGGGCAGGCCGCGATCCGAGAGGTCGCCGGTCGCCTCCAGGGCGAGCGAGGCGCCGCTCTTGAAGACGAAGGCGGCCACCAGGAGCGCCACCAGGGGATCGGCGGCGGCCCAGCCGGTGAAGCGCACGACGAGGAGGGCGAGGAGGGCGGCGCCGTTCACCCAGAGGTCGGTCGCGTAGTGGAGGCTGTCGGCCTTGAGAGCCGGGCTGCCGCTGCGCTCGGCGGCCGAGCGCAGGGTGCGGGCGACGCCGAAGCTGACGACCATCGAGACCGCGAGCACCGCGATGCCCCAGCCGGTCTGCTCCGGCTTCCCCCCTTCGATCAGGCGCCGCACGCCGGTCCAGACCAGGCCGGCGGCGGCGCCGACCAGGAACAGCCCCTGGCCGAGGGCCGAGAGGTTCTCGAACTTGCCGTGGCCGTAGGCGTGGTCCTCGTCGGGGGGGAGGGCGCTGCGCCGCAGCACCAGGAAGTTGGCGCCGGAAACGAAGAGGTCGACCGCCGAGTCGAGCGCGGCCGAGCCGAGGGCGAGCGAGCCGGTGAGCCAGGCGCCGGCCCCCTTGAGCGCGACGAGGAAAGCCGCCGCCGCGACGGCGACCAGGGGCGTCCGGCTGGGGAGCGATGCGCGGCCGCGGGGGCTCGGAGGTCAATCCGCTCTCCGGGGTCAATTAACCGGGATGCTTGGCGAGCAGCGCCCGGGCGTCGGCGAGGCTCCTCGCCTGCTCGACGGCCAGCTCGGGGACCGGCTGCCGGGCGAGCACGCGGCGCAGGATCTCGCGCGCCTCCGCCGCCTTGCCCGGCTGGTACTCGAACAGCGCCTCGGCAAGGAAGACATGGTTGTCGAGGTTGTCGGGACCGAGCTCCACCGCCCGCCGCAGCTCGGAGACCGCCTTGCCGCGGTCCACCCAGCCGGTGACGAACGGCACCTTGGGCGCCAGCGTGTGGAGGCGGCCCAGGATGCGGTGGCCGCCGGCGTCCTCATAGCGCTCATCCAGGGCGATCAGGGTCTCCGAGTAGGTCTTCACGCGGTCCCCCACTCCCTGGCGCGCCGCCGCCAGCCGGCCGAAGACGTCCCCCCAGAGCCCCCAGTGGACCGCCGCCCAGAGGAACAGGGGTTTGGCCTCGGGCACGCCCGCGACCGCCTTCGCGGCTTGCGCCGGGCTCATGGCGTCGAGCTTCTGGCGGCTGCCGGCGGTCCGCTTCGCCAGCCGGTCGATGGCGGCCTCGGCGACCTCCTTGCCGCGGGCGAAGGCCTTCTGCTTGGCGTCGTTCGAGTTGGTGGTGAAATCCCCCTTGAAGTGGAGGGCCCGCAGCAGCTTCCAGGCCCCCTCCAGCCGCTCCGGCTGCTCCTTGACCGCCCGCTCGTAGGCGGCGATCGCCTCGTCGACCGGCCCGGGGATGGCTTTGGCTCCCTGATGGCCGTCCGCGCGGCGAGCCCACGCCGCGTCGCCGGCGGCGATCGAGTCGGTCTGGGCGGCGAGATGGCCGGAGACGGAAAGGAAGAGGAGGAGGCAGAGGGTTGGGCGCATGAGGGGATTCTACAGGGGGGACGCCTCAACGGGCACAATCCGCGCTATCATCCTCTCTCCATGGCTGGCGACGCGACTCGTCTCCCGCTCGTCCCTCTCCCCGACCTCGTGCACTTCCCGCGCACGGAGTTGAAGCTCCACGTCCTCGATCCCTCCTATGCCCGGCTCGTCCACGACCTCGAGGAGCTCGACGAGGATTCCCGCTGGCTGGGGATCGTCCTCATGAAGCCCGGCCCGCGGCTCGACGCCGAGGGGCGCCCCGAGATCTTCCCCGGCGGCACCGCCGCGCGGGTGATGGACCTCGAGACGCAGCCCGACGGCCACGCCGACCTGCTGGTCTACGGCGAGTTCCGCTTCGAGCTCGAGCGCGAGATCACCGGACCCTACCGCCAGGGGGTGGTGCGGCCGGTCGAGGAGCCCTGGCTCAACGAGCGCGACGCCGGCATCGTCGCGGTGCGCAAGGGGGTCGTCCACCTCCTGCGCACGCTCTCCGAGGAGCTGGGGGACAAGCTGCCGCTCGACGTCGACGACCTCGCCTCCACCGACTGCGCCTTCGAGGAGCTGATCAACCGCGTCGCCTCCCGCGTGGACGTGCCGCTGATGCGCAAGCTCCAGCTCCTCACCGAGTCCCTTCCCGAGCGCGGCCTGTCGGTGCTCTCGATCCTGCGCAGCCGCAAGGCCGTCATCGACATGCTGCGCCCCTTCCGCCGCCGGGGCATCGACCCCGAGCGCAACTGACCCGGCCGCCGCGTGCTGTCCATCCGCGATCCGGTCCACGGCTTCGTCAGAGCCGACCCGCTGGAGGCCGCGCTGATCAACAGCCGGCCGGTCCAGCGGCTGCGCTTCATCCACCAGCTCGGCTTCACCTTCCTGGTCTTCCCGGGCGCCGAGCACAGCCGCTTCGGCCACGTGATCGGCGCCATGCACCTCGCCGGCCGGGTCTACGACGCCCTGTGCACGAAGAGCGAGGGGATGCTCCCCGGCGGCGCGGCCGCTCCCGAGCGCCGGCTGACGCGGGCGGCGGCGCTCCTCCACGACCTCGGGCACGCGCCGTTCAGCCACTCGGCCGAGGACCTGTTCGAAGGCGGCATCGACCACGAGGAGATGACCCGCCGGCTGCTCGGCAGCCCGGAGATCGAGGAGATCTTCGCCCGCCACGGCGACGGCCTCGGCACCGGCGACGTCCGCCGCCTGCTCCAGGGGGGCGGCACCGCGACCGAGCGGCTGCTCGCCAAGATCGTCTCCGGCGAGCTCGACGTCGACAAGATGGACTACCTGCTGCGCGACAGCCTGTTCTGCGGCGTGCGCTACGGCACCTTCGACCTCGAGCGGCTGCTCGACACCATGCTGCCGATCCGGGACCCCGAGACCGGCGAGTGGGGGGTCGGCGTCGACGAGGGGGGCGTCCACGCCCTCGAAGCCCTGGTGATGGCCCGCTACTACATGTTCACCCAGGTCTACTTCAACGTCACCGGCAAGGCGATGGAGCTGCACCTGAACGAATGGCTCGAGGAGCGCGGGGTCCGCTGGTCCGCGGAGCCGGAGGCCTTCCTCGGCCAGGACGACGTCTCCGTCTGGTCGGCCCTGCGCACGTCGGACAGCGTCCACGCCCACGCGCTGGTCGAGCGCCGCCACTTCCCCGTCGCCTTCGAGACCCGCGAGCACCTCTCCCGCGAGGAGAAGGAGCGCTTCGAGGCGCTGCTGCCGGAGGTGCGCGCCCGCTTCGGGCTGGGCAGCCTGCTGGTCTCCAACTCCGCCAAGGACCCCCACCGCATGAGCCGGAGCCGCGTCCTGGTGCGCCGCTTCGACGGCTCGCTGGAGGCCATGGAGCACGCGAGCCAGTTCATCCGCCACCTCTCCCGCATCGACCGCTACCGCGTCTACACCCCGCCGCCCCTGCGCGACGAGGTGGCCGCGGCCCTCCGCGAGCAGTGGACCGAAGCCCCTGCCGCTTCATCCATCTTATTGAATTCGCTCCATCCAAACCGTTGAATAACGGCTCCTGGCCGAGCCGCCGCCGGACGTCTCCCCGAGGGACATTGACACCTGGACGGTCACGGCATGAGAATTGCCTTCTCGTCTTTTCAGAAAAGTTTGATGTTCATCAGACCGGGCTCACTCTCCTGCGGAGAGATGCCCAAGGAAGGAGAAGTTGATGAGAGTGAGAGCGTTGATTCTCAGCCTGGCGGTAGCCCTGTTATGGGCACTGCCGGCCTTCACGCAGGGAAACCCGACCGGCAAGCTGTCGGGACGGGTCACCAGCGGCAGCGAGCCGCTCCCCGGGGTGACGGTCACCGTGACCTCCCCCGCCCTTCAGGGGACGCGGTCGACGGTGACGTCGGCCAACGGCGACTACCTGTTCCCGTCGCTGCCCGCCGGCGAGTACGCGGTGACCTTCGAGGCCCAGGGCCTGCAGCCGGTCAAGCAGGAGCTGCGGCTCGGCGCCGCGCAGGCGAACACGCTGGACGCCGAGATGGCCGGCGCCGCGATCACCGAGGAGATCCAGGTCACCGGCACGCTCGAGAACATCTCGCAGTCGGTGCAGACGGCGACCACCCTGACCAAGCAGCTCGTCGACCAGTTGCCGACGGGGCGCTCGGTCAACGAGATCGTCTCCCTGTCGCCCGGCGTGCAGCCGAACGGCCCGTCCAAGAGCACGGAAACCGGCATCGGCAACATCACGATCGCCGGCGCGCCCACCTATGAGAACCTGTTCCTGGTCAACGGCGTGGTGGTCAACGAGAACATCCGCGGCCAGGCCCTGGACCTGTTCATCGAGGACTCGATCCAGGAGACCACCACCGCCTCGGCCGGCATCTCGGCGGAGTACGGCCGCTTCTCGGGCGGCGTGGTCAACGTCCTCACCAAGTCGGGCGGCAACGACTTCTCGGGCTCGTTGCGCACCCGGGTCATCAACCAGGACTGGGTGGCGAAGACGCCGCTGACCACCACAGCGGACGGACAAGGTCATCCCGACCTACGAGGCGACCCTGGGCGGCCCGATCCTCAAGGACCGCGTCTGGTTCTTCCTCGCCGGCCGCACCTTCGACAAGACCGAGACGATCAACACCAGCATCACCAACATCCCCTACGACTCGGGCCAGGACCAGCAGCGCTACGAGGGCAAGCTCACCGCCTCGCTGACGCCGTCGCACACGCTGATCGGCACCTACATGAAGATCGACGACAAGCAGAAGGGGAACTCCTTCAACACCGTCCTCGACCGGCTCAGCATCTACGACCGCGAGACCCCCCAGGAGCTGTACAGCGGCAACTACACGGGCGTGCTCAGCGAGAACCTGCTCGCCACCCTCCAGTACTCGAAGCGCAAGTTCACCTTCATCGGCTCGGGCGCTCCGTCGACCGACCTGATCCTGGGCACGCTGCTGCTCGACCGCTCGCGCAGCAACGCCCGCTACCACAGCCCGACGTTCTGCGGCGTCTGCGACCCCGAGCTGCGCGACAACAAGAATTACCTCGGCAAGCTGTCCTACTTCCTGTCCACCGAGGGGCTCGGCTCCCACGACATCGTCGGCGGCGTCGACGTCTTCGACGACATCCGCCTGGCCAACAACCACCAGTCGGGCAGCGACTACCGGATCCTCGGCACCAGCGCGATCCTGCGCGGCGGCGACATCTTCCCGGTCTTCGCCAACGACGGCTCGACGATCATCCAGTACAACCCGATCCCGAAGAACAGCCTGGGGACCAGCTTCAAGACCAACTCGCTGTTCCTGAACGACAACTGGCGCTTCAACGACCGCCTGAGCCTCAACGTCGGCGTGCGCTACGACGCCAACGACGGCAAGAACGCCGAGGGCAAGAAGGTCGCCAAGGACAGCAAGATCAGCCCCCGCCTGGGCCTCACCTTCGACACCTTCAACGACGGACGGCTCATCCTCCATGGCAGCTACGGCCAGTACGTGGCGGGCATCGCCAACAGCATCGCCGACTCGACCTCCTCCGCCGGCGCGCCGGCGACCTTCCAGTGGGCCTACGCCGGGCCGGCGATCAACACCGACGCGAACGGCACCCTGCTGACCCAGAACGAGGCACTCCGCGCCCTCTTCGCCTGGTTCCAGAGCCAGGGCGGGCCGAACGGCTCGCTGCCGCTGATCGGCGTCGACATCCCGGGCGGCAGCACGATCATCCGGGGCTCGCTCGACTCGCCGTCGGTCACCGAGTACTCCCTCGGCGCGACCGCGCGGCTCGGCAACCGCGGCATCGTGCGGGCGGACGCCATCCACCGCGACTGGCAGGACTTCTACTCCACCCGCACCGACCTCAGCACCGGCCGGGTCACGACCGGTAACGGACCGGCCGATCTGACGCTGGTCGAGAACAACGACAACCTGTACGAGCGGCGCTACGACGCCCTGCTCACCCAGTTCCGCTACAACGCCTCGGACCGGCTCGACCTCGGCGGCAACTGGACCTGGTCGCATACCAAGGGCAACTTCGACGGCGAGAACCGCGGCAGCGGCCCGATCACCGGCTCGGCGGGCAGATATCCGGAGTACACCCGGACCGAGTGGAACCTCCCCAAGGGGGACCTGTCCATCGACCAGCGCCACCGGGTGTCGCTCTACGGCATCTACAAGCTCATCTCGAGCGACCGGCAGACCCTCAGCGTCAGCCTGCTGCAGAGCTACTTCTCCGGCCGCGCTTACGAAGAGGTCGGCTCGGTCACGCTGATCAACCCCGTCACCCGGACGAACTACGTCACCAACCCGGGCTACCTGACGCCGCCGACCCGGTCGACCTACTACTTCTCGGGCCGCGGCTCGCTCCGGACCCCGTCGATCTACCGGACGGACCTGTCCTTCAACTACGCCTTCAAGCTCGCCGGCCTCAACCTGTTCGTGCAGCCCGAGGTGGTCAACGTGTTCAACCAGCAGAAGGTGGACACCACGGACTGCCGGTTCTTCGACACCTCGATCGCGACCGCGGACACCCGGGGCAGCGTGCAGGAACGGCGCGGGCGGCAACTGCGAGGCGTTCAACCCGTTCACCCAGACTCCTGTCGAAGGGGTCAACTGGCAGCGCGGGGCGAACTTCGGCAAGGCCATCAACCCGTTCGGCTACCAGACGCCGCGGACCTTCCGCTTCACCGCCGGCGTGCGGTTCTAGACGCCGGCCAACGCAAGCGAACGACGGAAGGGCGGTCCCCACGGGGCCGCCCTTTTTCTTTTAGTGGAGATCAGTGAGCAGGTTGCGCAGGGCTTCCACGGCTTCCCGGTAGCGGAAGACGTAGCCCAGCTCGAGCAGCCGCCGCGGCACCGCCCGCTGGCCGTGGAGCAGCGCGTCGGCCATCTCGCCGAGGAGGAGGCGGAGGGCGAAGCCGGGGGCGGGCGCGAAGCTCGGCCGCATCAGCACCCGGCCGAGGGCGCGGCCGAAGTCGCGGCTGGTCAGCGGATCGGGCGCGCTCAGGTTGAACGGGCCGCCGGCGTCCTCGCGCTCGATCAGGAAACGGATCGCCCCCACCTCGTCCGCCACATGGATCCAGGGGAACCACTGGCGGCCATTGCCGAGCGGACCGCCCGCCATCAGCCGGAAGGGGAGCGCCATCCGCGGCAGGGCCCCGCCCTGGTCGCTGAGCACGATCCCGGTGCGCAGCACGGGACGCCGGACGCCGAGCGCCTCCGCCCCGGCCGTGGAGGCCTCCCATTCGACGCAGACCTCGGCCAGGAAGTCATTGCCGGCCGGATGGGACTCCTCGACCACCTCGTCGCCGCAGGCGCCGTAGTAGCCGACGGCCGAGCCCTGGAGCAGCACCCGCGGCCGGGATTTCGCCTCCTGGATCGCCGCCATCACCGCCTGGCCGGACTCGACGCGGCTCTGCCGGATGCGCCGCTTCTTCTCGTCCGTCCACCGCCCCTCGGCGATGGCGTCCCCGGCGAGATGAACGATCGCCGTGCCCTCGTCGAGCAGCGAGCTCCACCCCCGCGCGGTCTTGCCGTCCCACTGGACGGCGCGCGTGCCCGGCGGCAGGGCGCCCACCCGGGACGGATCGCGGGTCAGCGCCACCACCTCGTGCCCCGCGCTCCCCAGCTCCCGGGCCAGCGCGCTGCCGATGAGACCCGATCCGCCGGTGATGACGACTCCTGCATGAGGCCCTATACCGCCGCCAGCTCCTCTTCCAGGAGCTGGCGCTGGTGGAGCTCGGCGTAGACGCCGCCGTGGGCGATGAGCTGCGAGTGGGTGCCGCGCTCGACGATGCGCCCCTGGTCGAGGACCAGGATGAGGTTCGCGTCCTTCACCGTCGAGATGCGATGGGAGACCAGGAAGACCGTGCGGCCGTGGAAGACGGTCCGCAGGTTGCCGAGGATCTCCTCCTCCGTCGCCGTGTCCACCGCCGACAGGCAGTCGTCGAGCAGCAGGATGCTCGGCTGGCGCAGGAGCGCCCGGGCGAGGGTCACGCGCTGCTTCTGGCCGCCCGAGAGGGTGAGGCCGCGCTCGCCGACGATGGTGTCGAGGCCGTTGGGGAAGGCCACCAGGTCCGGCGCCAGGCCGGCCAGGCGCGCCGCCTCCATCACCTCCTCGACGGGCGCGTCGGGACGGCCCAGGGAGATGTTCTCGCGGATGGTCGCCGAGAAGAGGAAGGTCTCCTGCGGCACCATGCCGATCCCGCCGCGCAGCCGGGCGAGCGGCAGATGCCGGATGTCCGCGCCGTCGACGAACAGCGTGCCGTGCGGCGGATCGATCAGCCGCGGGATCAGCGCCAGCAGCGTGCTCTTGCCCGAGCCGGTCCGGCCCACCACCGCCACCGTCTGCCCCGCCGGCACCTGGAGGTCGATGTCGGCGAGCACCGGCACCCCCTCGCGGTAGGCGAAGGTCAGGTCGCGGAAGCTCACCGCGCCCAGGATGGCGCCGGGATCGACCAGCGGCTCCTCGTCGCGGATGGCCGGCTGGGTGTCCAGGACCTTGCGGATGCGGGCGAGCGAGGCGGTGCCGCGCTGGGTCAGGTTGACCACCCAGCCGATCGCGATCATCGGCCAGATCAGCCGGCCCAGGAAGAGATGGAAGGTGACGAACTCGCCGACCGAGATCCGGTTCCGGATCACCAGCAGGCCGCCGTACATCAGCACCGCCGCGAAGCCGACGCCGACGAGGATCTGGAGCAGCGGCTGGAACGCCGTCGACAGGGCCGCCAGCCGGCGGTTGCCGTCCAGGTAGATCTGGTTGACCCGCTCGAACTCGGCGTCCTCATGGGTCTCCCGGGCATAGGCCCGCACCACCCGCACGCCGGCGAGATTCTCCTGCACCTTCGTGGTGACGTCCGAGAACTTCCCCTGGACGCTGCTGAAGAGCCCGTGGATCCGGCGCCCGATGAGGGTGGTCGCGAACACCACCAGCGGCATCGGGGCCAGCGCGATCAGCATCAGCGGCAGGCTGATCCGCGTCATGAAGAAGAGCGCTCCGGCGGCCGTGAAGAGAGTGCCGGCCATGTACATGATGGCCGGGCCGCAGAGCATCCGCACCGCCTGCAGGTCGTTGGTCGCCCGCGCCATCAGGTCGCCCGTGGGGTATTCCTGGTAGAAGCTGGGCGCCTGCTTCTCCAGCGCCGCGAAGTAGGCGTTGCGCAGGTCGTACTCGATATCCCGGCTCATCCCCACCAGGACCATGCGCTGCAGGTAGCTGAACACCCCTGTACAGAGCGAGAAGAGGATGACCAGGCCCCCGTAGCCCAGCAGGACCATGCGGGAAGAGCCGTGGCGGATCGAGTCGATGGCGTTGCCGACGAGCAGCGGGCTCGCCAGCCCGAGCAGCACCGAGGCGAGGACGGCGGCCATGCCGATCGCCAGCTTGCGGCGATGGGGCTGGAGATAAGGCCAGAGGTACTTGAGTCGTTTGAACAAGATTTGGGCTCCCGGCAGGGAAGAATACCACCGCCGGGAGCCCCTCGACGCGGCCGGGCCGGTCAGGCCGGCCTGGTAGCCGGCCTAATACCGCCAGTAGCCGCGGTAGTAGTAGGGGTTGTGGTGGTGACGGTAGACCACGCGCGGCGCGACCCAGATCGCGCGCGGGTGGGGCGGGACCAGCCAGGCGCCGCGGACCCAGACGTAGCGCCGGTGGTAGGGCTGCCAGTGCCCGGGCACCCAGACGTAGCGCGGGCCCGGCCGGACCAGCACCCGCTCGTGGCGGAACGGCGGCAGCGGGGCGTAGACCCGTACACCCACGTGGGTACGGGTATAGGCGGAGGCCGCCGGGGCGAAGGAGAAGAGGGAGACCAGCATCGTCAGGGCGACGGCGAAAGCAGGGATTCGTTTCGAGCTCATGATGTTCATTCCTCCTGCCCCCTGAAACCCGAGTGGGGGCGACTTCCTGCGGTACGTATCAATTTCCGTTCCAACCCCGTTCCCCTGGGGAGGCACCTCCTCGGCGTCCTCCGGGGAGGACGGCTTCGTGGTGAGGGGACGACAGGGCGGAATCGTTGAGCCACGAAGGCACGAATGATCTCATTCCATCCGACAGGAGAACCAACCGGTGTCCCAGTCTAAACTCGCCGCCCCGGCGGCGAGTACGAGATCTGAGCCTGTCGCCTACCGCTTGAAGCCGAGGATCACGACGCCCGTGCCCACCAGGAGAATGCCGAACCATTCCCGCGGGCTCGGGCGCTCGTGCAGAAAGATCGTCGCGAAGATGGCGACGAGAACGAGGCTCAGCTTGTCCACCGGCGCCACCTTCGAGGCCTCCCCGATCTTCAGCGCCCGGAAGTAGCAGACCCAGGAGGCCCCCGTCGCCAGCCCGGACAGGGTCAGGAACGTCCACGTCTTCCGGCTCAGCGCGAGCGGATTGCTCCACTTGCCGGTGAAATAGACGAACGCCGCCAGGACGAACAGGATCACGGTGGTGCGCACGAGCGTCGCGAAGTCCGAATCGACCCCCTCGATGCCGATCTTGGCGAAGATCGCCGTCAGCGCCGCGAACACCGCCGAGAGCAGAGCCCAGTGGAACCAGCCGGAGGTCGCGGTCATCGCGGTCATCGGGCCTTCGCCAGGGTCTGCGCCTCGAACGCCCCGACATCCGCGTAATAGCGCCGGACCAGCTCGGGCGACGCGGGGTTGGTGTAGATCTCCGCCTCCGGCCGCTCGACGAGGCGCGCGATGGCGGCGGCGACCTCCTCGGCCGTCTGCGGCTGCATCGAACCGGGCGACGGCCCCGCCGGCGGGGCGGCCGGGGCGGCGGAGGAGCCGAGCGCGTTCTGCGCGAACCCGGTCTTCACGATTCCAGGCATCACCAGGGAGACATGAATGTCCGGATACTCCGCGGCCAAGTCGGTGCGGAGGTTGGCGGTCAGCGAGTTGAGGGCGGCCTTGGCGGCGCTGTAGACGGAGCGGATGCTGGCCATCGGAACGCGGCCGAGGAAGGACGAGACGTTGATCAGGTGCCCGGCCCGACGCTCCATGAAGTGCGGCACCACCGCCTGCATGCCGTAGAGGGCCGACTTCACGTTCACCGTCATCATCTCGTCGAAATCGGCGTCGGTGAGCTGGAGCACCGGCTTGCTGATGCCGCGGCCGGCGTTGTTGATCCAGACGTCGATGCGGCCGAAGCTCTTCGATCGCCCGGTCGCGGAGGCGCTCGACCTCCTCGCGCCGGGTGACGTCGGTGGGGACGGGGAGCGCGCCTCCCGCCTCACGGGCGGCCTGCTCGAGCTCCTCCCGGCGGCGCGCGGCCAGCACGAGCCGGTGACCCGCCTTCCCCAACTGCCCGGCGAGGGCCGCTCCGATGCCGGAGCTCGCCCCGGTGATCACGATGACTTTCTGCATGGACATGCCCTCCGTTCCAGCCGATTCAAGGCTCGGGGGAACTTTTAGCACAGCCGGCCCCTTGCCGCGATTAGGGGGGGAAAGGCCGCCCCCGCCGGGGGGAGGGGTCCCCCGGGCGGGTACAGGGGTCTCCCCGATGGGGACAGGGGTCTCCCCGGCCGGGAGAGGGGTCCCCCTAGCGGGGGGAGGGGTCTCCCCGGCGGGGAGAGGGGTCCCCCTCAGCGGGGGCGGGCTCTTCCCAGGTCGCGGCCAGCACGGCCTTGGCTCCCTCGGGATGGAGAGGCGCGTCGCCGCCGTCCACCTCCAGGACCCCTTCGAGCCGCAGGATCGGGCGCCCCTCGATCTCGTATTTGGCCTCGTAGTTGGTGCGCGGCCCCTCGTCCCAGGGGCGGTCGCGGCGGTCGAAGCGGAGGGCGGGATAGCCCGAGAGGATCTCGACCACCCGCTCGCCATAGTCGAGAAAGTCGGTGGCGAAGGAGAAGCGCCCACCCCGGCGGAGCAGGCGGAGCACCAGGTCGACCGTCTCGGGATCGAAGAGGCGGCGCTTGTGGTGGCGGCTCTTCGGCCAGGGGTCGGGGAAGTAGACGTGGAGCGCCGAGGCGAAGCCGGCCGGCAGCACGGACGACGCCAGGCAGAGCGCGTCCCCCCGCATCGCCACCCAGTTGCTCAAGCCGTGACGGCGGGCGCGGTCGACGAAGAGGCCGTGGTACTCCCCCGCCACCTCGATACCGAGGAAACGGCGGTCCGCGTCCTCCTGACAGCGGCGGAGGAGATAGCGCCCCTTGCCGAAGCCGATCTCGACCTCCCAGTCGCCCTCCCCTCCGGGCACCAGCTCGTCGAGCGGGAGCGGCGCCGAGAGGGTGGCGAGCGTCTGGTCTCCGCCGGCGGTCGAGATGGTCGCCGGCTGGATCACAGCAGGTCCTTGCGGCCGCGCGCGGTCAGCTCGGAGACCAGCTTGCGGACCTCCTGCGAGCGCGACTTCGGCATCACCAGCACCGCGTCGCCGGTGCGCACGACCACCAGGTCCTCGACCCCCAGCACGGCGATCGTCCCCTGGTCGGCGAACAGGAGGTTGCCGCGGGCGTCCACGGCGAGGGTGTCGCCATGGCTGGTGTTCCCCTGGATGTCCTTGGGCAGGATCTCGTCGAGCGCCTCCCAGGAGCCGAGATCGCTCCAGCCGCAGTCGAGCGGGAGGGTGGCGATGCCGTCGAGCTTCTCCATGATCGCGTAGTCGATCGAGTCGGCGGGGAGGCGGCCGTAGAGCTCGCGCAGGCGGTCCGGGGCGGCGGCGATCTCCTCCAGCCCGCGGGAGAGCTCGGGCTGGTGCTCGGGCCACGAGGTCGAGCAGCGTCGAGCCGCGGAAGAGGAAGATGCCGGCGTTCCAGAGATAGTTGCCGGAGGCCAGGAAGCGCTCCGCGTTCTCGGCCGAGGGCTTCTCGACGAAGCGGCGCACCCGCCGCACCCCCTCGGCCCCCTCGCCGGGCTCGAGCTCCAGATACCCGTAGCCGGTCTCGGCCCAGCGCGGCACGACCCCCAGGGTCATCACCCGGTCCTCTCGCTCGACCACCCGCGCCGCGCGCTCCAGGGCGTCGCGGAAAGCGGCGGGGTCCCCCATCCGGTGATCGGCCGGCAGCACCGCCACCACCTCGCGCCGCGCCGCTTCCGGCATCGAGCGCACCGCCCAGGCGATGGCGGGCGCCGTGTTGCGCCCCTGGGGCTCGCTCAGGATCTGCTCCGGCGGCACCGACGGCAGATCCCGGCGCACCGCCTCCGCCAGCTCCTCGGTGGTGCAGACCCAGACCGACTCGGGGCCGATCGCCGGCGCCAGCCGCTCCAGGGTGTCGCGCAGAAGCGTCCGCTCCCCCTCCAGAGCGAGGAGCTGCTTGGGCCGCGACTTCCGCGACAGAGGCCAGAAACGAGTGCCGCTGCCGCCGGCCAGGATCAATGCCCGCATGCGCGCTCCTCCCTCGGCAATCCTTGGATCATCTTTTTCATGGCGGCGGAGTATACCCGTCCCTTGCAAAGAGTGCCCCGGTTTTCCTTTCCGACGGCACTATGGCAAAGGCCACACAATTTTTGTTGCAACTCCATCGAAACTTTCTATTTGGGAGATTATTAGAGATGCTTAAGAAGAAAATCGTCGTTACCGCGATCACTCTCTGTCTCTCCATCCCGAGCATCTCGCAGGCGGTCCCCCTGAGCTGGATTCCGGGTCCGGGCGCGCTGGTGAAGCTGGCGCAGCTCTGGGACCGGCTCCCGGGCGCGCACCCCGCGCATTGCGGCGCGGAGCCACCAGAAGCAGGGCTGTGGAATGGACCCCAACGGCGCGCCGCTCTGCGTGTCCGGCTCCACGCAAAAGACGCCGCCGGTCGATCCGGCCGAAACCGGCCTGTAGGCCCGCGCGGGAAGGAGGGGCGGCGGGAGCCGCCCCTGATCTCTTCCGTCCTACTCTTCTCCCAGCTCCATCCCCATGATGTGGAAGCCGGAATCGACGTAGACGGTCTCGCCGGTGATGCCGCCGGCCAGAGGCGAGAGGAGGAAGAGGCCGAGGTTGCCCACCTCCTCGTGAGTGACGTTGCGGCCGAGCGGGGCGATGCCGCCGACCTTGTTGTACATCTTCATGAAGCCGGGGATGGAGCGCGCCGCCACGGTGCGCACCGGGCCCGCGGACACCGCGTTGACCCGCACCCCCTTCTTGCCCAGCTCGTAGGCCAGATAGCGGACGCTCGCCTCCAGGGCGCTCTTGGCGATGCCCATGACGTTGTACTTGGGCACCACCTTCTCGGCGGCGTAGTAGGTGAGGGTGACCAGGGAGCCCCCCTCGTTGAGCAGCGGCTCGGCCTCGCGGGCGACGGCGACCAGGGAGTAGGCGGAGATGTCGAGCGCCGTCCGCCAGTCCTCGCGGGTGGTCTCGATGTAGCGCCCGTCCATGGCCGCGCGGGGGGCGAAGCCGATGGAGTGGACGACGAAGTCGAGGCTCCCCCAGGCATCCTTGAGATCGGCGAAGGTGGCCGCGAGGTCTTCGTCGCGGGTGACGTCGCACTGGGAGAGCCGGGTCCCCGGCCAGTCGCGGGTGAGCTTTTCGAGATCTTCCCGCAGCCGCTCCCCCTGATAGCTGAAGGCCAGTTCCGCGCCCGCCTCGTGCAGCCGCTCGGCGATCGCCCAGCCGAGGCTCCGCGAGTTGGCGACGCCCATCACCAGTCCACGCTTGCCCTGCAAATCGATTTCGATCATGGCGGCGTATCTTATCCGATCGGCCCTCTCGGATATGATCGGGCGCGTGTGGAATCCGCATTTCGAGCCCCGCAGGGGCGCAGGCATAAAGCCTGGGGTTTCAACCCCAGGTAGGTCCGGATTCCCGGTTTTTATCCAAGTCCCGAAGGGACGCAGGCAAACCCCTGAACGCTGCCTGCGCCCTTTCAGGGCTAAAAATTCTTCTGGCCTCCCCGACCTGGGGCTGAAGCCCCAGGCTATTATGCCTGCGCCCCTGCGGGGCTCTTCCTCCATGAACCTCTTCGAGCTGACCCGCGCCCTGATCGACATCGACTCGACGACCGGGCGGGAGCGGGAGATCGGCGACTTCCTTTTCCGCCATCTGGAGGAGCTCGTGGACCGGGCTCCCGGCGGCGCGGTCGAGCGCATGCCGGTCGAGGGGGACCGCTTCAACGTCTTCGCCGCCTGGGGGGAGCCGGTGGTCGTCCTCTCGACCCACATGGACACCGTGCCGCCGTTCTTCCCCTCCTCGGAAGACGGCGAATTCCTCCACGGCCGGGGGGCGTGCGACACCAAGGGGGGGATCGCCGCCATGCTCCAGGCCGCCCGGGAGCTGCTGGACGAGGGGGTCCGCGGGTTCGGCCTGCTGTTCGTCGTCGGCGAGGAGACGGACAGCGTCGGCGCCCAGATGGCCAACCGCCACCCCCGGGGGTCCCGCTACCTGATCAACGGCGAGCCCACCGAGAACCGGCTCGCCCTGGGCTCGAAGGGGAATCTCTATCTCGCCCTCGCGGCCGAGGGGCGGGCGGCCCACTCCGCCTACCCGGAGCTGGGGGACTCGGCGATCGACAAGCTGGTCGACGTCCTGGCGCGCCTGCGGGACCTGCCGCTCCCTTCCGACCCCGTGCTCGGCGAGACCACGCTCAACGTCGGCACCCTCGCCGGCGGCCGGGCTCCCAACGTCGTGGCGGACCAGGCGCGGGCCGAGGTGACGATCCGCACCGTCGGGGAGACGGCGGAGCTGCGGCGCAGGATCGCCGCGGCGGTGCACGCCGTTCCAGGGGTGCACATCGCGGAGATCCGGGAGGTGCCGGCCGTGCACCTCGGGTCGCTCCCCGGCTTCGAGACCACGATCGTCAAATACACCACCGACATCCCCCGGCTGGGGGCCTGGGGGGAGCCCTTCCTGCTCGGGCCCGGGGAGCATCCACGTCGCCCACACTCCCGCGGAGAGGATCGCGAAGCGGGACGTTCTCGACGCCGCGCGGCACTATGGAGATATGGTTCGCCGGCTGCTCAACCCCTAGATCGCGCCGCGGAAGCGAGGACATGGAGACGATGGACAAGAAGATCGAGGTCGGAATCCTGGGCGCCACCGGCACGGTGGGCCAGCGGTTCGTGCAGCTTCTGGAGAACCATCCGTGGTTCGAGCTCAAATGGCTCGGCGCCAGCGACCGCAGCGCCGGCAAGAGCTATCGCGAGGCCACCTCCTGGCAGCTCGAGGGGCAGCCGCCGGCCGACGTCGCCGAGCGCGCCGTCGAGGAGTGCGTGCCCGGCCGGGGGCCGCGGCTGGTCTTCTCCTCGATGTCCGGCAGCCTGGCGGGGGAGATCGAGCGCGATTTCGCCGCCGCCGGCCACGTCGTGGTCTCCAACTCCAGCCACTACCGGATGACGCCGGACGTCCCCCTGCTGGTGCCGGAGATCAACCCCGGTCATCTGAGCCTGCTGGCGGTCCAGCGCCGGGAGCGGGGTTGGGAGGGGGGGATCGTGACCAACCCCAACTGCGCCGCCGTCGTGCTGGTGATCCCGCTCGCCGCCCTGCGCTCCTTCGGCATCCGGAGGGTGGCGGTCACCACCTTCCAGGCGGTCTCCGGCGCCGGCTACCCCGGCGTGCCGTCGCTCGACATCCTCGGCAACGTCATCCCCTATATCGGCGGCGACGAGGAGAAGAAGCTGGAGACCGAGCCGCAGAAGATCCTGGGCGAGCTGGCGGGGGATCACATCCGGCCGCTCCCGTTCACGATGAGCGCGAGCTGCAACCGGGTCCCCTCGATCGACGGCCATCTGATCTCGGCGAGCGTCGAGTTCGAGCGCCGGCCGGAGCGCGAGGAGATCCTGGAGGCCCTGGCGGCCTTCTCCGGCCTCCCCCAGGAGCGCGGCCTCCCCTCGGCGCCGAAGCGGCCGATCCACTTCATGGAGGCGCCGGACCGCCCGCAGCCGCGCAAGGACGCCGGGCTGGAGCGCGGGATGGCCACCGCCGTCGGGCGGCTGCGGGAGTGCAACCTCTTCCACTGGAAGTTCGCCGCGCTCTCGCACAACGTCCTGCGCGGCGCCGCCGGCGCCGCCCTGCTCAACGCCGAGATGATGAAGAGCGAGGGGCTGATCGCGCCTCGATGATCGTGATGAAATTCGGCGGCAGCTCGGTCGACGGCGCGGCGGCGATCGAGCGGGTGGCGGGCATCGTGCGCGACAACCTCCCCCGCCAGCCCGTGGTGGTGGTCTCGGCGATGGCCAAGACCACCCGCCGCCTGCTCGCGGCCGCCGAGGCCGCGGCCGCCGGGGACCGCGCCGGCGCGCTGGCCGCCTTCGACGAGATCGAGACCTATCACCGCCGCGAATCCCACGGCGTGGTCCCCCCCGCCGGCCGGCCGGCCCTGGACGCGGCGCTCGACCCCTTCTTCAACGACCTGCGCACCCAGCTCGACGAGCTGCTCGCCACCCGGGCCCTGACGCCGCGCGCCGCGGACGCCGTGGCGGGGTTCGGCGAGCTGCTGGCGAGCACCATCCTCGCCTTCGCGTTCACTCATGCCGGCGTCGACGCCGCCTGGGTGGACTGCCGGCGGGTGATCGTGACCGACCACGACTTCACCCGCGCCCTCCCGCTCTACGGCCCGACCGACGCCCGCCTGCGCGAGACCCTCCTGCCGCTGCTGCGCGCCGGACGCGTGCCGGTCCTCGGCGGCTACGTGGGGGCGACGCTGCAGGGGGTGACGACGACGCTCGGCAAGGAGGGGTCGGACTTCTCGGCCGCCATCGTCGGCGCCGCGCTGGGCGCGGAGGAGATCGTGATCTGGACCGACGTCGACGGCATGCGCACCGCCGATCCGCGCAACTTCCCCGGCGCGCGGCGGATCCGCACCCTCTCTTTCGCCGAGGCCCTGGAGCTCTCCTGCTCGGGCGCCAAGAAGCCCCATTACGGCACGCTGGGGCCGGCGAGCCGGGCGGGCGTGCCGATCCGCATCCTCGACTCCCGCCACCCCGGCGGCCAGGGGACGGTGATCGGCCGCCGCAATCCGGACGCGCCGCCGACGATCAAGTCGATCGCCTGCCGCGCCAACGCCCACCTGATCTCCACCCGCCTCTCCGCCCAGGCCACCGGCGAATCCCAGAACGGCCTGCTCGCCGGCGTCTTCGAGGTCTGCGAGCGCTTCCGCCCCTCGCTCCTGGCGATGGGGAACGGCGATCTCGCCCTCGACCGCGAGGACCGGCTGCCGGAGATCCATTCGGCCCTGCTCTCGGCCGTGGGGCAGAAGGCCGAGCTCTGGGTCACCCGCGGCCGTACGGTCGTCTCGCTGGTCTCGGAGGACCTCGCGACTCATCCGGAGCTCGCCGAGCGCGTCCTGGAGGCGGCGCGGGAGCTCGAGCCGCGGCTGGTGTTCAGGGGGGTCGCGGCGCCGGTCGTCCGCCTGCTGGCCGAGGACGAGCAGCTCCCGGAGCTGATCGCCCGGCTGCACGCGGCGCTGCTGCCGGGCGAGCCGGACGAGGTCGTCGAATGAGTGAAATGGAGATGAGCCGTCTGGCGCTGATCGGCTACGGCCGGATGGGCAGGCTGGTCGAGCGGCTCGCCCCCGAGCACGGCTTCGAGGTGGCGTTGCGGCTCCACGGCGCCGATGTCGAGATCACCGCCGAGAGCTTCCGCGGGATCGACGTGGCGATCGACTTCTCGACCGCGGCGGCGGTGCCGGTCAACGCCGAGCGAATCGCCGCTCTCGGGGTGCCGCTGGTGGTCGGGACCACCGGCTGGGCGGACCAGCTCCCGCGGGTGCGGGAGGCGGTCGAGCGGCACGGCGCGGGTCTCCTCCATGGCGCCAACTTCTCCGTCGGCGTGCAGGTCTTCTACCGTCTGGCCGCGGCGGCGGCGCGGCTGCTCGCCCAGGAGACCGCCTACGACGCCTGGGCCTACGAGATCCATCACAAGAAGAAGAAGGACGCTCCTTCGGGGACGCTGCTGGAGATCGAGCGGGCGATGGCGGCGGCGGGGTGGTCAGCGGCCGATCGACGCCGCGAGCAACCGGGCGGGATCGATCCCCGGCACCCACCAGATCGGCTTCGACTCCGAGGCGGACACGATCACCCTCGAGCACCGGGCCCGCGACCGCTCCGGCTTCGCCCACGGCGCCCTCCGCGCCGCCCGCTGGATGATCGGGCGCCAGGGTTTCCACGAGTTCAGCCAGGTCTGGGAAGAGATCGTTCGCGAACAGCCATAGAATGGATTCGAAGCGCCCGTCCTCCCAATAAAAGGGGCGCGCTCAGGAGACACCATGTTTCAAGGCTGCGGTACCGCGCTGGTCACCCCGTTCCGCTCCGATCTGTCGCTGGATGAGGAGACCCTGCGCCGGCTGGTGCGCCGCCAGATCGAGGCCGGAATCCACTTCCTGGTCCCCTGCGGCACGACGGGCGAGAACCCCACCCTCTCGCGCGAGGAGCATCTGCGGGTGGTCGAGATCACGCTCGAGGAGGCGCAGGGGAAGATCCCCGTGCTCGCCGGCTGCGGCGGCAACGACACCCGCGAGGTGGTCGAGCTCGCCCGCGACCTCGAGGGGCTCGGGGCGGACGGCCTGCTGGTCGTCACTCCGTTCTACAACAAGCCCACGCCCGAGGGGCTCTACCAGCACTATCGCGCGGTGGCCCGCGCCACGCGGCTGCCGATCGTGGTCTACAACGTCCCCGGCCGCACCGGCCTGAACGTCGAGCCCGCCACGCTGGCGCGCCTGGCGGAGATCGAGACGGTGGTGGGGGTCAAGGAGGCATCGGGCAACATCTCGCAGATCGCGGCGATCTTCCAGGCGGTCCCCGACAGCTTCGCCGTGCTCTCGGGCGACGACGCCATCACCCTGCCGGTGATCGCCCTCGGCGGCGTGGGGGTCATCTCGGTCGTCTCGAACGAGGTCCCCTTCGCCATGGCGCGGCTGACCTCGCTCGCCCTCGAAGGGGACTTCCCCGCGGCGCGCGAGGTCCAGCGCCGGCTGCACGCGCTGATGGAGATCAACTTCGTCGAGTCGAACCCCGGACCGGTCAAGGCGGCGATGAGCCTCATGGGGCTGCTCGAGCCGGCGTTCCGCCTGCCGGCGGTCTACCCGCGGCCGGAGAGCGTGCGGAAGATCGAGAAGATCCTGCTCGGGCTCGGGCTGATCCCGGAGAGCGCCGAGGCGGAGACCGCGGTGGAGAACCGTCTTGCGGTCTGAGGATCTCGACGCCCTGCGCGCCCTCCAGCAGAGCGTCGAGCGGCTCTACGCCGAGCCGCCGGCCACGTACGGGCCGGAGCATCGCCAGCTCTTCGATCGCTTCAAGCAGGCGCTCAACCGCGGGGAGATCCGCGCCGCCGAGCCGGACGCCGCCTCTCCCACCGGCTGGCGGGTGAACCCCTGGGTCAAGCAGGGGATCCTCGCCGGCTTCCGCATGGGGGAGATCGTCGACATGTCGGTCGGCGGCTCTCCCGGCGGCCGGCTCCCCTTCCTCGACAAGTCGACCTATCCGCCCCGGCCGCTCGGCCTGGAGGATGGCGTCCGCGTCGTCCCGGGGGGCTCGGCGATCCGCGACGGCTGCTACCTCGGGCGCGGGGTGATCTGCATGCCGCCGATGTACGTCAACGTCGGCGCCTGGGTGGACGACGGCACGCTCGTCGACTCGCACGCCCTGGTGGGGAGCTGCGCCCAGGTCGGCAAGCGGGTCCACCTCTCGGCCGCCGCCCAGCTCGGCGGCGTGCTGGAGCCGGTGGGGGCCTCGCCGGTGATCGTCGAGGACGACGTCCTGATCGGCGGCAACTGCGGCGTCTACGAGGGGACGGTGGTCAAGCGCCGCGCCGTGCTCGGGGCGGGGACGATCCTCACCCGCTCGACCCCGGTCTACGACCTCGTCCGGGAGACGATCCACCGCGCGACCGACGAGCTCCCCCTGATCATCCCCGAGGAGGCGGTCGTCGTCCCCGGCTCCCGCGCCGTCGCCCGCGGCGCCGGCAAGGAGTGGGGTCTCTCCCTCTACACCCCGGTGATCGTCAAGTATCGCGACGCTTCGACGGACGAGCGGGTGCAGTTGGAGGACTGGCTACGCTGATCGTGGAGGCTCACTGAAAAACAGCTCGCTCGCTTGGCGAGTGGGCCATGTCAGCGGACCGTTGGACTTCCCGCCATGGGCGGTCCTGAACTGGAAAAACCGCTTCGATCACCCGGACAAAGTCTTCCGGACCCTCTAATGCGCCGAGCAGCGGCAGGACCGCTTTCAGCGAGGTGCTGGCCGACTTCCGCCCGAACGCCAAGGCGCTTGCGGAGTACAAAGACCTTTACGGCGATGACCTGCCGGCGCCACGAATAACCGCGGCATGGCGGGCGACGAAGGTACTGGCCCAAGGCACCCTCGAGATCCTGAGGGGGAATCTGGTCGATATCGACGATTCCACGCTCCGCCAGCAGTTCACATATCTCCACGCGGGACGTCCTCGACCGGCGCAGGATGGACTACCTCGATATCGCTCAGTGTTCGCAGCAAAGATCGCACGATCACCCAGATGGTGACCCGCTTCCTGGCGGAGCAGGGCGCTGCCGGTGTCGTGTATGGCTCGAACCTGGATGATCGGCCCTGCGCCGCGCTCTTCGAAACCCGATCACTCCTGGTCCCGACGCCTGGCTTCCATCCGGAGCCGCTGACCGTCTCTCATCCTGACCTGGTATCAATCTGCAACGAGTTCGGCCTGGTTCTGGACAACTGAAGCCCGGGTTACAAACCTGGCGCGCCTGCAAGGCCCGCAGCAGAATCACCTGCGCCGTCGTCGACGGCGAGCCCACCTGGGCGCGGAGCAACATCTTGGCCTTGCTCTCCAGCGACCTGGCGAGGTCGCTCTCGGGCTCGCAGGGGAAGGTGAGGAAGCCCACCCGGCCGCCGGGGAAGCCGAGCTGGCCGTCGGCGCCGTCGATCTTGATCGGGATCAGGTTGGGATGGCGGCCGGTGAGACCCCAGAACAGCGAGGAGCTCGGCGTGCCCAGCCCCGCCCAGGTGTCGTCCACGATCACCACCAGCGGCCGCCGCTCCGCCTCCCTGGCCAGCGCGGAGCAGAGGGCCAGGCGCTCGCGGGTGACCGGCATGTAGCCGGTCTCCTCGCGGGGAAACTCCAGGAGCACCACCGCCGGCTCCCCCTCGGGAAGATCGGCGAGATGCCGGGAGACGGCGGCCGGGTCGAAGTGCCCGCCGTGCGTGCAGGCGCAGGGGAGCGGATGGGCCCCCAGGCGCAGGGCGAACAGCTCCTGGTCCCCCTCGCGGGAAGGGTCAGGGAGAATGACCTTCCTCTCCTCGCTCACGAACAGCTCGGCCGCCAGCGTCCTCGCCTGGGCCGTGCCGACGGTGACGATCGGCAGCGAGGAGGGGAGATCGGACCGCTGGCCCCGCCGCTGCCAGTCGCGCCAGGCGCGGCGCAGCTCGGGGATCCCCTCGACCGGCGAGTAGAGGAAGGCCCGGCTCCGCTCCGCCTCGCCGAGGCCCGCGAGGGCGGCGGCCATCGAGGGGAGGGGGACCGCCGCGCCGTGACCGTCGGTGATCTGGCCGATGGTGGCGTTGAACGGCTTGCCCCGCGCCTCGGCGGTCTGCAGCGGCAGGAAGTGGAGCGGCTGGAGCGCCCGGCGGCCGAGGGGCGAGAGAGCGGCCCACACGGCGGGCGCGGCGTTCTCCAGAAAGGCGTTCGCCTCCGTGACCGGGTCGAACCGGTCCGCCGGATCAGCGCTCATCCTTCTTCTCCTCCCCCGCCACGCTCCGGATCTTCGCCACCGCCGAGTCGAGCGTCGCGAGAGCGCTCGCTCCACCCTGCTTGAGCTGAGCCTCCAGGCGGTTCAGCTCGGCGTCGACCCCCTGCCACTTCTCCCGGGTGGCCGCGCTGGCATTGCGGTAGGAGCGCTCCAGGTTCTGCCGGACTTCGGCCACGTCCCGCTCCACCTGACTGAGGTTGCGATCCCCCGCCACCTCGGCCCGGTGACCGAGAAGCCGGCTTTCAGCTTGCGCCAGGGCTGTCGTGCCGCCATCCGGGCTGCCGACCCGGAAGTCCGCCGCACCCCGGGTCGCGTCGCCCCAGATCTCCTTGAGCTGCCCCCCGGCGCGCCGGTAGGCCGCCCAGGAGAAGACCAGCGCCACGATCGCCACCAGCAGTGCCAGCCGGGCCATGCAACCTCCTCCTTCGCTACGTTTCTGTCCCCAGGCCATCCGCGATCCTCCTCAGGGATCTTACAGGCTCCCACCGGGTTGAAAGCGTGCGCGTTTCGCACTAAACTTTAGTTGACTCCCCCGCAGTCAGAATTCTGGCGCGGGGGAATTCCCCAAGCCAGCGCGGGCGTTCGAAGGGGTGATACCAAGTCTCCCCCTCGCTCCGCGTTCCGGCGAGGGCCCAGATTCCAAGATCAGGAGGACATGTTCATGGCAACCGCTACCGTCGAGACCCTGCAGTTTCAAGCCGAGACCAAGCAGCTCCTCGACCTGATGATCCATTCGCTGTACTCGAACAAGGAGATCTTTCTCCGCGAGCTGATCTCGAACGCGTCCGATGCCCTCGACCGGCTCCGCTTCGAGGCGCTGACGCAGCCGGAGCTTCTCGCCGGCGACGAGACGCTCGAGATCCGCCTGGAGGCGGACCGCAACGCGCGCACCCTGACCATCCGGGACAACGGCATCGGCATGAGCCGCGACGAGGTGATCGCCAACATCGGGACGATCGCCAAGTCCGGCACCCGCGAGCTCGCCGAGCGCCTGAAGCAGGGGGAGTCGCAGCAGACGATCGCGGAGCTGATCGGCCAGTTCGGCGTCGGCTTCTACTCCTCGTTCATGGCCGCCGAGCGCGTCGAGCTGGTGACCCGCCGGGCCGGCGAGACGACCGCCACCCGCTGGGAGTCCACCGGCGACGGCACCTACACCATCGAAGAGGCCGAGAAGCCCGGCCGCGGCACCGCGATCACCCTCCACCTGAAGCCCGAGGACAAAGACAACGGCATGGACGACTTCTCCGACCGCTGGGTGGTCAGCCGCGTCGTCCGCCGCTACTCGGACTTCGTCAGCTACCCGATCATCCTCACGGCCGAGAAGGACCCGGAGATCGAGGATCTCGCCAAGGAGAAGGAGACCGGCGAGAAGCCCAAGATGCCGCTCGAGGAGAAGGTCCTCAACTCGATGAAGCCGATCTGGACGCGGCCCGCCTCCGAGGTCACCCAGGACGAGTACAAGGAGTTCTACAAGCACATCTCCCACGACTGGACCGAGCCGCTGAAGACGATCCAGTACAAGGCCGAGGGGCGGATCGAGTACCAGGCCCTGCTCTTCATCCCGTCGACCGCGCCGTACGACCTCTATTACGTCGCCTCGAAGCCGGGGCTGCAGCTCTACGTCAAGCGCATCCAGATCATGGAGAAGTGCGAGGACCTGCTGCCGCAGTATCTCCGCTTCGTCCGCGGCGTCGTCGACTCGCCGGACCTCCAGCTCAACGTCTCGCGCGAGATGCTGCAGCAGGACCGCTTCATCACCCTGATCCGCAAGGGACTGACCAAGAAGGTCCTCGACGTCCTCGACGAGATGCGGGAGAAGGACTCCGAGACCTACCTGCAAGTTCTGGACCGAGTTCGGCCGCGCCATCAAGGAAGGGGTCAGCTCCGACTACGAGAACAAGGAGCGCCTGCTCGAGCTGCTCGTCTTCGAGTCGTCGAACGACCCGGAGAAGCTGACGACGCTCAAGGAGTACGTCGAGCGGATGAAGGAGGGGCAGAACGAGATCTACTACCTCACCGGCGAGTCCCGCTCGCAGGTCGAGAACTCCCCCCATCTCGAGGCGTTCAAGGAGAAGGGGTACGAGGTGCTCTACCTGGTCGACACCGTCGACGAGCTGCTGACGCAGTCGCTCCACGAGTACGGCGGCAAGCGCCTGAAGTCGGTGGGCAAGGGCACGGTCTCGCTCGGCAGCGAGGAGGAGAAGAAGCAGACCGAGGAGGAGCTGAAGGCGCAGGAGGAGCAGATGAAGCCGCTCCTGGAGCACCTGCAGAAGAAGCTCGACGCCAACGTCAAGCAGGTCCGCCTCACCAATCGCCTCACCAGCTCCCCCGTCTGCCTGGTGGGCGCCGAGCACGACTACAGCCCGCAGCTCGAGAAGCTCCTGCAGAAGGGGAAGGGGGGCGGCCCCAAGCAGCGCCGGATCATGGAGCTCAACCCGAAGCACGAGATCCTCTCCCGGATGACCGAGCGCTTCGAGAAGAACCAGGACGATCCGCTGCTCGAGGACTACGCCCACCTGCTCTTCGGCTACGGCCTGATCGCCGAAGGGGGCGAGCTCCCCGACCCCGTGCGGTTCAACCGCGCGGTGGCCGACCTGATGACGCGCAGCGTCGACTAGGAGCAGCTCACCTCCACGAGGGCGGATCGAGGGGCGGCCGCGAGGCCGCCTCTCTGCTTTTCCGCCACCGGCACCGCCCCGAACCGGCGCTCCCGGCGCTGGAACTCGCGCACGGCGTCGGCGAGGTCGGCGCCGCTGAAGTCCGGCCACATGCGGTCGGTGAAGACCAGCTCGGCGTAGGCGCACTCCCAGAGCAGGAAGTCCGAGAGCCGCTGCTCGCCGCCGGTGCGGATCAGGAGATCGACGTCCGGCACGGGCTTCTCCTCGTGGGGATCGGAGAGCAGGCGCGCGAAGGCCTCGCGGGAGGGCTCGCCGCCGCGCAGCCGGGCGGCGGCGCGGAGGATGGCGTCGCGCGCCGAGTAGTCGACCGCGATCCGCAGCAGGAAGCGGTCGGCCCGCGCCGTCGCCCTCTCCGCCTCCTCGATCACCCGCACCAGGCCGGACGGCAGGCGGTCCCGCCGGCCGATCACCGAGATGCGGACGCCGTTCTCGGCGCACTTGGCGGATTCCGCCGTGAGATAGCTCCGGAAGAGGCGCATCAGCGCGCGGACCTCCATGTCCGGACGCTTCCAGTTGTCCGAGGAGAAGGCGAAGAGGGTCAGCGTGCCGACCCCCAGGTCCCGGGCCGCCTCGACCGCCCGCCGGACCGCCTCCACCCCCGCGACGTGCCCCGCCGTGCGCGGCCGGCCGCGCGAGACCGCCCAGCGGCCGTTGCCGTCCATGATGATGGCGACGTGGAGCCCCGCGGACCTCATCGCGCCACCGCCAGATTCCTGGGGCGGTCGAGCCGGTCGAGCACGTCCGAGTGCCCCTGCGCCCAGGCCAGGCCGCGAAGGGCCCAGGCCCGCGGACCGTTCCCCAGCCGCAGCCCCGGCTCCTTCCGCAGCAGGGCATCGACCACTTCAGGGTGACCGTTGGCCACGGCCTGCTCCAGCGCCGTCCAGCGCACCGGACCGCGAAGCCGGGGATCCGCGCCGGTCTTCAGCAGCTCCTCCGCGATCTCCGGCTCCCCCTGGGCCGCCGCCAGCATCAGCGGCGTCAGCCCGTTGCGGCCTCGGCCGTTCGGATCGGCGCCGGCAGCCAGCAGGGCGCGGGCGGAGCCGAGCTGCCCCTTGTGGACGGCGTGCAGCAGCGGCGTCCAGCCGTTGGGCCCATGATCCCGCCCGTCCGGGTTGGCGCCGGCGCGGATCAGCTCGCGAATCGCCTCGACCCGGCCGGTCCGCGCCGCCCAATCCAGGGCCGTGAAGCCGTGGGAATCCTCGGCGTCGGCGGGATGGACCGCCAGCGCCCGCCGCAGCTCCGCGACGGACCCGCCGGCCACCGCCTCCTCCACCGGCCCCTGCGGGCGTGGGCGCGGCAGCAGCGAGGTCAGCGTCCAGAGCCCCGCCCCCGCAAGGACCGCGAGCGCCAGGGCGCTCCAGAGCACGACCCGGATGATTCTCTTCATCGACTCTCCTCCGACAAATGACTTTGCAAAACAAAGCTAGCAGGACACGGAGCCGCCCTCTCTCACCCCTCGCGGGTGGCCTGGATGATCGCCTCCATGTGGTCCAGATACCGCTCGAGCGCCCCACGGCCGGGCGAGGTGAGCTGGTACTCGGTCTTGGGCATCCGCCCCTCGAAGTACTTCTCGCAGGTGATGTAGCCCGCCTCCTCGAGCTTGCGGGCGTGGACGCTCAGGTTGCCGTCGGTCGTCTTGAGCAGCTTCTTGAGGTCGTTGAAGCTCAGGCGGTCGTTGACCGCCAGCGCGCTGACGATCCCGAGCCGCATCCGCTCGTGGATGACGCGGTCGAGGTCGAGGGCGGTCTGCGGAGCTGGAGCGTGGACGGCCATTTCGGACCCTTCCATCGTCTCGCCGCCGCCGTCGTGCTTGAGGGCGTTAGCCACCATGCCTCCAGGCGATGACGATTCCGAAAATCACGTGCAGCCCGCCGAAGCCGGCGGCGAGCAGGGCGTCCCGCCAGGTGGGCGGCGAAACCAGCGCCACCGCTCCCAGCGCCATGAACGCCAGCCCCATCACGGGGACGGTGCGCACCGAGAAGGCCCCGCCGGTCACCACACCGGTGCCGTAGAGCAGGAGCCAGAGACCCGGGAGCGCCGTCACGTTGCCGGAGAAGAACAGGACCGGCGTCAGCAGGGCCCCGGCCATCAGCGGCGGGAAGAGCGCCAGCGCGAACCGGCGCCCCGGTTTCGAGAACAGGCTCTGCTCGGACCGCCGAGCCTTCCAGGCGATCGCGCCGGTGGTGATCAGGAAGGCGACCAGGGCGTCCCACAGCCAGACCTGCAGCCACCCCCATGTCGTCACCTGCCGGGAGGCGATCCAGGCCGCCACCATGGCGGTGACGCCGACCGCCACCTCGCCGAGCCCCGAGACCGCGGTGAAGAAGGCGGCGCCTTCCATGGTCTCGCGGATGAACCGCAGGTTGTCCATCGCCCGCAGATGGAGGGCGGGCGGGGGGACGAGCCGGGGTCGGGCGGGCTGCGGATCGGCCATGGCTCAATTTACGCCGGTGACCGGAACTTCGTCAAGGACTTTTTGCGCGCAAAGTTGCACGAGGAGAACGGAGCAGGGCGGCCACACAGGGCCGCCCCTACGAAGATCTCGCCTCGGCCTGCTTCTTCGCCATCGCCGCCACCATCCCCACCATCGACATCAAGCCCATGGACTTGCCCATGGAGAGCTCGCGGCCGAAGACCTGGTAGACGATGTCCTGCGACACCTCGGCAACCTGCTCGGGGGGCGCGCCGGAGAGGGCGTCGCCGAGGATCACGGCCATCGCCTTGGCGGAGATCCCCTGCGGGTTCTCGACCGCGAAGTGGAAGTCGAGCGAGCCGTCCGGCCGCGGCTCGGTGAAGACGTAGGCTTCCGACTCGCAGGCGGGAACCTGGTGCTCCGCGGCGAAGGGCCGCCGCGCCAGCCGCGGCGGCACCTCCTCGAAACGGCCCGCGATATCGATCAGGAGCTGGATCCGCTCGCTGCGGTCGGGGACCATCTCGAGCGTCTCCAGCGTGTCGGTCAGCTTGTCAGGTACGGCCATTCGCACTCTCCGGAAAAGGGAGCGGGCTTCAGCGCTCGATGGGGACTCCCACGAGATTGCCCCACTCCGTCCAGCTCCCATCATAATTCCGGACCTTGTCGAAGCCCAGCAGATGGGTGAGGACGAACCAGGTGTGGCTGCTGCGCTCGCCGATGCGGCAGTAGACGATGACGTCGTCCCCCGGCTTGATCTTCGCGTCCCCCTCGTAGAGGGCGCGCAGCTCCTCGGCGGTCTTGAACGTGCCGTCGTCGGGGTTGACCGCCTTGGCCCAGGGGACGCTCGCCGCCCCGGGAATGTGGCCGCCGCGCAGCGCGCCCTCGTTCGGATACTCCGGCATGTGGAGCTTCTTGCCGCTGTACTCGTCGGGGCTGCGCACGTCGACCAGCGGCTTCTTCGCCTCCAGATGCTGGAGCACCTGGTCGCGGAAGGCGCGGATGCGCTTGTCGTCCCGCTCGGCGGCCTTGTAGTCGCTCGCCGGGTAGCTCGGCGTCTGCTTGTCCAGGGGCCGGCCCTCGTTGGCCCACTTGATCCGCCCGCCGTCCATGATCTTCGCCTTGTCGTGCCCGAAGAGCTGGAACACCCAGAAGGCGTAGGTCGCCCACCAGTTGTTGCGGTCGCCGTAGAAGACGACCGTGGTGTCCTTGGTGACGCCGATGCGCCGCATCAGCGCCTCGAACCCGTCCCGGCCGAGATAGTCGCGCCGCACCGGATCGTTCAGGTCGCGCGTCCAGTCCACCTCGACGGCGCCCGGGACGTGCCCGGTCGCGTACAGCAGAGGATCCTCGTTCGACTCGATGATCCGGATCCCCGGGTCGTTCAGATGGTTCGCAACCCACTCGGTCGAGACCAGCACCTCGGGACGAACATAACCACGGCTCTCGATTTCGCTCAACGTAGGTCTCCTTTCGCCCCTTCCCGCAGGGGGCCCCTGTATTTGTGACCAATCCTATCACCATCAAAGAAGCTCCGCCAACGCCCTCCTCCTTCTTTGTTCAAAGCCTGCTCTTCGGCTACAGTTTCGCAAGTTCTCGCACCCTTTTGTCCACAGGGCCCTTACTTGCACGGGGGCCTTACATGACAGGCATCGGCGGCCAGGGTGGCCGCTTCGTGACCTGCCTCGAAGGAGCCTTATGTCCAGCCGTACGTACCGTTGCACTCTCGCCCTGACCCTCGCGCTCGCCACTGGGGCGCTCGCGCTGCCGTCCGCGCAAGCGGCTCCGGCCCGGAGCGATGCCCCCCCGGTCTCGTCCATCCAGGGCAACCTCGTCACCCGTAGTCTCTTCGAAGCCCTGGAGAAGCTCTGGAGGGGGGTCAAGGGCAACTCCCCCCAACCCTCGAACCCTGCTCACGAGCCCGGCAGAGAGGGCTCCGGCGTCTGCCCCCATGGCCGGCGGCGGCCCCCGTCCCTGATGTCCTGGAAGCTCTGAGCGGAGCCTGTTGTTGTGATACTTGATTAGGAAGGGAAGGAAGGAAGAGGGTGAGCCTCGATGAACAATCGGCATCTTGATCGCACAGCCCTGGAGCGATATCTCAGGGATACGTTGTCCGACCGGGAGAGCCGTGATCTCCAGCGCCACCTCTTCATCTGTCCGGATTGTGAGGAGCGCCTCCTCGCGCTGTTGCCCGGCTCCGCTCCCTCCCCGCACCCCTTGCCGCGCAACGACGATCACCGCGGCCTGATCCGCCGGCTCCTGGACGATCACCGCTCGGAGATCGGCGCGCACCGCGGCCGGCTCGCCGCGGAACGGACCACGGCCTTCGCGCTCTGGCGGGAGATCGAGCCCCTCGGCCACGAGCGGCGCCGAACCCTGGTCTGGGAGGACGCCCGCTTCCAGAGCTGGGGATTCCACGAGTTCCTCCTCGACCATGCGCGCCTGGAGGCCCTGGAAGCTCCGCAACAGGCGGAAGATCTCCTGCGGCTGGCGCTCGACGTCGCCGAGCGGCTCGACGGTGAGGAGTACGGTCCCGGCTCGGTGGAAGCGGCCAAGGTCCGGACCTGGGCCTATCTCGGCAACGCCTTCCGCGTCCTCGGCGACTTCCGCCAGGCCGAGAGCGCCTTCCAGACCGCGGAGCTGTTCCTCTCCCGGAGCTGGCTCGACCCCCTGGACGAGGCGTTGATCCTGGAGCTCAAGGCCCCTCTGCGTCGCGCCCAGCGGCGCTTCGACGAGGCGCTGGACCTCCTCGCGGACGCCGTCGCCATCTACCGCGAGGTCAACGAGCCCCATCTCCAGGGCCGGGCGCTGATGACCCGCGGGCTCGCGCTGCAGTACAAGGGGGATTACGAGGCCGCCGCCGACTGCTTCCGCACCAGCCTCTACCTGCTCGACGGCCTCCGCGAGCCCCGGCTGGTGGGCATGAGCCAGTTCAACCTGATCGGCTGTCTGCAGGACGCCGGCCGCAGCGGGGAGGCGGCGGCGCTGATCCCCGAGGCGAGGCGGATCATGGTGCAGGTGGGCACGCGCTCCGACCAGCGGCGCCTGCGCTGGACCGAGGGCAAGGTGGCCGCCTCGCTGGGCCGCTACGACGAAGCCGAGGACGCTTTCTGCGAGCTCCGCCGGATCTTCGTGGAGGACGGCATCGCCTTCGAAGCCGCGCTCGTCTCGCTCGAGCTCGCCACCCTCTACATGCGGCAGCGGCGCATCGAGGAGACCAAGCGCCTGGCCGCCGAGATCCTCCCCATCTTCCAATCCCGCGAGGTCTATCGCGAGGCGCTGGCCGCCCTCATCGTCTTCCAGCAGGCGGCGGAGATGGAGCAGCTCACCGTCGGCCTGGTCGAAGAGATCTCCGCCTTCCTCCAGCAGGCCCGCGGCAACCCCCAGCTACGGTTCCGGGAAGAATCGACGGCCGGCTAGTCGGGGATCTGGAAGCGGAGGTCCGGGGCATGCCGGGCCCTGCGGAGATACGCCGCGACCTTCTCCACCACCTCGACACCGGCCCGCTCGGTCTCGACGGCCTGACGGAAGAAGGCGAGCGCCGCCAATGCCTCGCGATGAATGTGCCGCGAGGCGAAGATCGGCACCATCTCTGCTGCCAGCCGCTTCAGCTCCGCCGTCCTGCCCTGCTCAGCGTAGAGCAGGGCGATCTCCAGCGAGACCAGGGCCGTGTCGTAAGGGATACCCTCCTCCAGGAAGCCGTCGCGGACCGCCAGGAACAGCGTCTCGGCCTGCTCGCGCTGGCCCAGCCCGCGGGCGATCTTTCCCTTCACCCACTTGCGGCGGTTCTGGGTCCAGGCGTCCGGGAAGCTGCGATACAGCGGCTGGGCTTCGCGATAGGCCCGCCGGGCCTCCAGGAAGCGGCCTGACTTCGGCCAGAACGAGGATAAGATTATGCCTGGTCATCAGCAGCAACCGGGGCTCCTCTTCCGGATCGATCAGGTCCAGCGCCCGGCAGATCACGGGGATGCTCTCCTCGGCTCGTCCCGAGTAGAAGAGGACCGCGACAGGTTGACCAGCGAGCGGCCCGGCCCGATGCCTTTCTCCCAAATCAAGGAAGAGGGCGACCGCCTTGCGCAGGAGCTTGAGGGCGATGTCGAACCGGCGCTGACTTCTTCGCAGGGAGGCCTGCAGATCCAGGAGAATCGCCTGCTCGAAGAGGTCACCCGTCCCTCGCTGGATGATGGGAAGAGCCTGCCGGAAGGCTTCCTCGGCGCCTTGGAAGTCGGACTGGATCCGGCGGGCGTTGCCGACATAGGCCCAGGAGCGCGCCCGCAAGTCCTCCAATTGATCCGCTCCGTAACGAGCGACATCCAGGAGATCGGCGATTCGCAACGCCAGCCGTCCAAGCTCCTCCCCGCGCTCTGCGTTCTGGATGCTCCTCTCCAGGCTCCGCTCGACCGCCAGCTCGAGGAGACCCCAGGTGCGAAAGCGCTGACTGTTGCGGAGAAGGATCTCGCGCTGCTCGCCGGTGCGCTCCATCAACTCGGCGAACAGGGCCGGCGCTTCGGCCCGCTCGTGCGCCAAGAGATGGACCCGGCGTGCCACGAAGCTCAGGCTCCGCTCAAAAGCGGCGTCATAGCTCTCGGACATCGCCGGCCGGAACGGCACCACCGGCGCCGCCGGATCGTAGGGACGCGGAGAGTCGACGAGCCGGGACCGGCAGCGGGAGCATCCGCCCAGGTGCTGGAGCACCCGCGGGTCCGCCGCGTCCAGGGACCGCGGCAGCCTCCTCAACATCTCTTCACTAGGATGGATCTTCAAGGCGTCCCCCCCTTCATAGGGATACGCAAGCACCATACCCCTGGATTGTGATCGCTTTTGCCGCCATCCCGCCAGAGCCGGCAGAAAAAACGCCGGTTCGGGGAACCGGCGTTGAAAGGAATGACAGACGGAGACTCACCCGCCGGGATCGCGGCCGTGGAGACAGTCAGCTCCTCCTTGGCCGCCGCACGGTCTCGGACGCTCCCCGGTACCGTGAGGCGAACGAGCCGACGGGGTGGGACATGGAATTTGTTGCTGTGCCATTGGGGTCCATCCCGGGCCCCGCCTTTCCCTAGAACCGGTCCAGCCGGAGGCTACCCAGTGCCAGAGCTCTTGGAGAGGCCCGACGGCGCGGCCGCACTCGGCGGGTGAATGGCGAGCGGGCGAGCCTGGACGGCACCGGCCGTCAGGAGCGACAGAAACGCGGGGGCCACAACAAAGAAAAGCAATTTACGAAACATGAGATATCTCTCCTCTCCGGCGGTCTACCACCGCACCACCATGGTCCGAGCGGGACCGCTAGTGGAAAGGGTGACATTTTTTCCGCCGATTTTCGCGTCCGGAGAAGAAGAAAAAGCCCGGAAAGCGGAAGAAGGGGCGCTTGATGTAGACCTTAAGAGAAGAAAAGGGCGCCCACATGGGCGCCCCGGCAGGTTGTTTCGGTGTCGAGACGGCTTAGAACCGGGTCGTGCCCGGGTTCATCGAGGCGCCGCCGGCGCCGACCGTGGTCTGCACGCCCAGGTACTCCTGGACGATCGTCGGCAGGGTCTGCTCCAGCCAGTTGGCCATCTCCTGCTCGTCGCGGAGGATGCTCTCGCAGACCTGCACCACCTGGTTCTCGCCGAGGAGACGGGCGGCCGTGATCAGCGCCCGGTAGGAGGCGATCTCGAAGTGCTCGGCCGCATAGTCGGAGAGGCCGTTCTTCACCAGCTCATCGGGCGAGGCGCCGGTCGAGCGCCCCTGGAAGAAGCCGGAGACCGCGCCCATCGCCGTCTTCACGCTCGAGGTGCTGCCGCCCAGCCGCTCGACGCAGTCCTTGACGCGCTCGGCGTGCATCCGGGTCTGCTCGAGGTGCTGCGAGATCATGCGGTACATCTCGGGGCGGTCCTTCACGTCGTTCGCGTGGTTCTCGAGGACCTGAACGAGCCCCTTCTCCATCGCGTACGCATCGTTGAGCCAGCCGATGAGGGTTTCCCTCGGATCTTGATTCGCCATGGTGCAACTCCCTTCTACTGCTGTTGATCTCTGTCTGGCTTACTGGACGCCGTCGCCGGCGTCACCGTTGAACATTTGCAACATGTGTGCCCTTCAGGCGCTCTTCCTCTCCGCCACCTCCTCGGGTTTTGGCGGCATCTCCGGCCGGCGCTTCCGGAGGTCGAACTGGTTTTCCGCGCTCAGCACGTGCAGCTTGACGTCGAAGACCGACATGATCTGGTCCTGGTCCGTGCTGTCCTCTCCGAGGTTGCTGTAGCTGGACTGACTGCCGTCGAACACGTATACCGCTCCCTTGCCGATCACCCGCAACCGTTCCCCCTCGACGACGACGGCGGTGTTCTCGTCGATGCCGGCCTCGATCTTTGCGGGTATCTTCTTCTGCGCCATGGTTCCCTCCTCGAATTACTTGTCACCCACCAGATGGAGCTCCCGCGAGCTGGTCTCGACGACCTTCTCGTGGATCTCCAGATCCCCCCGCTTCACCATGCGGCGCCCGCGGGCGATCACCTCCACGATCTCCAGGGAATTCCGCCGCAGCACCAGGAGGTCGGCGTCCCTGCCCGCCTCGAGCCGCCCCTTGCCCGCCAGCTTCAGCACGCTCGCGGTGTTGGCGGTGACCAGCGCCAGCACCCTCTCCAGCGGCATGCGGTATTCGAGGACGCACTGCTGGACGATCTGGTAGAGCTGGCGCGGCGCGCTGCTGTCGGAATCCGAGGAGAGGGTCAACTTCTTGGCGTCCCCGCCGCGCTCGAAGTAGCGGCGCACCCAGCGGCCCATGTCTTCGGCGGCCGCGTCCATGTCCACGTAGGAGCCCCGGCGGGCGAGCTCGATCCCCTCGTCCTGCAGCTCGGGGCTGCGGTTGAGGTGGGTCGGATAGAGGCACCCCGGCGAGATCTCGGGGTACTCCTCCAGGAGGTCGAACAGCGGCTTGAGACGCCGCGAGCCCTCGCCGACGTGGAAATGGGTGATCCCCGCCTTGCGCGACAGCATGCCGCCGACGTGGGCGTCCACCACCACCCGCGCCAGCTCCTCCGTGGAGGGCTGGGGGGACCGGTGGTCGGAGATCGCGATCTCGCCGACGCCGATCACCTCCTCGACGATCATCAGGTCGTTGCGGATGGAACCGCTGAACGTCGCCGGCGGGATGCCGTAATGGCCGGTGTAGAGGTAGGCCGACATCCCCTCCTCGCGCAGCCCCTTCACCTTGGCCAGCAGGCTGATCGGCGGCCGGGTGGTGGCGTCCACGCCCAGCGCCCCGACGATGGTGGTGATGCCCCAGGTCACGATCTCCGAGAGCTGGATCTCCGGGGTGCGGCTGGCGAACCCCTCCTCGCCGCTGCCGCCGATCAGGTGGCTGTGCGGATCGATGATCCCGGGGGTGACGACGCAGCCGGTGGCGTCGATCACCTCGAGCTCGATGCCGAGGATGGAGGCGGCGACGCGGGCGTCAATCTCCTCGCCGATACGGACGATCTTGTCGCCGATCAGCAGGACCGATTGGCGCCCGCGAGGCTCCGGGGCGTAGATTTCGCCATTTTCAATGAGCGTCAACATCTTTGCTACAACTCCTTGCTGCTACTGCGAAAAGCCAAATAAGGCTCCAAAGGACGGCAAGGGCGGAAGCCGGTTCGCCGGCTTCCCGCCTGCCCCTTGCCGTCCCTGGTGACCAGGTTGTTGTTCTAGTCCTCTCTCCCGACCAGGCTCACCGTGCTCGCCTGCGGACCCTCGAATCCCTGCTCCTCGGCGAAGCGGACCCGCGCCCCGACCTGCAGGCTCTCGAACCCCGGAGGGTCGAGGACGGCGTTGCGATGGAAGTAGACCTCCCGGCCGTCCGGACCGGCGATGAAGCCGAACCCCTCCTCGGGGAAGAGGCGGGCCACCTGCCCCTCGGGCGGCAGCACCTGGGTCTTGACGTCGCCGCGCTTGCGCTGGGACCACGTCTCGACCTGCCGCTCGGCGGCGTCGAAGGCCTGGCGGATCGCCGCGTAGAGCTCCTCGTCGCTCTTGTCGGCCACCAGCTCGGAGCCGGGGACCATGATGTCGACCCGCACCCGGTAGGGGCCCCCCTCCTGATGATGATTGCCGGTGGGGCGCTCCACCGCGATGCGGCAGCTCGTGATCCGGTCGCTATGCCGCTCCAGCCGGCCGGCGCGCTTGCGCAGCTCGGCTTCGAGCGGGGGGGAAAGATCGATCCAGCGGGTAGAAATCTCCAGGGGTACCTGCATGCGCCACTCTCCTTTTCCTGAACGGGAACGGCCGGGCGGCCGTTCTGTGGAGACTGTGGAAAGTGCCCGCAAGGGGCGTGCCATGGAAGAAGCCCCCTCCCATCCCCCGTGGTACCATCGAGCTACTCACAACCTTATTCGCAGCGCTTCGTATCCATAGGTACGAACCCTCCTACAGACAGAATGGACAAACCATGTTCGAATCCCTGAAATCCCCACGTTTCAAAGTGCAGTCCCCGTTCCTCCAGCAGGTGCGGGGCCGGGTCGGCAAGCTCGGCTTCTGGCTGCTGCTCGTGCTGGTGCCGCTGTTTGGTCCTGCGGGCCTGCGTGATGACCTACGTGCCGCCCGGCATGATCGGGGTGCGGCAGGTCTCCTACGGCCCGGGCAAGGGGCTGCAGAAGAAGCCCGTGAACCCCGGCTACCGGCGGGAGATCGCGGGCTACGAGACGATCCACACCTTCCCGCGCGACATCCAGGTGGTGGAGTTCACCAACAACCCCTCGGAGTCGAGCGACAAGCACCGCCAGATGCCGGCCGTCAAGGTGCCCACCGTGGACGGCTATCCGGTGGACGTCGACGTGTCGGTCCTCTACCGGCTGAAGGATCCCTACAAGGTGGCTTCGAAGTTCGGGTTCGGCACCGGATACGAGGAGTCGGTCGTCATCCGGTTCACCGATTCCCTGATCAAGCAGTACTCTGGGCGAGCTGCGGGCCGAGCAGTTCTACCACGAGACCCGGCTCGAAAGGGTGCGCGCGCTCCAGGCCGACCTCACCCGGCGCCTGGCGGCCAACGGATTGGAAATGATCGACGTGCTGATCCGCCAGTATGACTACCCGGAGACCTTCCAGGCGCTGACCGAGCAGAAGAAGATCCAGGACCAGTCGGTGCTCGCCAACCGCGAGCTGGCCAAGCAGGCGGAGGTGCAGACGCGGCTCAACCAGACGATCGCCGAGGGGCAGAACCTGATCAACGTCAAGACCGCGGAGTTCAACGCGCAGATCACCGAGATCAACGCCCGCAAGGACCTCTACGAGCGCCAGAAGCGCGCCGAGGCCGACCTGCTGATCAAGTCGGCCGAGGCCAACGGCACCGAGCAGATCAACCGCGCTCTCGAGGGCGCCGGCTCGGCCAAGCTGCTCAAGCTGCGCCGCGGCCTCGCCCTGCTCAACAGCATCAAGGGACCGATCTACATCAGCGAAGACCCCACCGACCTCGGCAAGATCAGCTCGGAGAAACCGGAGAAACCATGAATACCCTGCGACGTTTCTCAATCATGACCTGTGGCCTGCTCCTGCTCGCCGCCGCCCTCTCCGGGTGCACCCCGCACACGACGGAGGCGACCGAGGTGGGGGTGAAGTTCAACAAGATCACCAGCTCGCTGGAGATCATGGAGCCGGGGGCGAACTACTTTTTCATGCCGGTGGTCAACGACTGGAAAAAGTACGACGTCTCGCTGCGCAACCTGGGGATGACGGCCACCGTCACCTCGGGCGACCGCCAGGGCAAGGACGACCTCCGCTTCAAGACGCGGGACGGCAACGACATCGACTCCGACGTCACCGTCCGCTGGCGGATCGATCCCACCCGGGTGGGCTATCTCTGGAGATACGTGGCGCCGAGCACGCAGGAGGTCCAGGACCGGCTGGTGCGCCCGCAGGCGCGGGCCTACGTCCGCGACGTCCTCAACCGCCTCAACTCGGAGGACTTCTACAACCCGACGCTGCGCTTCGCCGCCGCCAACGACGCCACCAAGGTGCTGGGCGGCCGCCTGCTCCGGTACGGGGTGATCGTCGAGCAGGTGATCCTCGGCGACTTCTCCTTCAAGCCGGATTACCAGAGGCTGATCAACGCCCGCAAGGAGGCCGAGAAGACAGCCGAGAAGCTGGAGGCCGAGATCCTGGCCACCCGTGAGGCGAACCAGGCCAACCTGCAGTCGAAGGTGGCCGAGCTCACCGACGTCCTCACCCGCGCCGAGGGTGGCTTCGAGCAGGCCAAGCGCAACGCCGACGCCTACCTCGTCCAGCGCCAGCAGGGGTCGCAGGCCATCTTCGCCGAGAAGACGGCGCAGGCGGAGGGCATCCGCAAGGAGCGCAACGCCTTGAACAGCAGCGCCGGCGACGCCTACGTCAACCTGCAGCTCATCGACGCGCTGCAGAAGAAGGAGATCCGCCAGATCCCCAAGCTGCCCAGCGGCAACGTGATCATCGACGGCAACAAGCTGCTCCAGCAGCTCGGCGTCATCCGCTACGAGGTCAACCGGCAGAACGAGGCGGACGATCAGCCGCCGGGCAAGCCGTAATCGAGGGAGACAGGAAGGAACGCGACCATGCTGAACCTCGCCGGAGCGTCCTACGACTTCGGGAACGTCCTCTTCGCCGTGCTCCAGGAGTGCGAGCACAAGCGGCGGGCTCTGCTGCCGAACGAGGCCGAGGCGCGCCTGCGCGAGATCGCCCGCGCCAAGCTCGCCGAGATCCACGAGAGCTACGTGGAATGCGGCGGCATCGAGACGTACTGGCAGAACCTCGAGCGGGAGGTGATCGAGACCACCCTGCCGCAGTACGTCTCATCCGCCGTCGAGCAGAACCGGCTGGAGCAGAGCAACTACGACCTCTGGCGGCAGGGGGACCTCGCCGCCCGGCTTCTCTTCGGCCTCCTCGGCCTGGTGATCGGCGGGCTGATCATCGCCGCCCCCTTCATCCCGATCTTCGAGGACGCCTTCGCCTTTCTCCTGGCGGCGGGGGGCTTTCTCTATCCGGAGATCAAGAAGACCTACGCCGATTTCCGGCACTCCCGGACGCTGAACCGGCTGATCGCCCAGGCGGAGGCGTATCAGAAGGACCAGCGGCTCCACTACATGAGCGAGGCTCGGCTGCGGGAGGAGCTGGACGCGGTGACCGCGCCGCCGGTCCCCCTCTCCCAAGGCCAGAAAACCGCCGGCGGCGAGGGAACAGCGAAGCCGGCGCCCCGCCATCGCGACCGGAGGTGATCTGTAGATCCAGGGAGCGTGACGATCCCTCCTTACGATGGTCTGTATCTCGGGGGAGCGTCATGCTCCCCCGATCTACGCGCCGTCGTAAAAGGGGAGCGTCACGCTCCCCCGAGCGGCGAGGTGTGGAATCAGGAGGCGTCAGGAGGCAGGGGGCGCGAGAGCACGCAGGCGTTGATGCCGCCGATCCCCATCGACAGCTTGCCGGCGACGCCCTCGGACGGCCGCGCACGGCTCGTCGAAGACGTAGAGGTCGTGGACCTTGGCGATCTCCCGGTTGAGCTCCTCGCGATGCAGCGGGGTCGGATAGAGCTGCCCCCGCTCGTAGCCGAGATACTGCGCCGTCAGCTCCCAGCCGCCCCCCGCGGACATGCCGTGGCCGAACGTCCCCTTGCGGGCGGTCACCACCACCGCGTCGGGAACGACGCCGCGCAGGGTCTCGACCTCGCGGTAGTCCCCCGGCGTGGCGGTGGCGTGGAGATCCCAGGTGGCGAGATCCTCCGGCCGGACGCCCGACTCCGCGAAGGCGTTCTGGATCGCCGCGGTCGGCCCGTGGATCGACGGGGTGATGATGTGATCGGCGTCCGAGCTGACCCCCACCGCGACCGGCTCCATCCCCAGCGGCTTGAACCCCTTCTCGCGCATGTAGTCGAGGTCCCCGAGGATCCAGAGCACCGAGCCGCCGGCGACGTGGGTGCCGCGCAGGCCGGTGAGCGGCTTGGAGACCGCGGCGTCGGCCGAGATCACGCGCGCCGAGTAGAAGGCTCCGACCGACAGCGCGAGCGGCGGCGGATCGGTCGCCCCGATCACCACCGCCTTGGCCTCCCCGCGGCGGATGGCGTCCATCCCCAGCTTCAGGCAGACGCCGAAGGTCGAGCAGGCGGCGACCGGCGCGAAGGCGAGGCCGGTGATGTGCCCCATCATCGAGATCTGCGCGGCCGGCGTGTTCCAGATGTTCCAGACCAGGTTGGACGACACCGACTGCCAGGGGGGCGTCGGCGTCTTCCACTTCTCCTGCAGGGAGCGCAGGCGGCGCTGCTTCTCCTTCATCACGCTCACCTTGCTCTTGTCGATGTCCCCTTCCTGGACGTTCAGCCCCTCGATCTCGGCCAGCTCCCGCAGGTATTGATGGAGATCCGGCGAGGAGGCGGCCCAGTGGTGCCACCAGGCGGCCTCGGCCTCGTAGCGGTCCTCGGGGTCGGCGACCGTCTCGGGATCGGGAGGGGAGCCGGGGGGCAGCTCCCCCCTCTCCTGGAACGCCGGGTTGCGCTCGGCCCAGAAGCGGTCCCACCGGCGCTGCGCCCGGTCGAGGGCCCGGGTGTTGTTCGCCACCGTCTCGACGCAGCCGAGCCCGGTGCCCATGTAGACGTGGGCGGCGGTGCCGAGCGCCTTCAGCTCCGCCTCCAGCCCGGGGTTCTGCCCGAGGGCCTGGATGAAGGCAGCCGATGGCGTAGATCACCGGCAGGTCCATCTTCTCCTCGAGCTGGTGGAACCGGGCCGGCGGGAACCGGGAGGCGATCCAGTCGCGGTAATCGGCGAACCGGAACTCCGGGACGCCGACGAGGAAGTTGTCCGGCCCGAAGCCGTTGAACGGCTGCAGCCAGCTCTCGGCCGACGCGAGATTCGCCGCGAACGCGTCGATATTGGGTGAGCGGGGCGCCACGATGCCCCAACCGAAAATTCCGACTCTCCGCAAAAGAGACCCCTCCTTCGAAGCCCGGATTCTGCCACAGCCCGGCTCTCCCCCGTTCGGGGGAACGAAAAATCCGCCCTTCGGGCGATGACGGCGGCGCCGGCCGGCCCGTAGACTGGCACCCGTTCAAAGGAGACCGCGATTGAAGATCCTCCGGGCGTTCGTCCTCGCCGACAAGGCGTGGATGCGACAGGAGAGGAGATAAGGCAAGGGTTGGAAGAATTAGGAATCCTGAGGTAAGACGCTTCAGGTCTGTTTGTCCGGGCGGCACCAGCCCAATGTAGGCCGGACGTGGAACACGGGGAGAACAGCAGAGGCCGGGTCCGCGGACCCGGCCCTCCAGGCAGACCTAGACGCCGATGGGCTCGAAGGAGCGGTCGTGCGCGGGCTCGTGGTGCTCTCGGCCTGGGAGGCCTCGGGCTGGCCGAGGTCGGCGAGCGTCTCCGCCCCGAGCGTGCTGCCGTTCTTCATTCTGAGCGGCTGAGCCGGCTGGTCAGACGCTTGGGGTCGAAGTTGGTCAGGCCGTGGGCGAGCAGGCCGAGGCCGAGAGCGCCCAGGGCGGCGCCCAGCGGGTCCTTCCGCTTGAGGCCGGCATAGGCCAGGGCACTGCCGGTGCCGCCGGTCAGGACGCGGGTGGCGGGACCCACCCAGCGCTTGGCGCCGTTCCGGTAGGCCGCGAGGTCCTCCGTCGACTCGTGGATCTCGAGCTGGTTCTCGATCGCCGCGATCCCCTCGATCGTCCGGATCGCCGCCAGCAGCCCCTCGACCTCCGAGGCGAGGATGAGCCCGTGCAGGACCACGTTGCCCTCCTGCGACCACCACCTCGACAGCCATCGGGTGGGAAGCGGTCCGGCGGATCTTCCGCCGCACCTGCTTGAGCAGAGCTTCACCGTCATCGATCAGGTCGCCGCGGCGCAGCTTCGAGCCGGCCTGGGAGACCAGGCCCTTGGTCTTGTTGCCGAGGTGGCGCGAGGTCTTCGCCGCCGCCTTGCCCCCGTTCTTGATCGCGGAGACCGACTTGTCGCGGGCCACGGCCCGGCGGCCGCGTCCGCCCTGAGGATCGAGCAGGTACATGAGGCCGGCTCCCAACCCGGCGCCGACGCCGGCGCTGCCGACCAGAGACCATTTGTTGTTCTTGTCCATGGTGACTACTCCTTCCCTTACATACAAATTCCGGACGCCGGGACCCGGCGTCCGGTGAATTTGAACTGCAAGGGCTGTACCGCTCCCTAGAGGCTGCGGATGTTGACGCTGCCGTTCGAGGTGCGGATGTAGAGCCTGGAGCCGCCGCCGTTGACCTCCCCCTTGAGGCGGCTGTGCTTCCCCGCCTGCCCCCCTCGACGGGGAAGTCGCTGCGGACGCTGCCGTTCGAGGTCGCGGCGTCGACCGAGAACCGCGCGTCCCTCGGCAGGCGCACGGCGATCCCGCCATTGGAGCTCTCGAGACTGAGGTCGCCGCTGGCGAGATCCGTCAGCTCGGCATCGATCGCTCCATTGCTGGTCTCCGCCTGGAGGGAGCCGGCCAGGCCGGCCACGGTGATGCGGCCGTTGGAGGTCTCGAGGTGGGCGTTGCCCTGTGTGCCGGTGACCGCGATGGCGCCGTTGGAGCTCTCGACGTCGAGCGCGACGTGGCGCGGCACGTGGATCTTGTAGGACACATCCATGTTCACGTCGCCGCTGCCGTTGAAGAGCTGGGCGAGGATGCCCCCAGCCTCCTCGCGCTTGGGGAGACGGGTGTCGATCCGCAGTCCGGAGGCTGTATTGGCCACCTCGATCCTGATCTGGCTCATCAGCTTGCGGGCGGCCTCGTCGCTTCCCGCCCTGACCCGCTTCTCGGCCTCGATCCGGACCTCCGAGCGGTCCCACGCCTCGAAGGTCACGCCGCCGTTCATGTTGGTCAGCCGCACCTCGGAGCCGGGGCGCAGCGGGACGGTCTGGTCGAAACGATCCTTCACGGTGGCCGCGTGGGCGGCGGCGCCCACCAGCAGCAGGCCGCAGAGGAGCGGGAAAATTCTGGTAGTTCGGCATGACGGATTTCCTCCTTTTGGATCGGATCAGGACATCGCCGGCCGCGGACCGGCCTTGCCGGACCCTACGAGCGGGATGGAAGAAATGTTGCAAGGCCCGGCACCGTTGTGGGTCTGGGAGGCTCGGTGTAGCCTTCCGTCATGGAGGCCTGAACGTGGTGGGACGACCGACGACGGACGATCTGAAGCTGCTCCTGGAAGTGATGCCGCCGGCGGTGCGCGCCGCCGTCGAGGCCCACCCGCGCCGCGGCGAGCTCATCGAGCTGGTGCTCGACCTCGGCCGCCAGCCCGAGGCCCGCTTCCCCGATGCCGGCGAGTTCCTCTCCGACCAGCCGGTCACCCGCGAGCAGATCGCCTATGTGGTCGAGCGGGTCGGCCGCTTCGGCAAGGACAACCGGGCGGGGATCGAGCGCACCCTGCACCGCATCTCGGCGATCCGCAACCGGGTCGGGGACGTCATCGGCCTGACCTGCCGCGTCGGCCGCGCCGTCTTCGGCACGGTGGACATCCTGCGCGACGTCATCGAGTCGGGCGAGTCGATCCTCCTGCTCGGCCGCCCCGGCGTGGGCAAGACCACGATCCTGCGCGAGGCCGCGCGGGTGATCGCCGACGAGCTCGGCAAGCGGGTGGTGGTCGTCGACACCTCGAACGAGATCGCCGGCGACGGCGACGTCCCCCACCCCGGCATCGGCCGCGCCCGCCGCATGCAGGTCCCCTCGCCGGACGAGCAGCACGCGGTGATGATCGAGGCGGTCGAGAACCACATGCCGCAGGTGATCGTGATCGACGAGATCGGCACCACGGCCGAGGCGCTGGCGGCGCGCACGATCGCCGAGCGCGGCGTCCAGCTCATCGCCACCGCCCACGGCAACACGCTGGAGAACCTGCTCCAGAACCCGACCCTCTCGGACCTCGTCGGCGGCATCCAGGCGGTCACTCTCTCGGACGAGGAGGCGCGCCGGCGCGGCACCCAGAAGACGGTGCTGGAGCGCAAGGCGCCGCCCACCTTCGGCGTGCTGGTCGAGATCCAGGACAAGGACCGCCTCGCCGTCCACCACGACGTCGCCGAGGTGGTGGACCGCTTCCTGCGCGACGTCCCGCCGCGCCCCGAGCTGCGCACCCGCACCGAGGGGGGAGGCGTCGAGATCCGCCGCGCCGAACGCCCCGAGCGGCCGGAGCGCGCCGAGCGCGGGCGGCCGGAGAGAGGGCGGTCCGAGCGCGGGCGGCCCGAGCGCGGCCGCTCCGAGCGGTCGCGGCCGGGCCGCGCCGTCGCGCCCTGGTTCGCGGCGCCGGTGGCGGAAGACGAGCCGCTGGCGGCCGCCCGCTCCGGCGGACGGCGCCGAGGAGGCGCCGCTGCCGCCGGTCAAGGCCCTGCATGGCAAGACGGTGCGCATCTTCCCCTACGCGGTCAGCAAGGCGAAGCTCGAGCGGGCCCTGCGCAAGTTCCGCGTCTCGGCCTACATCGTCGACGACCTCGACGCCGCCGACATGGTGGTGACGGTCAAGGCCCAGGAGCGCCGCCAGCCCCGGCGGCTGCGCGACGCCCACGTCCGCGGCATCCCCTTCTACGTGGTGCGCAGCAACACCATCACCCAGATGGAGAACTTCCTCAGCTCGGTCTTCGGCGTCAACGACCCGCAGGCGGGGGACGACGAGGCGCTGCGCGAGGTCGAGGACGGCATCGACGAGGCCCTGGATCAGGGGCACCCGGTGGAGCTCTCCCCCCAGAACAACTACCTCCGCCGCCTCCAGCACCAGATCATCGAGCGCTACGGCCTGGCCTCGGAGAGCAAGGGGGATGAGCCGTACCGGCGGGTGGTGATCTATCCGGGAGGCAAGGCGGCCAGCGGCCAGGGGT
>CAVXIG010000009.1:0-61500 GCA_963761645.1 uncultured Acidobacteriota bacterium
ATCCGAGCGCGTCTGGTCCCCTTTCTCGGTTTCGAGGGCTCTGCGGTGTTACACACCCGCCAGCGACCATCTCTTGGCGAGCTCCCGCATAGCCGGCTCGTGTTTGGGCCAATCATGCAGAACCGCCGGATCGAAATCCGCTCCGTTAGGCCAGACCAGCGTGTGAACCTCAGGGTCGATCGTGACTGTGGCGAAGATTGCAGGATCACGGAGAGGTCCGTAGATCTCCCCCGCTAGCACTGGCGCCAGGTCGATCTCTCTGGCGCTCCGGTCATCGAAGCCGACCCGCAGTCGATAATCCCCGAGAGGCTCCACTGAGGTCACGCGGTAGATCGGGTGCTGCTCCGCTAATGTTAATAGTTGTAGGCCCCGAGGAAATGGCCTGCGGCATAGCATCACGTATTCTCCAGGCCGAGCGCAGATACGGATCAATATCGGCTTGGCTAGAGCCAGTTGCCGCAGCATGGTGCTGAAATGCTTCGTTAACAATATTGTCTCCGCTTATCCGGCGAAATCCGAAATCGTCATACCGTATATCTAAGGCACTTGCGATCTGCTGTTTCAACTCGGCGCCCAATGGAAGATTTGCTTCCTTACTAGCTCCTGCACCAACTACTAGAACAAGAGATTTTCCAGTAACATTTTGCATAAATTTTTTGGATCAGCGCTATGTGACCACCGACCCCTACGCCGACTTGCCCAGATACGCCTTGAGCTTCGGCGCCACGCTCCGCCGGACCAGCGCGCTCTGGGCCTGCCAGCGGGTGGCGGCGTCCAGGTCGTCCACCAGGAAGCGGGGCTCGCGCCCTTCGAGGACGGCGATGGGGAGGCCGTCGCGGTAGAGGAGGCGGTTGCCGGCCAGCGCCGGCAGGCGGTCTCCGGGGGTGGCGATGCCGACCAGGTTCAGCGGATCGGCGGCGCTCACCGAGACCAGGGTCCCCTTGCGCGGCTGCTTGCGCAGGGCTCGGAGCTGGCCCACCGCCTCGGTCAAGCGCGTACTGCTCGCCCGAGAAGCCGTCCACGAAACGCCCGCCGCGGATCTCCCCCCGCGCCTCCAGACGCCGGAAGACCAGGAGCAGCTCCCGCCAGGGGGGGAGCATCGTCTCCCTCTCCAGCAGCTTGCGGAAGACCACGCCGTAGCGGCGCAGCAGCGTCCAGGCGGCCGTCTCGACGGCGTCGCGGGAAGGGGACTCCACCAGCGGCTCTCCAATGGGATGCAGCAGCGACCAGCGACCCGCGTTCTCCATGCCGAACATCGAGAGACCGGCGCCGCGCCGCCCCGAGCGGTCCACCGAGGGGCGCTTGTGGGCGGGCGTCAGCAGGGCGCGCAGGCCGGTGAAGCTGTCCGAGGTGACGAGGCCCCAGGCGACCAGCTCGGCGAGCGCCATCTCCAACTGGGTGTGGAGCAGCCCCGCGCCGTGGGCGATCTCGCCGAAGAAGCAGGCGCCGCGGCTCCGCAGCAGGTCGTAGGCCCCCCGCGCCCCCGCCGAGAGCTCCAGGGATTCCGGATCGGCGTGAGCCGCGATCTCCCGCCAGAGGGGGAGAGCCCCCCGCGAGAGCAGCGCGATGGGGGTCGCGCGCACCGGCCCGGAGCGCCGGGAGCCGTCCGACGACGGCGCCGCTCCCCGCCCCCAGACCCAGCGGCCGGCCAGGCAGAGGCCATCCAGCCACGACGGGTCGTACTCCTTCATCCGCGCCGGCAGGATCTCCCCCTCCCAGGCGGAGGCGGCGGCCTCGAACCCCTCGAGCTGGCCGAGCAGGGCGTCGAGGCTCCCCGGCCCCTCGGCCCGCGCCGTCGGGATCGACCCGCTGCCAGGCGAGGAGGAAGCGCAGGAAGTCGGCCTGCGAGACCGGCTCGATCTCCCGCCGCAGCCGGTCCAGGGTGTAGCGGTGGACGCGCGCCAGGAGCCGCCGCTCGCACCACTCTTCCCCTGGCGACGCCGGGGGTGAAGCGGCCGCGGAAGACGAAACCCTCCGCCTTCGAGCGACGCCAGCGCCACCTCGACCGCGCTCCGCTGGATTCCCAGGCTCGCGGCGATCGCCTCGGCGGTGACCGGCCCGAGGCCGTCCAGCCGGCCGCGCACGATCTCGACCAGCGCCTCCTCCGGCGGTCCATTCGCGGGCGAAGCGGGGGGGCGCCGCGATCTCCGGCTCCAGGATCACCTTCGGATGGAGCGCCTGGAGCTGGGGGAGCCGCTCGGCGGCGATCCAGAGACGCGGTCCGTCCGGGGACCGTCGCCAGCGTGGCCCGCCGGGCCTTCGCCAGGGCATCGAAGAGCCGCCCCCAGCCGGAGAGATCCCCCTCGTCGGCCGTCAGGAAGCCGAAGGTCAGCAGGGCGTCGTGCAGCTCGTCCGGCGTCTCGGCGTCGGGCCAGGCCTCGGCGCGCACGCGGACGATGGCGTCGGCGTCGAGCGCGCCGAGGTCCGAGGCGGTCTCGGGGTCCAGCCAGCGGCGCAGCGAGACCGCCTGCGTCCGGCGCTCCTCCAGCGGCGCGTCGTCGAGGAAGGCGTAGGGCTGGGCCTTGAGGATCTCGTGGGCGAGCGGCGAGGGCTCCACCACGTCGCGGGCGATCATCTCGACCGCGCCGGACTCCATCCGCCGCAGGAGCGTCTCCAGCCCCTCGATGTCCATCGCCTCTTCCAGGCAGTCGCGCAGGGTCTGCTCGATCAGCGGATGGTCCGGGACCTCCCGCTCGCCCACGATGTTCTCCAGGCAGGCGAGCTGATCGGGGAAGACGACCGCCACCAGATCCTCGGCGCGCCTGGCGCAGCAGCGGCGCCGGCACCCTTCGCCCGCCGCGCTGGCGGGGGATGGCCAGGGCGCGGCCGGCGTTCCAGCGCCAGCGCACGCCGAACAGCGGAGCGTCGAGCACCGCCTGGGTGAGCACGTCGCGCGCCGTTCCCGAGCTGAGGAAGTGGAAGACGTCCTCCAGCGGGAAGCTGTGGGTGGGGCCGAGCGAGAGCACGATGGCGTCCTCGGTGGCCGCCGCCTGCAGCTCGAAGTTGAAGGTGCGGCAGAAGCGCTTGCGCAGGGCCAGGCCCCAGGCGCGGTTGAGCCGGCTGCCGAACGGGGCGTGGAGGACCAGGTGCTGGTCCCCCGCCTCGTCGAAGAAGCGCTCGGCCACCAGCGTGTCGCGGGTGGGCATCGTCCCCAGCGCCACGGCCGCGGCGGCCAGGTAGTCGACGATCTGCGACGCGGCGGCCGGGGGGAGGCCCAGCTCGTCCTCCAGCCAGGCGGCCGCCTCGTCGCGCGACCCCTCGCGCACCCGCCGGGCCACCTCCTCGCGCAGCCGCGAGACGGCGACCGACAGCTCCTCGGTCCGCGCCGGCGCCTCGCCCAGCCAGAAGGGGATGTTCGGCGGCTGCCCCTTGGCGTCCTCCACCAGCACCCGCCCCTGCTCGACCTTGATGATCCGCCAGGAGGCGTTGCCGAGCTGGAAGACGTCCCCGGCCAGGCTCTCGACGGCGAAGTCCTCGTGCACCGTGCCGATCGTGGCGCCGGCGGGCTGGAGCACGACCTGGTAGTCGGCGAGGTCGGGGATCGCGCCGCCCGAGGTCACCGCCGTCAGCCGCGCCCCCTTGCGGGCGCGCAGCACGCCGTTCACCGCGTCCTGGTGGAGATAGGCCCCGCGCCGGCCGCGCCGCGTGGTGAAGCCGGTCGCGAGCATCTCGACGATGGCGTCGAAGTCCTTCCGCTCGAGGTTGCGGAACGGCCAGGCGCGCCGGACCAGGGCGAACAGCCCGTCCTCGGTCCAGCTCCTCGGCGCCGCCACCGCGGCCACGATGTGCTGGGCCAGGATGTCGAGCGGCCGCTCCGGGATGATCAGGCGGTCGAGCTCGCCGCGGCGGACGGCGTCCACCAGGGCGGCGCACTCGATCAGCTCGTCGCGGGTGAGCGGGAAGAGCCGCCCCTTGGGGAGGCCGCCGAGGTGGTGCCCGGAGCGGCCGACCCGCTGCAGCAGGGTGGCGATCGAGCGCGTCGAGCCGAGCTGGCAGACGAGGTCGACCGAGCCGATGTCGATCCCCAGCTCCAGCGACGCCGTGGCCACCAGGGCGGAGAGCTCGCCGGCCTTGAGGCGGCGCTCGCTCTCCAGCCGCTGCTCCTTGGACAGGCTGCCGTGGTGGGACATCACCTTCTCCGGCCCCAGCCGCTCGGCGAGATGGCGGGTGACCCGCTCGGCCATCCGCCGGGTGTTGGCGAAGACCAGCGTCGTCCGGTGCTCGCGGATCAGATCGGTCAGCCGGTCGTAGATCTCCGCCCAGACCTCCATCGGCATCACCGCTTCCAGCGGCGAGGAGGGGGGCACCTCGATCCGCAGGTCCAGCCGCCGGCCGTGCCCGGCGTCCACGATCACGCACCGGGGGGTGCCGTCCGGCTCCACGTTGGCGGTGCCGACCAGGAAGCGGGCCACCTCCTCGATCGGGCTCTGGGTGGCCGAGAGGCCGACGCGGTTCAGTCGCGGCCGCTTCCACCCCACCAGCGCCTCCAGCCGCTCCAGGGAGAGCGACAGGTGGGAGCCGCGCTTGTCGTCCGCCACGGCGTGGATCTCGTCCACGATCGCCGTGCGGACGTTCTTCAGCATCCGCCGCCCCCCCTCGCTGGTGAGCAGGATGAACAGCGACTCCGGGGTGGTGACCAGGATGTGCGGCGGCCGCTTGACCATCGCCGCCCGCGCCGACGCCGGGGTGTCCCCCGTGCGCACCTGGGTGCGGATCTCGACGTCCGGCAGCCCCATCGCCGCCAGCTCGCGGCGGATCCCCGCCAGCGGCTCCTCGAGGTTCTTCTCGACGTCGTTCGACAGCGCCTTGAGCGGCGAGACGTAGACCACCGCCGTCTCGTCCGGCAGACCGTCCCCGATCAGGGCCCGGCGCACCAGATCGTCGATCGCGGAGAGGAACGCCGCCAGCGTCTTGCCGGAGCCGGTCGGGGCGGCGATCAGCGTATGGCGGCCGGCCTGGATCTCCGGCCAGGCGCGCGCCTGCGGCTCGGTCGGCGCGCCGAAGCGCTTCGCGAACCAGGAGGCGACGGCGGGGTGGAAGTTGGCGAGTGGCATGGGCGATATGGCGCAAAACGGGCGGAAGACCCTTCAGGATAACAGGAAAACGGGCGGGGGAATTCCGCACCACGGCACCCGCCATCGGATGCCTGCTATTGTTCCTTTATGGAAAAGATTGAAGCACCACTTCCTGGGTTCAAGCTACTGGCCACGTTAGATGGCGGTGGTGCTTGGTTTGGCCGAGTAGCTTGGTCTGCTGATGGAAAGAAAATAGCGGCGGGATCTTCCGATGAGATGGTCCGTATATGGGATGCCGAGACTGGCAATTTGATCCGTCAACTGAAGGGAGGAAAGTGGAGCGCTGTCTCTTTTTCCTGGACGGGTACAAATAGGCTTCTAACTTGCGGCCGAGAAAAAGCTCAAGCGCTCGGATCTGGTCTATTGATGACGGAAGGATTCATCTCAGACTAGCGGGATCGTCGGGTGAGATTCGCGACGTAGGTTGCTCAGCAGATGGTCGCATAATTTCCATCGTGACAGGGGATAGAAATGTACGATTTTGGGACGCTAGTACCGGACAGCCGCTCCAATGTACTGAAGAGCCCTATGAAGTTGCGGCTGTAAACTGGTCTCCTGTAGACTGTCACCTCGCTATCCGTGGAGAGCATGGCGGCCTTTGGCTGCGGGATGCGGAGAGTGGCGAATTCCTCAGTATGCTGGCCGGGAGACCTGACAATCCGGTGAGTTGCCTCGCCTGGTCCCCCGACGGAAAACTCCTAGCAGGCGCTTTTTGGGATGACACGGCAGTCCTCCTCTGGAACGCCGAGAGCGGCCGCTTTTTTAAACGCCTAGAGGGGCATCGAGAGCTGGTCAAATCTGTCTCGTTTTCGGCAGACGGCACGCTCTTAGCCTCTAAGTCCAGCGATAACACCGTGCGGCTTTGGCGCACCGACGATTGGAGCACAGTCTCGATGCTTCCAGAGTATACTTAGCGTAGTTGGCCTCCCACTGTTGCGTTCCACCCACTTGAACCCATCCTGGCCACTCTCGGCGCTGAAGACACGACGCTGCGCATCTGGAGGCTTGATCTGCTCTCCAAAAAGACCGAACGAGCGCGACAGGCCTTGCGCAGGAGCGTACTGGAAAACCGTAACCTTATTATTAGAGAAAAGGCCATCAACGAGTGGGTTCTTGTACGTGGCGACAAGGTCAGTCAACCTCAGGCAAATCGACACCTTCGACAAGGATTTTTCCAAGGACACCAGATGATGTCGGCATCGCGTCGACGCATCTTTGATGAGACTCATAACCGAGAAAACCAGTTAGATCCCGATTTGACCGTCGAACTCAACGTGCACGTCAACGCCTACTATTTGAATCTCTGTGGCGCTCTTGACAACTTAGCCTGGATGCTAGCCATGCTCTAGAACTGCTCCCGCCTTGGACGAGGATAGATCCGAGCATCGTCGTTTTTGCAACCTGTTCGGTGGGCCTTTTTGGAGGCACTCGGACTACAACTGCCAGATTTAAGGCTAAGACTGCAGACATATCGTACATGGAATCGAGAAATAAGGCTTTTTCGGGATGCTGCTCACAGAGTCCCGCTGTATATGACACCTGGAATTATTACAGATGACACCGCAACCGCCAGAGAGGAGCTTGAGCGCAAGGCTTCCGAAGCCACACTAAGGGGAGATTCACACGAGTATATGTCCTTATTCATGGCAATCCGTAGCCTTGCCGTGTATGTGCCCGCAATGATTACATCGGAAAGCGCGGGGCTGAAGATGTATAGCCTGCATGATCAGCTCCCCAAAGATCAGGAAACGTTCCTTGATATTGCGACCTTGGTGCTTCACGAGTACTCGGCCCTTTCTTCGCTGCTCAATCACATGGAATGGGGGGAGGAAGATGATCTGCACGATACAGAACTAGAGTAAGCCAGCCAGAGGTCGGGTTCCTCCAGACCGTACCATCTCACCGCCGCGAGCGTGCCATACGGCTAAGAAATGCAGGTAACAGAGACCGTCCGCCAAGCGACCATGGAGGGAACCTGCGGCTCTATCCCGGCAACGTCACCGCGCCCTCTCCGGTACCCTACGCTTCTAGCGTGGTCAGACCGCTGTCTCCAGCTTCGACCTTCCCTGGCGACGAAGGGTACCGGCACGGTCACCGTCTTCTCCTTCGTGCGCGGCAACGGCACGGTCCGCGTGACCGTCGAGGTGAATGGCTACACCCGTAGTCCGCGCTCATACCCGGGGTCGGCACGCCCCGAGTATGTCTCACTTAGCCGGTTTACTTCGAGACCTCGAGCTCCCCCGCGCTCCCACCTCCTCGAGATCCTTCTCCTCCACGCCGCCGGAGCCGTGGGTCTGCCCGGACTCGCCCGGCTTGTAGAGCGTCCCCTCGGGATTCCGCGGCGGCTCCTGGTACTGCTGGCGGTCGGCCTGCTTGGCGGACATCTTGTCGCCGAGCCCCGGAGCCACCTTGGCCGTCAGCGTGTTGAGCTTGGACATCGCCCCCACCTTGACGTCGCGCTCCGGCTTGACCGCGGCCTTGAGGATCGCCTCGGCCACCTTCTCCGGGTCGATCATCGGCGTCGGCAGCTTGGGCTCCTGGTCCATGTAGTTCCGGGCGTGCTGCGGGAAGGGGGTGTCGACGGCGGTCGGCTGGATCAGGGTGATCGAGACCGGCGCCTCGTCGATCTCCTCGATCTCGACCCGCAGGGCGTCGTTGAACCCCTTGACCGCGTGCTTGGAGGCCGAGTACATCCCCTGCAGCGGCACCACCGCGTCCGAGACCTCGCTGCCGACGTTGATCAGCGCGCCCCCCTGCCGCTTCAGGTAGGGCAGCGCGACGAGCGAGCCGTTGACCACGCCCCAGAAGTTGATGTCGAACAGCCGGCGGGCATCCTCCTCCTGGGTCTCGTCGAGACGCCCGTAGATGGACAGGCCGGCGTCGTTGATCCAGGTGTCGATGCGGCCGAACCGCTGGACGGCGGCCTCGGCGATCCCCTGGACCTGCTGGCGGTCGCTGACGTCCGCCGTCACGTAGATGGCGTCGCCGCCGTTGGAATTGATCCGCTGCACGATCTCGTGGAGCGTCTGCTCGCTGCGCGCGGCGAGGACGAGCTTGGCGCCCTGCTTCGCGGCGGCCTCGGCGGTGGCGAGGCCGATGCCGCTGGAAGCGCCGGTGATGACGATGACCTGCTGGTCGAGAGGTTTGAGGGAAACAGCCATGTTGGGTCCTCCTGAGTTGATTCGCTGACGGCGACGGATGCCGCCCCTTCCTGAGGATCGGCTGCAACCTCCGTACCCGAGAGCGGGCAGGGACAACAGGGATAATAATGATCATCGATCTGGTACCCCTTCGCGTTCTCCCTGCCGTCCTTGCTGTCCCTTACGATCACCCCGGTGATCAGCGCCGCTCAGCGCCGACGGTCGCTATTGAACGGCGGGTTCTTGACATTATGCGGCGAAGCATTATCCTTGTCCGCATAATGAAATTCGTCGACCGCCGGGACGAGCTCACAAGGCTGCATCGCGTCGCAACCGCAGAGGAGAGCGGGTTGGTCGTCGTCTACGGCCGGCGTAGAGTAGGCAAGACACGTCTCCTCCTCGAATGGGCGAAAACGCATGACGGCCTCTACACGGTGGCGGACCAGTCCGCGGCCGAGTTGCAGCGACGTTACTTTGCCGAAGCTCTCAGTGAGCGCCTGCCCGGTTTCGCCGAGGTTGAATACCGCGATTGGCGGTCTCTCCTGTCTCGAGTGGCGCGCGAGGCACAGATCGCCGGCTGGCAAGGTCCGCTGATCTTCGATGAGTTGCCTTATCTCGTGCTGACCTCGCCGGAGTTGCCGAGCGTGCTCCAGCGCTGGATCGATCACGAAGCTCGAGCGGCGCGGCTCAAGGTGGCGGTTGCCGGTTCCAGCCAACGCATGATGCAGGGCTTTGTCCTCTCCGGGGATGCCCCTCTCTTCGGCCGCGCCAAGGAGATTCTGGAGATCCAGCCTCTGCCGCCGGCCTGTCTCTACGAGGTCTTCGACGTGCCGGATGGCGTGCGCTGGGGCGAGCTCTACACGGCATGGGGCGGAGTGCCTCGCTATTGGGAGCTGGCCCAGGAGGTTGGAGGCGACTTGCCGGATCACGTGGATCGTGTCGTATTGGATCCCCTGGCTCCACTCCATCGCGAACCCGACCGGCTGCTTCTGGAAGAAATCCCTTCCGCTCTCGAAACTCGACCTTTGCTCGATGCTATCGGGTCCGGCGCACACCGAGTCTCGGAAATCGCGGGCCGCCTGGGCCGCCCCGCCACCTCGATGGCAAGGCCGCTCGACCGTCTGACCTCTCTCGGACTGGTCCGCCGTGAGCTGCCTTTCGGCGAGGACGAGAAGAGCAGCAGACGCGGCCTTTACAAGATCTCCGATCCGTTCTTTCGTCTCTGGTTCCGAGTCGTGGCCCCACATCGGGCCCAACTCGCGAGCGGCACTCCCGCCGCTCGCCGACAGCTCCTGGCCCGTTTTTGGGACAACCTCTGCGCACAGAGCTGGGAAGAGCTGTGCCGCCAGCAGGTGGCCCGGTTGTCGGCCGAGAGATCCTTGGGACAGTTTGGCCCCTGGGGCCCGGCATCGCGCTGGTGGCACGGCTCACAGCCAGAGTGGGATCTGGTCAGCGAATCCCTCGATAGCCGGCGAGTATTGCTGGGCGAGGTCAAGTGGAGCGCCCGGCCGTTCGACCGTAGGACCCTGGAATCGACGCTGCATGAGCTGGGCCTCAGGCCCGCTCCCCCTCTGCCCCCACGGTTGGCGGGTGCCGAGCTCATCCGAGCTCTCTTCGTGCCCGTGGTCGCCTCAAAAGGGAACGCCGCCAGGGTACCGGAAGGCTTGATGCTCATCACCTCCGAGGACCTCCTGGAATAAGGGCGGCTACACGCCGTAGAGAGCGGCGTCCTCGGCCCGGAAGGTCTCGACCGCACGTGCGAACGCCGCCAGGGCCTCGCGCAGCGCGCTCGCGATCTCCGGGTCCGCGGCGATGCCCGTGGCGAAGCTCCTGCCGAGCAGCGGCACGGCGATCGAGGCCTCGGCGACGATCCGCCCCGACATGGTCCGGATCGTTTCCGCCAGCGACGCCTGCGCGTGGGTCGCCCGCGGGGCGGCGTTGAGCAGCGCCACCGGCTTGCGGATGAACTCCTCGCCGCCCACCAGCCAGTCGAGAGCGTTCTTCATCGCCCCGGGCACGCCGTGCGCGTACTCCGGGCAGGCGATCAGCAGGCCGTCCGCTTCCCGCACGCGGGCCCAGAGATCGATCACCGCCGGCGGCGCGGCCCCCTCGAGATCCGGATTGAAATGCGGCAGATCGCCGAGGCCGCCATACAGGACGACCTCCATGTCTTCAGGAGCCAGGGCGGCCGCGGCACGGAGCAGAGCCGTGTTCGACGAAGCCGCCCGCAGGCTCCCCGAGATGGCCAGGATTCGCAGGATGCTTACCGCCGTGGTGACTCGGGCAACTCGTAGACGACCACGGCAGAAGCGCCAGGCATCTGGGTCTCTCTGGCAAATGCGAACCCGAGCTTCTTGAGAAGCTTGATCGAGTCCGCGTTGGCCGGCGAAACCAGGGCGATGATCTTCGGCAGCCGCAAGGTGTGCAGGCCATAGTCGAGAACCGCCGCGGCGGCTTCGAGCGCGTATCCCTTGGACCAGAACTCGGGCAGGAAGGCATACCCGATGTCGACATCCTCGAACGCGTCGCGCTTGATCAGGCCGCAAAGGCCGATCGGCTGCAGCGACTCCTTGAGCACGACCACATACGCCCCATGGCCATGCAGCTCATAGCTTCGGATCGGGCCTTCGCGGAGATAGGTGGAGGCCTGCTCGAGGGTTCTCACCCCCCGGTCCCCGATATTCTGTAGGAATGAGGGCTCATTCAAGATCCGGAGAATGAGCTCCGAATCCTCGAGAGTGAAATACCTGATGACCAGGCGATCCGATTCCAGGACGATCATGCCGGGCGGCATGATAGTACGAGGAGTGAATCGTTCCAGCATTTCCCGTTCGGACAGGGGCCGCAGGACATGGTTCGCCGCAAACTCCTGGGCTTGCGGATACTCCGTGTCACGAATGCGTTCCGCCGCTTTCGCGAGATCATAAGGCGTATGCCGGAACTCGACGCCGGGTCCGAGCAAGAGCCAATCGGCGCCCGGTTCCCCGAACGGCATTCCGACACTGCCGGCATTGACGACGCGAATCCCGCCGATCGTGCGGTCGAACTGCATGTGGGTATGACCGCAGATGACGAGGGGGACGTCGAGCCCATCGAAGACCGGCAGGAGGCTTTCTTCAGGCGTGAGCCGCGTGAAGATCTCGGTGTCGCTCTGGGGTGTCGCATGGCAGAACAGCACCTCGCCCAGGCCGTCCATCTCGATCCGGAGCGTCGCGAGCCAGCCCGCCAACCATCGCTCGTGTTCAGGCTGAAGCTGCCGTGCCGTCCAGCGCATGACCTCCCGGACCGGTTCGGGGAGGGTGCCTGATTCAACGCCTGCCCTCTGTGTCAGCACCTCCCGATCGCCATTGCCCTGGATAAACTGGACGGGAATCTCAAGGTCCAGCAAAAGCGTGAGCGTTTCGAGCGGCATCGGGCCCGGAAGCACATCGCCGCCGACCACGACGAGGTCTACCTCTGCATGACGAATGTCCTGGAGCACAGCCTCCAGCGCGGGGAGGTTGCCGTGGATGTCGTAGATCGCGGCGATCCGCGTGACAGGACGTCCTTTCATTGGGGGGATGATATGCCACCCTGTGGACGGGTCCCTGCCTTTCCTGTACGCTGATTCCGCTCCCTGGATACAAGCCAGGGGCGTGCCGAACACACGCCCCCGGCATTCACGGCCTACTCGCTACTTCACGGTGCGGTGGGATTCCGGGGGGCCCCTTTCTGCTCATCCCCCGCGATCTGCGGGGCGGCCTCGGCGGGCGGCTTCGGCGGCGGGAGCTGTTTGGCCTTGCGGGGACCCCGCTTGCGGATGGGCTGGATGTTGAACTGGATCAGACGCTCGTTGCCGGTGCCGAGGTTGGCCTTCACCGCTCCCTTCAGGCGGCGCGCGGCCTCCCGGCCGTCGTGGACGAGCTGGCCCAACTGCTGCCGGATCGCCTGCTTGGCGGCCTGATGCGAATCCTGGAGCGCCTTGAGCTCCTCGACATCCTTCAACATCTTCTCCACCACGAGCCGCTGGGGCTCCGCGGCGGTCAACGCGGACGCGTTGTCCGCGCAGGCCGCCAGGATCTTCTTCCACTCGAGCATCACGTCGGCGAATGAGTTGTTCGTTGCCATTTTCGTTCTCCTTTTCAGTCGCGTGAATTCCGGGCCTTCATGGCCACGGAAAGGTTTATCTGGCCTCCGATTGGACGAGCGGGAGGCTACTACGCAAAATCAGCCATGTCTATACCTTTTCTGCACTCTCGCTCGCACGTTTCTGATTCTAGATGCTATGGGTGCATTCCAAAAGTACGTCGCGGAAAAGGGACAGGAATCGCCCTTCCGCGGTATTTCCGAAGGCGCGGATTCCGTAGGAGCGGACCTTGGGTAAGGATTGCGTACAGGGGAGGGAGAAATCCTTACTTTCTGCCAGACTGGGCTCCTCATTCTTGAGGGCAGGTTGCGTCCGCGGGCAACGGAGCCATGACGGCGCCACGCTGATCCGCGGCTGGTGGAGGTGAGGATGTCTCGACGGATTCAGGGAAGAGTGATCACGGCGGCGGCGCTCGTGGCCGCGCTCGCGCTGGCCAACCCGGTTCATGCGGCGGGCCGCGGAGTTTGGGGCGATCCTTCAGGGCTGTTTCTGCATGCCTGGCAGTGGCTGGCGGGAGCCTGTCCCGGGGTGGGCGCGAACCCGAGCCCCTCGACCGCCAAGGCGGGAGCGGGCATCGATCCCGATGGGCGCCAAGCCCCGGGGACCGCGCCCGGGACGACCTCGGCGGCGCCATCGGACACGGGCATGCATATCGACCCTAACGGCTAGCTCTTCGCGGCCTTACCCCTGGGAGCCGCCTTTCGATACTCTGTCGTCCCGGGAGATCATATTTTTCCTGGCGCCTCCGCGGTTGAAGCCGCGGAGGCCGTCGTTCTTTTTTCTCGATTGTGAGAGAATCCGCCGCACCAAGGGGGGAGAAAAGCATTGAGCGAACATTCCAGCCGTGACGAGCTGTCTGCTTTTCTACGCGATGACCTGCCCGCGGCGGGAACCCCGCGGCTGAAGGCGAACGCCGAGAAAATCGCGGCCCTCCTCCCCAGCGACACGTTGAAGGTCAGCCGCAGGATGCCGGGCAAGGCGGGGGAGGACGAGGTCTTCGAAGGCCTGCTCGCCAAGAGCTGGTCGCTCCGCTACGAGAATCCGGGCATGATGGTGCAGTTCGCCATGCTCGCGGTGCACTTCTCAAAAAACTTCGAGGCCCGCCGCTACGGCCGCGAAGGGGTCTTCGACCTCCAGGGACGCGCCCTCGCCGAATTGGGCAACGCCTACCGGGTGCTGGATCAGCATGACCTCGCTGCCGACGCACTGACCCGGGCCCGTTATCTCCTGGAGGAACTGGGGTCTCGCGACGAGAACCTGCTGATCCGCCTCTGTGAGCTGGAGGCTTCGCTGGCCGCCGACCAACGCCGGTTCGGCTACGCCATCTGCCTCCTCCTGAAGGTCGCGAATTTCCATCAGCAGGCCGGGGATCTCCACCTCGCCGGCCGGGCGCTGATCAAGCGCATCCTTTATGTGGGATACGCCGGCAATCCTGAGGAGGCCCTCCGGCTCATCCCGGAGGCCCTCGCCCTGGTGGACGAGAAGCGCGACCCTGGGCTCGTCTACGCGGCCGTGCACAACCAGTTCCTCTTCATCGTCGACTGCGGCCGCTTCTCTGAAGGGCGGACCTTCCGACTCCGGCACAGCCGGATCCTCAATCGCGACGAGGGTTGCATGGCCCGGACGCGGCTCCGCTGGATCGAAGGACGGATGGAGGCTGGCCTGGGGCGTCCCGACCGGGCCGAAGCCGCGTTCCGTGAGGTGAAGCAGGAGTTCGAGGAGTTCAAGCGGCCCTTTGTCGCCTCGATCGTGGCGCTCGACCTCGCGGCGGCGCTCCTGGCACAGCAGCGCCCGCAGGAGGCGCATGAGGTCGTGCTGGCGGCGGCGCAAGTGTTCAGCGCGCTACGGATCGAACGCGAAATCCTGGCGGCGGTGGTCGTCCTTCGCACCACGCTGGAGATGGGAGCCGCGACGGCCGCGCTGGCGGAGGACGTCGCCGCCTTCGTCCGCCGCGCCGTTCACGATCCGACGGCCAAGTTCGATGTTCGCCCGCTGTAGGGCAGGCCCTACTCCGCCTTCACCTGGGCCAGATTGCCGAAGAACTTCCGGAGCATCCTCTCCACGATCTTCTCGACGTCCTCCTCGGTGGTGACGGGGGCGGCCCGCGGCGGCGGGGCGGCGGGCGTGAGGATCCTCTGGAGCGCTTTCACCAACGCGGTTTCCACCTCCTCCTCGGCCGGCGGCGGCTCCGCCGCCCAGGAGACGGGCTGGCGGGCGGACTCGGCGCCGGCGACCAGCTCGCGGTACCGTGCCGCCGCCAGGCTCGGAGGGTTCTTGGGCTCCGTCCAGGCCAGGTTCAGGATCTCTTCCGGCTCGAGGCCGATCGCCCTGGCGATGCTCACGACGTGATCGACCTTCAGCTCGATCTTCCCCGCGAAGAGCCGGCTCAGGTAGCCGCTGCCCACTCCCATCCTCCCCGCGATGTCCGTGTAGGTGTAACCCAGGACACGGATCACGGACCTGAGCACGTTCAGCAGATGCTGCGTTTCCGGCGTCATTGACAGGAGATTCTACCCGTTTCGAAGCGCTCCTGCAATTCAAAGTTCCATTTCAACACGACTTGACCAATTTGGCTACAGTGGAGTATAAAACTGCATCGTCGCTGTTCCGGGCGAAGGCAACTTCGGCATGTCGGAGGAGAACATGGATCAGGGGACGGTCGAGGGGATGGATCAGGAGGTTCCGCGCGAGGCCGGGCAGCTCGCGGCCGGCCTGCGCGGTCTGCGGGAGCGGGTCTCCGCCCTCCGGCGGCGGCTGCCCGAGATTCCGGCGGCAGGAAGGGCCGGCGGCGGCGCCCCGGGTCGACCTGCGCCGGTTCAGCGAGGGAGCGCGGCGGACGATCTATGAGGACGTGGTGAGGAACCGCCCTCTCCGCAAGAGCTCCTCGTGGTCGGCACGAATGAACGGAGCGAGCCGGTCTATCTCGCGGTCTAGCCGCTCCGGCCGAGCGGGAACTGGACCCGAGGTCCGCGGTTCCCGACCCGAGGTCCGCGGTTCCGGACCCGAGGTTCGCGCTCGCCGACCCGCGGATCCAGGACTCCGACCCCTGGGTCACGCTCTCCGACCCGCGGGTCATGCTCTTCAGACCACGGGTCGCGCTCCCCGCCCCCCGGGTCCACCCTCCTGACCCGCGGGTCGCACTCCCGGGTTCACGGGTCCACCTCTCCGGCCCGCGGGTCCAACTCCTCAATCCATGGGTCCGGCAGCGCAAATCCCGGGTCGGGCGCCGCGACCCGCGGGTCCAACCGCGCGTTTCGCTCCACCCTTCCCTCCTCCGGACTCCAGGACATACAATCAACCGTTGTCCGGGTGCGCGGTGTCCTGTTTTTCCCACTCCGGCAGAGGGTCTACAATGGAAGAAATTCAACAGAGTGAGGATACGTCCGTGTCGCTAGAGGGGATCCGGAAGGCCCGCACGGGGATCGGCGGCTTCGACGAGATCACCGAGGGCGGCTTGCCGGCGGGGCGGCCGACGCTGGTGTGCGGCGGGCCGGGGTGCGGCAAGACGCTGTTCGCGATGCAGTTCCTGGTCAGCGGCGCAATCCGCTTCGGCGAGCCGGGCGTGTTCATGAGCTTCGAGGAGCCCTCGGACGACCTGGCCAAGAACGTCGCCTCGCTCGGCTTCGATCTCAACGAGCTGATCGCCAGCGGCAAGATAGCGATGGACACGGTCATCGTCGAGCGCAGCGAGCTCGAGGAGTCCGGGGAGTACGACCTCGAAGGGCTGTTCCTGCGCCTCGACTTCGCCATCCGCTCGGTAGGCGCCAAACGGGTGATTCTCGACACCATCGAGTCGCTCTTCTCCGGCTTCAACAATCAGGCGATCCTGCGCGCCGAGCTGCGGCGGCTGTTCCGCTTCCTCAAGGAGCGCGGGGTCACGGTGGTGATCACCGGCGAGCGCGGCGAGGGGCAGCTCACCCGCCAGGGGCTCGAGGAGTACGTCTCGGACTGCGTGATCCTGCTCGACCACCGGGTCAACGAGCAGGTCTCGACCCGGCGGCTGCGCATCGTCAAGTACCGCGGCTCGTCGCATGGGACCAACGAGTACCCCTTCATCATCGACCAGTACGGGCTCGAGGTGCTGCCGATCACGGCGCTCGACCTCCAGCACCCGGCGTCGACGGAGCGGATCTCCTCGGGGGTCCCGCGGCTGGATACGATGCTCGGCGGCCAGGGGTTTTTCCGCGGCACCAGCATCCTGGTCTCGGGCACGGCGGGGACGGGCAAGAGCTCCTCTGCGCGCACTTCGCCGACGCCACCTGCCGCCGGGGGGAGCGCTGCCTGTATTTCGCGCTCGAGGAGTCGCAGCAGCAGATCACCCGCAACATGCGCTCGATCGGACTGGACCTCGAACAGTGGACCCGCGGCGGGCTGCTCCGGTTTCACGCCAGCCGGCCGACGCTGTTCGGGCTGGAGATGCACCTGGCCACCATCTTCCGGGCGGTGACGCGGTTCGAGCCCCAGGTGGTGATCGTCGATCCGCTGTCCAATCTGTCGTCGATCGGCTCGTTCAACGAGGTCATGGCGACGCTGCTGCGCATGATCGACTTCCTGAAGGCGCGCCAGATCACGGCGATGTTCACCAGCCTGGTCTCGAACGGCGACGCCGAGAACGACACCCAGCTCGGGGTCTCCTCGTTGATGGACACCTGGCTCTCGCTGCGCAACCTGGAGAGCAACGGCGAGCGCAACCGCGGCCTCTACGTGCTCAAATCGCGCGGCATGCACCACTCGAATCAGATCCGCGAGTTCCTGCTGACCGACCACGGGGTGCAGCTCGTCGACGTCTATCTGGGCGCGGAAGGGATCCTGACCGGCTCGGCGCGGATCAACCAGGAGACGCGCGAGCGCGCCGAGTCGGCCGCGCGGCAGGAGGATCTCGCGGCGCTGCAGCGCCGGCTGGACCGCCGCAAGGCCGCCATGGAGGCGCAGATCTCCTCGCTGCGCGCCGAGCTCGAGGCCGAGGAGGAGGAGCTCGGCAAGCAGGTACGGCAGGCGATGCGGCAGGACGAGGAGATGAGGGCGAACCGGGCGGCAATGGCCTCGATCCGCGGCGCGGATGATGGTAGTCTTCCCGCAAGTCCCACGGACATCCAACCCAAGAGCAGTACCCCGGGGAAGTAGCGTCTTGAAAGATCCGGAGACAATCATCGTGAACGCGGACGCCAAAAAATGGAACCTCCGCCTGTATGTCGCGGGGCAGACGCCGAAATCGATCGTCGCTCTCGCCAACCTGAAGCGGATCTGTGACGAGCACATGAACGGGCAGTACAAGATCGAGATCATCGACCTGATGGAGAACCCGCAGCTCGCGCAGAAGGACCAGATCGTGGCCATCCCCACGCTGGTCCGGGAGCTGCCGGCGCCGCTGAAGAGGATCATCGGCGATCTCTCCAACACGGACCGCGTGCTGGTAGGGCTGGACGTGGTTCCCCAGAGCTGAGCGGGGGACTGGAAACCCGGCAGCGCTCGCCGGTTCGAAAATTGCATAATCTTTTCCGGTTACCATGGAAGAGCCCCGGATCGAAGTGCCAGAAGAGCCTGTAGAGAGCTCTGTCGCACCCAGATACATCCTGCGGCTCTACGTCACGGGGAAGACGCCGAACTCGGTGCGGGCGATCGCCAGGATCAAGGAAGTCTGCGAGGAGTGTCTCCCCGGCCAATATCAACTCCAGGTCGTCGATATCTATCAGCAGCCGGCGCTCGCCGAAGGGGACCACATCCTGGTGGCGCCGACCCTGGTCCGCAGGTCTCCAGGGCCGCTGCGCCGCCTGATCGGAAATCTTTACGATCGGGATCGACTCCTGGCGGGTCTGGAACTGCAGCCTGTCGTCGCTGGAGGGTAAGAGTCAGATGACGAACGAGACGGCACTCGCCGCCGAAGTGGAGGATCTCCGCGCCCGTCTGCTGGAGGCGGAGGAGACGTTGCGGGCCATCCGCCGGGGCGAGGTGGACGCGCTGGTCGTGGCGGGCGCGCAGGGGGATCAGATCTTCACCCTGAAGGGCGCCGACCACTCCTACCGGATCTTTCTCGAAGAGATGCACGAGGGGGCGGCCACCCTCACCGCCGACGGCGTCATCCTCTACTGCAACCGCCGCTTCGCCGAGATCATCGGGACGGCGCTGGAGGATGTCGTCGGCAACTCCCTCTCCCGCTACGTGCGCGAAGCGGACCGGGGGGAGCTCGACTCCGTTCTGAACGAGGGGCTGGAGCAGTCGGGGAAACGGGAGCTGACCCTCCTCAGGGGTGAGGAGACGGTTCCCGTCTACCTCTCCACCAGCCCGCTGCGGCTGGAGGAGGTCGAGGCGATCTGCCTGGTGGTCACCGATCTCACCGAGCAGAAGCGCAACGAGCAGATCGTCGCCGCCGAGAAGCTGGCCCGCTCGATCTTCGAGCACGCGACCGAGGCGATCGTCGTCTGCGACTCCGAGGAGCGGGTGGTGCGCGCCAGCTTGGCCGCGCGGCGGCTGTGCGTGTGCAATCCCGTGGGCGAAAAGTTCGCCAACGCCTTTCCGCTCACGGGGGACGGACCGGAAGGCTCGCCGGGGATCCCCTTCGGCGAGGTCTTCGCGGGCCGGGTCGTGCAGGGGATCGAGGCCGAGCTCGCGCTGGAGAACGGGGATCTCTGCCGGTTCCAGGTGAGCGCCGGGCCGCTGTTCGCGGCGGACGACCAGCTCCTCGGCTGCGTGCTCACGCTGACGGACATCACGGCGCGCCGGCAGGCCGAGCTCGAAGTGGACCGGGCGCGCCAGGAGGCGGAGGCCGCCAACCGGGCCAAGGACCACTTCCTCGCCACCCTGAGCCACGAGCTGCGCACCCCGCTGACCCCGGTGCTCGCCGTGGTCTCGGCGCTCCAGGACGAGCCGCGGCTGCCGGCGGACGTGCGCTCCCACCTCCGCATGGTGCGGCGCAACGTGGAGCTGGAGGCGCGGCTGATCGACGACATGCTCGACCTCACCCGCGTCGCCCGCGGCAAGCTCGAGCTGCACCGCGAGGTGGCGGACCTCAAGCAGGTCCTCGACCATGCCCTGCAGACCGCGAGCGGCGATCTGCTCGAGAAGAAGCTGCGGCTCGTCCTCGACCTCGCGGCCGAGGACCACCTGGTCTGGGCGGACGCCCCGCGGTTGATCCAGGTGTTCTGGAACCTGTTCAGCAACGCGGTCAAGTTCACTCCCCCGGGCGGCACGATCGCCGTGCGGTCGCACTGCGAGGAGACCCGCGCGGGCGCCCAGTTCGTCGTCGAGGTCGCGGACAACGGGATCGGCATCGAGCCGGACGTCCTGCTGGACATCTTCGACGCCTTCAAGCAGGGGGAGCAGACGATCACCCGCCGCTTCGGCGGCCTGGGGCTGGGGCTCGCCATCAGCAAGGCGATCGTCGAGCTGCACGGCGGCAGCCTCGCCGCCACCAGCGACGGCAAGGGGCAGGGTTCGGTCTTCTCGGTGCGGCTGCCGGTCGGCGATCTGCGGGCCGGCACCCCGCGGCCGGCGATGGCGGCGGCCGGTGGGAACGGGAAGCCCGGCAAGCCTCGCCGTGATGCCGGAGGAGCCGGGGACCGGCATCCGGCTCCGCATCCTCCTCGTGGAGGACCACGCCGACACGGCGGAGGCGATGGCGGAGCTGCTCCGCGATCTCGGCCACGAGGTCACCGTGGCGGGCTCGGTGGCCGCCGGGCTCGACGCGGCGGAGCGCCAGGCCGGCCGCTTCGATCTGGTGCTGAGCGACCTCGGCCTGCCGGACGGCAGCGGGCTCGAGCTGATGGCCAAGCTGCACGGCCGCTACGGCGTGCGCGGGATCGCCCTCTCCGGCTACGGCATGGAGGAAGACGTGCGCAAGAGCCTGGAGGCCGGCTTCGACCGCCACCTCACCAAGCCGATCAACCTCCAGGCGCTGCAGACCGCGATCCAGGAGACGGCGCGGACGGCGTAGGCGTCATCACCCCGGCCCTCTTCTCCCGTCCCCTCCCCTCCCTCACCGGGAGAAGAGGGAGAACAGCAAAGAGCGCCTCACCAAAAGGCAAACCCTTTCCTGAGCCCCTCTCTCCGGTGCGGGAGGGGGGAGGGGACGGAAGGGTTGGGGAGTGAGGGCCCGCTCCGTCAGGGGCGGGCGCCCCCTACCGGTAAACCTCCACGTGCACGTTGCTGTACGTCCACCCATCCGTCGGCACCTCGTCGACGGCGGTGCCGGGGAAGCCCATGTCGACCAGGAGGTTGTCCGTCGCCTTCAGGTTGTAGGAGCGGACGTTGGGGGTCCCCACGGAGCTGCGCCACGACCAGCCCGGTCGCCGTGTCGGTGACGGTCACCGTGTAGACGCCGCGCCCCATGTCGTAGTCGTTGTCGACATGGTAGGTGTGGCCGATCTGGGCGGTGAACGGCTGCTGGATCTTGATCTTCTGCGGATGGGTCAGCCCGATGCCGTGGCGGGCGATCACCTGGTTCTGGTCCGGCATGGTCGGATCCGGACCGCGGAAGTAGAGCAGGCCGGCCATGTCGAAGTTGCGGTTGATCACGAACCAGTAGATCAGGGTCTTGCCCGCCGGGTCCGGGGCATACCAGGGGCCGACGGTGACGTCGAGCGACATCCGCAGGCGGGTGGCGACGCCGACCGGGGCCGGGTAGGTGACCCGCTGCACCCGGTGGGACGGCGTCGGCTGGTGGACGACCCCCTTGGTGTCGAAGCAGGTGGCACCGGCCGGGCACACCCCCGGCGGCGGCGTGCCGCCGCCGGTGATGCCCGAGGCGCCGTTGCCGGCGGGGCCGACGTAGGAGAGCTCGCCGGTGGCGGCGTCGGAGAGCAGCGCGAAGGTGAAGAAGTTCTGGGTGCAGCTCACCACCGCCCGGACGTCGTTGACGACGCTGCCGGAGAAGAGGTCCGGGATCGCCCGGTGGGAGAGCGGCTTGAGGGCGAAGGTGGCCGGTCCCGCGAGAGTGGTGCCGTCGGCCCGGACCAGGGAGGCCGTGCACTGGGAGGCCGTCGAGGCGAGGTTCATCAGCGTCAGGCTGGCCGCGCGGCCGGCGCCGCTGGCGAGCCCCTGGAGTGCCGCGGTCTGGCCGCCGCGGATCAGGTTGTCCGCCGTGACCACCGGCAGGTAGACCCCCAGCCGTCCGGGGCCGGTGCCGACGAGGCGGGCCGAGTAGCGCACGTCGTTGCCGCCGGTGATCTCGGTCATGCCGCGGAAGGCGCCCGGCTTGATGACCGAGGTCCGTCCCGCCTGGAGGGTGACGGTGGCGGGCGGCGTCGGGCGCGGCACGCCGTCGGTGTCGGTGAGCAGCAGGGCCCCCCGGACGTCACTGGTGACGGCGCCGATGTTGGTGATCGAGATCTGTACTTCGTAGGTGGAGCCGCCGACCGGCGCGAGGCCCGGCGAGGGGATATAGACCGTGCCGGCATGGGCGGCGCCGGCCGCGCAAAGGGCGGCCAGGAACAAGGAGCGAACGAGCGGACGCGACATAGAAAATCTCCTGCAGCGGGGTTGACGATCGGGATCAGGCCTGGATGACGCTGCTCTTGGGGAATTATAGCGGGATAGCATGGCGACGTACAAAACCGGCCGGAGAAATCGTGACCCTGGAGGCCGGCAGGACGATCCAGGAGCACACGCCCTCTGGACCGTCCGGACACTTCTCTCCCCTACGCCCGCCGGCGCCGCAGCATCACCGCCCCGCCCATCGCCAGCAGCAGGGCCAGCAGGGTGAGCCCGGCCTCGTCGAGGGCCGGGACCGGCGCGGCCTCCACTCCCCGCACCTGAAACGACGTCGGATCGGCGGCGCCGGCCGTGGCCGGATCATCGGTCGCGCCGCTCGCCTCGTTGGTGCCGTCGCCGTCGGCGTCGTAGGCGATGGCGCCCTGGTTGGAGAGGGTCGTTCCAGGGGCGACGTTGAAGTCGATCGTGGCGTTGATGGTGATCGTCACCGAAGCCCCCGCCGCGAGCGCGCCGTTCCAGGTCACGGTGCGGGTGGGGATGTCGGCCGTCGCGATGCCGGAGGTCGCGGTCGCGGTCACTAGCGTCAGCCCGGCCGGCAGCACGTCGGTGAGCTCGGCGCCTGGGTTGTCCCCCTGCGTGTTGGAGCCGCTGTTGGTCAGCACGACGGTATAGGTCAGGGAGCTTCCCGGCGTGTAGGGGCCCTCGGAGACCTCCTTGGTCCCGGTGACGAGCGCCGGCGAGAGCACGCGGGTGGTGGCTTGCGCGGTCTGGGTGGTCTCGCGGCCGCCGTCCGTCACGGTGAGGAGAGCCTGATTGGCGAGGTCGGTGCCGCCCGGCACCTGAGATCGACCTGGACGCCGAGCGTGAAAACGGCGCTCCCCGGAGCCCAGGGGGCGATGTCACAGGTGACCGTGCCGGGGCTGCCCACGGCCGGCGTAACGCAGGTCCAGCCGGCGGGGCTGGCGAGCGAGACGAACGTCGTGCCCGCCGGCAGGGTGTCGGCGACGGTCGCGGACTCGAGCTCGGAGCCACCGTTGTTGCTCGCCGTGAGGGTGTAGGTGAGGTTCGCTCCGGCAAGCACCGGATCGGGCGAATCGGTCTTGGTGATCGCGACCGTCGCCGTGGAGGCCACCACCGTGGTGTCGGCGCCGGCGGTCTCATCTCCCGGGTTCGGATCGGCGCTCGCCGAGGCGACCGTCACGGTATTGCTGAGCACCGTGCCGTTGGCGGTGCCGGCATCGACCCCGACGGTCAGGGTGAAGATGCCGGAGCCGGTGGCGAAAGAGGCGATCGAACAGGAGACCGTGCCATTGGCGCCCACCGCCGGCGTGGCGCAGCTCCAGCCGGCCGGCGCGGCGAGCGACTGGAAGGTGGTGCCGGCTGGGAGCGGATCGCTCAGCGTGGCGCTGTCGGCGCTGTCCGGCCCCTTGTTGCTGACGGTGATCGTGTAGACGAGCGACGAGCCGGCGGCGACCGGATCGGGATTGTCCGCCTGGGTCACCGACAGATCGGCCGCCGTCTGCGCGATGAGCGGCGACGAAGCCGCGAGGAGAGCGGAAAAAGGATGTCGTGGCCAGGACCTGGCGGTCCGTGGCATGGCGGCTCCTAAAACTGTGAAGCGCTGAGGCGATGGTCCTCCCTCCCCGGCGGCGAAGCGGAGAAGGGAGGGGGACGGGTAAGGTCAGGGGAGCATATCACCGGGCCGCCCGCCGCCGCAGCATCACCGCCCCGCCCATCGCCAGCAGCAGGGCCAGCAGCATCAGCCCCACCTCGTCGAGGGTCGGGATCGGCGGCGGCGCGCTGCCGCCCTGCACCTGGAACGTCGTCGGATCGGCGGCGCCGCCGGCCGCCGGGCTGTCGGTCACTCCGGAGGCCTCGTTGGTGCCGTTGCCGTCGGCGTCGTAGTTGAAGGCGCCCTGGTTGGAGATGGTCGTCCCTGGAGCAGTCCCGGGGTTGATGGTGGCTTGATGGTGATCGTCACCGAGCCGCCGGCGGGGATCGAGCCGTTCCAGGTCACGGTGTTGGTTCCCACCGTGGCCACGGCGGCGCCGGAGGTGGCGGTGGCCGAGACCAGCGTCAGGGCCGGCCGGCAGCACGTCGGTGAGCTCGTTGCCCGGGTTGTCCTGCTGGGTGCCGGTGCCGCTGTTGTTCAGCACGATCGTGTAGATCACGGTGCTGCCCGGAGTGAAAGGGACCGGCGGCCGTCTTGGTGCCGGTGAGGGTGGCCGGCGCGGGGCGGCGGTGAACGTGGTGGTCGCCGTGGCGCTCTCGTTGCCGGGGATCGGTCGCTCGCGACCGCCGTGACCGTGGCGGTGTTGGAGATCACCGTGCCGCCCGCCACCGAGGCGGCGAGCTGGACGGTCAGGGTGAAGACCGCGCTGCCCAGGGGCATCGAGGGGTTCGAGCAGGTGACGGTGCCGCCCGCGCCCACCGCCGGCAGCGTGCACGCCAGCCGCCCGGAGACGCAGCGACACGAACTGGTGCCCGCCGGCAGCGTGTCGGAGAGGCCGCGGTGGGCGCGTTGCTCGGACCGGCGTTGCACACCGTGATCGTGTAGGTGAGGTCGAGCCCGCCTGCACCGGATCCGGCGTATCCACCTTGGTGACCGAGAGGTCCGCCGCGGACCCGATCGGGTCGGTGTCGGTGGCCAGTTGTTGGCCGGGATGGGATCGGCGGTCGGTCGAGGTAACCGTCGCCGTGTTGCTGATCGTGCCCGTCGTCGGAGCCGAGATCGCGCAGCTCGCCGTGAAGATGGCGCTGCCGCCCGACCAAGCTGGCGTTCGTGCAGGTGACCGTGCCGCCGGAGCCCGCCGCCGGAGTCGTGCACGACCAGCCAGCCGGCGAGGAGAGCGCGACGAAGGTCGTCCCGGCCGGCAGCGTGTCGGAGAGGCTCACGCTGGCCGCGGGGCTCGGGCCGGCGTTGGTCGCCGTGATGGTGTAGGTGATTGAGCCGCCCGGCGTCGCCGTGGTCAAGCCGTCCGTCTTGGTGATCGAGAGGTCGGCCGAGGCTCCCAACGTGTCGCTGTCGGTCGCCGAGTTGTTGCCCGGCGTCGGATCGGTCACCCCGGCGGGCGCCGTCACCGTCGCCGTGTTGGAGAGCGTGCCGGTCGCCGCCGCCGAGACCGTGCAGCTCGCCGTGTAGGTGACGCTGCCGCCGCTCGGCAGGTTGACGGTGTCGTTGAGGTTCCCCGAGCCCGACGCCGTGCAGGTGCCGCCGCCGGCCCCCACGCAGGTCCAGGTGCAGGTCAGCGAGGCCGGGAAGGTGTCCGCCACCGTCGCGCCCGTGGCGTTGCTCGGGCCGGCGTTGGAGGCCGTGATCGTGTAGGTCACCGAGCCGCCCGCGGTCGCCGTCGTCACCCCGTCCGTCTTGGTGATGCCCAGGTCCGCCTGCGGTGTCAGCGTGTCGGTGTCGGTCGCGCTGTTGTTCGCCGCATTGGAGTCGCCCACCGCGCCGCCCGAGACCGTCGCGGTGTTGGCGAGCGTGCCGGTCGCCGAGGGGCTGACCGCGCACGTCGCCGTATAGGTCACGCTCGCGCCGACCGGCAGGTTGACCGTGTCGTTGAGGTTGCCCGAGCCCGAGGCCGTGCAGGTGCCGCCGCCGGCTCCCACGCACGTCCAGGTGCAGGTGAGGACGGCCGGGAAGGTGTCGGCGACGGTGCCGCCGGTCACCGGGTCCGGACCCGCGTTCGACGCCGTGATCGTGTAGGTCACCGAGCCGCCGGGCACCGCCGTGACGACGCCGTCGGTCTTGGTGATCGACAGGTCGGCGACGGCGAACAGGCCGACGAGCACGGGATCGTGGTCGGAGGCGCGGTAGGGCGTGCCCGGCTGGAAGACGACCCGCGGCGGCACCAGCGCCGAGCCGTCCGGCTTCTCCTCGAAGGTCGACTCGCCGGGGCTGTCCCGGACCTCGTCGTTGTAGTCGAAGAGGTCGACCTCGTCGGCGTTGATGTGCCAGGCGTCGGCGCCGGTGACCTGGGACAGCAGGGAGGCGCTGGCGAAGCCGTAGTCGAGATGGCCGAGCTGGCCGTCGAAGAGATAGGAGTAGGCGTTGGCGCCATGGAAGAGGGTCTCGAGATCCGTGTACCCGCCGGCGATCAGGGTGTTGATCGGATCCTCCTTGGCGTAGGCGTTGAAGTCGCCGAGGAGCAGGACGTCCGGGTCGCCCGCGGCGGGGATCACGGTGCCGTTGATCCAGGTGAGGAGCCGGCTGGCCTGCGCGGTCCGCGTGGCGTTGGAGGCGCCGGCGCCGTCGCCGATGTCGGTGTCGCCGGGCAGGCCGGCGCTCGAGCCCTTGGACTTGAAGTGGTTGATGACGACCGTGAAGCGCTGCCCGAAGGCCGGGTTGGCCGCGTCGACGACGTCATAGGTCTGGGCGGTCGGCGGCCGGCTGTGGATGGGGTCGAGGTCGCTGAGGGGCGCGCCGACCGGCGACACGATGCCGGTGCGGTAGATCTGCTGCACCCGGATGGCGTCGGTGCCCAGCGTGCCGCCGGTGTTCACGAAGGCGTAGGGGTGGGCGCCGCCGCAGCGCGCGTTGACCGCCCCCAGCAGGTCGGTGATCGAGGCGCTCGGCGTGGTGTTCTCGAGCTCCGCGAAGCCGTAGACGTCGGCGTTGAGCGTGCAGATGACGATCGACGCCCGCTCGCGCTGGCGGTTGAGCTCGGCGACGCTGTCGGCGCCGCGGCAGTCCAGGGTGCCGCTCGGGGCGCAGGGACCGGTAGAGTTGCTGGCCGTGGTGTCGATCGTCGTGAAGTAGTTGAGGAGGTTCATCCCCACCGCGTGGATGGCGCCGCCCACCGCGGGCGGCGTCGCCGGCCGCGGGTTGGCGACGGTGAAGGTCGCCGGATTGGCCGCGGTCGGACGGATGCGCCAGGCGTCGGTGCCGGCCTGGCCCGCGAACGACCAGTGCAGGACTCCGGTCAGCCCGTTGACCAGGTCGCCGCCGCGGAAGAAGTCGGTCCCCTGGGTGCCGACCGAGAAGCCGCCGTTGGCGCGCGGGTAGTAGACGTACTGCAGGCCGTCGGCCGGCCCCGGCGGGGTGGACGTCGTCAGGTACCACTCCTGCGCGTTGTTGTCGTCGTCGAGGATGACCCGGCGGCGCGAGAGGTTGTCGGCCCAGGCGGCGTTGCCGGCCACGCTCGGCGGGTTGGCCTCGGTGAACTGGCGCGGCCGGCCGCCTTCATAGAGGATGATCTGCCCGTAGCGCCCGAGCTCGAAGTACTCCGACACCGACGAGCGTGTCGACGAAGGTCACCTTCATCCCCTCGCGCGCCTCGTAGAAGTCGTTGACGTCGCCGGCGATCGGCAGGTCGATCGTCGCCGGGGTCACCTGGGCGAGGTTGTTGCCGGCGTTGGTGACCACCACCGAGGGCGCGGTGGAGGCGGTGATCTCGGTCAGGAGGTTGAACTCCGACACCGTGCCGGTGGCCCTGACGCGCTGCCCCTCGGCGACCGGCGTGGGGCAGCCGCCGCAGAAGACGAAGATGCCTTCCGAGGTCGCCGGATCGGCGTCGGCGTCGGCGTCCTCTTCCTGGAGGAAGAAGCCCTGGATGTTGGTCCCCTGGAAGTCGGCGGTGACCACGCCCTCGACGGTCACCGTGGCGCCCGGGATCGGCGTCGCGGCGCCGTTGCCCTGCACGTCGTGGATCCTGGTGATGTCGTCGTTGACGATCGTGCCCAGGCCCTGGCCGTCGGTCGCGATGGCGTTGGTGACGTTGGTGACGTTGACGAGGAAGGTCTCGTCGGTCTCCGGGGTGGTGTCGCCGTTGACCAGCACGTCGAAGGTGTAGGTCGAGCTGCCGGCGGGGATCGTCTGGCCGGTCAGCGACTTCGCCGTGTAGTCGCCCGGCGCCACGGCCGTGCCGTTGGCGGTGGCGATGTCGAAGGTCACGCCGCCGGCCGGCGCCGGGGCCGAGAGGCTGACGGTGAAGGTGAAGGTGGTGGTGCCGGCGTTCCCCTCGTTCAGCGAGACGTCGTTGATCGTCAGGTTGGGCGCCGCGTCGTCGTTGACGATCGTCCCCTGCCCCTGGCCGTCGGTGACGGTGGCGCCGGTGGCGTTGGTGACGTTGACGAAGAAGGTCTCGTTGGTCTCCGGCGTGGTGTCGCCGTTGACCAGGACGGTGAAGCTGTAGGTCGAGCTGCCGGCCGGGATCGTCTGCCCGGTCAACGACTTCTGGGTGTAGTCGGAGGGCTGCGTCGCCGTGCCGTCGGCGGTGGCGATGTCGAAGGTCACGCCGCCCGGGCCGGCCGGGGCGGAGAGGCTGACGGTGAAGGTGAAGCTGGTGGTGCCGGCGTTCCCCTCGTTCAGGGAGACGTCGTTGATCGTCAGGTTGATCGGCGGCACCGCGTTGGGCGTCAGCGAGAAGTCGTCGACCGCCAGGCCGTCGTCGGCGCCGGTGGCGTCGGTATCGTTCCAGCGGATCCAGAAGGTCGCGCCGTTGGCGATGCTCGAGCGCCGGGATCGTCGCGGAGAGCGCCGTACGGTCGGCCGCCGCGTTGCCGTTCTTGGCCCCGGTCGTGACGGTGTCCGGGGTGACGAAGTTGAGGGCGGCGACGTTGGTCCAGGTGCCGGTCACCAGGTCCGTGGCGTTGAGGCTGTACTCGAAGTTCATCTGATCCGTCCGGCCCGCCGTGCCGAGGCGCCACTCCTCGCCGGTGTAGGCGACGGCCAGGCTGGTGATCGTCGCGCCGGTGTTGTTGGTGTAGCAGGCGCCGAAAAGAGGGATCAGCGTGCCGCTGCGCAACTGGCCCAGGGCCCGCTCCGTACTGCCGGCCGCGCCGTAGCTGTACGTGTCGCCGGTCGTGCTGCCGCCGGTGTCGACGGCGTACTGCTCGTTGTCTCGCGCGCCGCCCCCCGACTCGGTCATGAACCACCCGGTGATCGTCAGGTTGTTGGTGGTGCTCCCAGCCGTGTTCGAGAGCGTGTCGAAGTTCTGGGTGGCGGCCGACCCGAGGGTCGTCAGGCTGACGCACTGGGCTCCGGCCGGGCGGACCGGCAGGATGGACAGGGCGAGCAGAGCCAGGATGAACGAGATTCGGCGAGCGACGAGCATACGGAAATCCCTCCAGGTTGAAGCTCAGACCGCCAGGGCGGCATGACAGCGCTTTCTAGATGACAGGGAAGTTTAACCGGAGAAGGGGCCGGATGGGTGACGGCGGAGTGAACGAGAGGAGAATTCCGCGAGATTCCCGCTTTTCCGCCCGCCATGCACCTTCTTCAATGAACCCCGCCGCATCGCCGTCACGCCTCCCGCCCAGGTTCGGGCCGGAGGCCACTTCTTGGAGGACATCATTGTGAACATGAAGACATTGCTGGTTGCCTGCCTGACCCTGGGAGCCTTGACGCCGCTGGGCACGGCCCGGGCCGCCGCCGGACCCGACCTGATCATCGACACCGCCACGCTGCAGCACGAGTGGCTGGTGCGCGACGAGAATCTGCCTGCCGACTATTGCAGCGTCATCGAGGGGGGCGTTACCGCTGGCTACCACCGCCTGATCCGCTTCACGGTCGGCGCCCAGAACGTCGGCGACGCCGACATCCACATCGGCGATCCGCGGTCGCACGTGGACGCCAACGACGGCCTGTTCGAGTTCGCCACCTGCCACCAGCACTTCCACTTCCGCAACTACGCCAAGTACGAGTTGGTCAACCCTGCCACCGGCGCGGTCTGGAAGGCGGCCAAGGTGGGCTTCTGCATGCTCGACACCGATCCCAACCCGGCCTACCTGGGCCAGGCGCCGCGCGCCGGCCAGTACAAGTCGTGCGGCAGCTACACCAGCCGGGCGACCAGGGGATCAGCCACGGCTGGACCGACACCTACAAGTTCTTTCTCGGCGGCCAGTACTTCGTCCTCGACGGTGGCGACGGCCAGCCGCCGGTCCCGCCGGGCAACTACATCATCCGCATCACGGCCAACCCGGCCTTCAGGGGGGACCGGAACAACCCCTGCCGGGTGCTCGACCCGGCCACCGGCCTCTGCCACAACTTCTTCGAGTCCGACTACACGAACAACGTCGGCGAGGTCGCGGTGACCATCCCGGACCACCCCGGCCGCAGCGGCTACGGCCCGGGGGCCGATCTCAGCAGCCCCAAGGGCGAGCCCAAGGAGCACTGAGCCCCCTCTTCTCCGGGCGGCCGCCGGCCGCCCGGTTCTTCCCTTCCCAGGACATGGATCTAGAGTTATAAGCGCTACGCATCTCCGGGCACTGGATTTGCAAAATGGCAGCCGGCAAGCAGCGCATTTAGCCGCCGGGGACTGGACCTTGGGGCGGACTTGCGGATGAGACGATGAGCGACCAGAACTTCAAGGGGCCCGTCAGGGCCGCCACGGGGATCGAAGGGCTCGATTACATCCTCGGCGGCGGCTTCCCCATCAACCGGATGTATCTGCTGGAAGGCGATCCCGGCGCCGGCAAGACCACCATGGCCTTGCAGTTCCTGCTCGAGGGGGCCCGCAATGGGGAGCCCGGCGTCTACGCCACCCTCTCCGAGACCGAGGAAGAGCTCCGCGACGTGGCCGCCTCGCACGGCTGGTCGCTCGACGGCGTCACCATCTGCGAGCTGCAGACCGCCGAGGAGAGCCTCAAGGCCGACTCGCAGTACACCCTCTTCCACCCTTCCGAGGTGGAGCTCTCGGAGACCACCCGGGCGGTGCTCGACACCGTCGAGCGGGTCAAGCCGCTGCGGGTCGTCTTCGACTCGCTCTCCGAGATGCGGCTGCTGGCCCGCGACTCCCTGCGCTACCGGCGGCAGATCCTGGCGCTCAAGCACTACTTCACCGGCCAGAACTGCACGGTGCTGCTGCTCGACTACACCGGCGCCACGACCGGCGACTTCCAGCTCCAGAGCCTCACCCACGGCGTCATCGCGTTCGAGCAGATCGCTCCCGGCTACGGCGGCCAGCGGCGGCGCGTGCGGGTGCAGAAAGTGCGTGGCGTCGCGTTCCGCGACGGCTACCACGACTACCGGATCACCACCGGCGGGCTCGGTGGTCTATCCGCGCCTGGTGGCCGGCGAGCATGCGGCACGCCCGACGGAAGTCCCTTCCTCGCTAATGGCGAGCGGGCTGCCGGAGCTGGACGCCATGCTGGGCGGCGGGGGCATCGACCAGGGGAGCAGCGTGATGCTCCTGGGGCCGGCCGGGGTCGGCAAGTCGACCCTGACGGCGCAATACATCTCGGCGGCCGCCGAACCGCGGGGAGCGCTCCACGATCTACACCTTCGACGAGTCGCCGGCCACCTGGATGGCCCGCGCCGAGCGGCTGGGCCTCCACCTCCACGGCCACCTCGAGGCGGGGCGGATCACCATCCGCCGGGTGGACCCGGCCGAGCTCTCGCCGGGCGAGCTCGCCCACGACATCCGGCTGGCGGTGGAGGCGGGCACCCGGATCGTGGTGATCGACAGCCTCAACGGCTACCAGCACGCCATGCCGGAGGAGCGCTTCCTGGTGCTGCATCTCCACGAGCTGCTCACCTACCTCGGCCAGCAGGGGGTCCTGACCTTCCTGGTGATGTCGCAGGCGGGCTTCATGGGCGAGGCGCTGGAATCGCCGGTGAACCTCTCCTACCTGGCCGACACGGTGCTCCTGCTGCGCTACTTCGAGGCGTTCGGCGAGGTGCGCAAGGCGATCTCGCTGGTCAAGCGCCGCACCGGGTCCCACGAGACCACCGTGCGCGAGCTGCGCATCTCCTCCGAGGGGCCGCGCGTCGGGCACGAGCTGAGGGAGTTCCAGGGGGTGCTCACCGGACGGCTCGAATACACCGGCGCGGCCGGGCCTCTGATCGAGGACCGGGATGCCGCGAAGCGGGTGGAAAATGCCTGATCTGGAGCAGCGGGTGCTGGTCCTGGCCCCCACCGGCCGCGACGGCGTGCTCGCCTGCCAGCTCCTCTCCTCGATGGACGTGCCGGGCCACGCCTGCGCCGGCGCCGCCGAGCTGTTCCAGGAGATCGTGGCCGGAGCGGGCGCCGTCATCCTCGCCGACGAGGCGCTCCAGCCCGGGACCGTCGAGGGGCTGCTGGCGGTCCTGGCGAAGCAGCCCCCCTGGTCGGACCTGCCGCTGATCGTGTTCACCCGCAGCGGCGAGAGCAGCGAGCACATCCTGGAGACCCTGGTCCCCCTCGGCAACGCCACCATCCTCGAGCGGCCGGTGCGCCTGAGCACGCTGGTCAGCGCCGTCAAGGCGGCGTTGCGCGCCCGCCGCCGCCAGTACGAGGTGCGCGACCTGCTCGACCGCCAGGCCGACGCCGACCGCCGCAAGGACGAGTTCCTGGCCATGCTCGGCCACGAGCTGCGCAATCCCATGGCCGCCATCCGCAACGCCCTCTGGGTGCTCGACGAAGTGGGCTCGCAGGAGGAGCAGGCGGTCCGCCAGCGGGAGGTCATCATGCGCCAGACCCGCCACCTGGTGCGCATGGTGGACGACCTGCTGGACGTCTCGCGGGTGACCCTCGGCAAGATCATCCTGCAGCGCCGGCCGGTCGACCTCCGGGACGTCGTCGAGCGCTGCCTCGCCGAGCTCGGCATGACCGCGCTCGCCCGCGGCAACGATCTCGACCTCACCGTCGAGACCGGGACGGCGGTGGTGATGGGCGATCCGGTGCGGCTCGAGCAGGTGGCCTGCAACCTGCTCCAGAATGCCATCAAGTACACCCCGCGCGGCGGCCGGCTCTGGATCTCGGTGGAGACCGAGGGGGACGAAGCGCTGCTGCGGGTGCGCGACACCGGCATCGGCCTGTCGACCGAAATGCTGCAGACGATCTTCGAGCCGTTCGCCCAGGTGGAGAGCTCCCGGCAGCGCTCGGAGGGGGGACTGGGCCTGGGGTTGGGGCTGGTGCGCAGCCTGGCCCAGATGCATGGCGGCCGGGTGGAGGCGGAGAGCGACGGCCCGGGGAAGGGGAGCGAGTTCATCGTCCGCCTTCCCCTGCTGGCCGAAGAGCGCCGGAAGTCCCCGTTCCGCCGGCCGGCACCGCCGCCGCCCGCCCGCGCGGCCGAGCCGGTGACGTCCGGGGTGCGCGTCCTCGTCGTCGAAGACAACGAGGACGGCCGCGAATCGCTGCGCGAGCTGCTCGAGATCTGGGGGTACGAGGTGTCGGTGGCCGGCAGCGGCCCGGAAGGGGTGGAGATGGCCTTCGCGATCCGCCCCGAGGTGGCGCTGATCGACATCGGCCTGCCGGGGCTCGACGGCAACGAGGTGGCCCGCCGCATCCGCTCGCTCCTCGGCGGCGACGAGATCTCGCTGATCGCCATGACCGGCTACGGCCAACCCGAGGACCGGCGGCGGGCCCTCCAGGCCGGCTTCGACCGCTACCTGGTCAAGCCGGTCGATCCGGCCGTGCTCTCACAGTTGCTTCGCGATGCGCGCCACTCTGGCGAGGCGAAGCAGGCCTCATTCGGGTGAGAACACGGAGAACACCGACAAACAAGGACGAACACTGCCTTGAGTCCGTGCCCATCCTGTTAGTCCCTGTCCCTGTTCTCAAAGATTGAAAATCTGCAGCCGGGCCAGCGTCACCAGCACGAAGGGCAGCAAGTTCGTGTTGATGATGTCGTGGACGCTCGCCCCCAGGCTGTAGCCGTCCCGCAGGTCGAAGACCTCCATCGCCAGGGAGACCAGGAGCCCGGGGATCAGCGCCTGGTAGGACGACAGGCGCCGCCGGAAGACGATCAGCGCGATCAGCAGCAGGACGAAGCCGATATAGATGTGGATCGCGTCCTTGGTCAGCGGCAGGACGGCGAGCCACCAGAGCTTGAAGAGCTGATAGGAAGACTTCATAGGCTGGGGTGAAGCCTATCCTACAGCCGGCGGTGGCGCGCCACCGGAATCGCCTGCCGGATCCTCGCCACGCGGTCGAGGTCGATCTCGGCGAGGGCGAGGCCGGGGCCGTCCGCGGCGGTGGCGACCGGAATCCCCCAGGGATCGACGATCATCGCGTGCCCCCAGGTCTGGGCGAGGCCGCCGTCGTCGTGCTTGCCGTGCTGGGCTGGGGCGATCACCCAGCACTGGGTTTCGATGGCGCGGGCGCGCACCAGCGGCTCCCAGTGGTCCTTGCCGGTGGCCAGCGTGAAGGCCGAGGGGATCATCAGGATCTCCGCGCCGCCGTCGACCAGACGGCGGTAGAGCTCGCCGAAGCGCAGGTCGTAACAGATCGACAGGCCGAAGCGGCCGAGAGGCGTCTCGACCACCGCCGTCCCCTCGCCCGGCTTGCAGGTGGCGGACTCGGTGAAGCGAACCCCATGGGGCACGTCGACGTCGAAGAGGTGGATCTTGCGGTAGGTGCCGAGGATCTCCCCCGCGGGCGAGAAGAAGACGCTGGTGTTGTAGCAGCGCCCGGTCTCGTCGCTCTTCTCGTTGAACGAGCCGAGCAGCAGGTGGATGCCGAGCCGCCGGGCGAGCTCGGCGAAGCGGGAGCCGGTCCGGCCGTCGAGCGGCTCGGCGCGCCGCACCTTCTCTTCATGGGGGCCGAGATAGTTGGTGTTCTCGGGGGTGGCGACGAAGCGGGCGCCGTGGGCGGCGGCGCGCTCGATCAAGGCGCGGGCGCTCTCCCAGTTGGCCTCCTCGTCGGAGGTGGACGTGAGCTGGACGGCGGCGGCGAGAAACATGGCGACTTCTTGTAGCATACTGCTGACCTCCGTGTGACCCCTCCGTCACCGGGAAATGCGATTCTGCCAGCGGAAGGTACTTATCCTCTTGGCGACGCTCACACTCCTCCTCACCCTCCTCGCGGCCGTCTCTCTTTGCGTGACGCTGCTGGTGACCGCCGGCGCGCTCGTCTATCTCGCCCGGCGCGCCCCCCTGGGAGAGGCGCAAGCCCTGCCGCCGATCTCGATCCTCAAGCCGCTGAAGGGGCTGGACGAAGGGCTCTACGAGAACCTGGCCTCGCTCGCCGGCCAGGACTACCCCGATTTCGAGATCGTCCTGGGAGCCGAGGACCCGCTCGATCCCGCCCTCGCCGTGGCCGAACGCCTGCGGCGGGACTTCCCCGGCGTCGCCGTCACCCTCGTCCGCGGAGCCCCGCCGCTCGGCTACAACCCGAAGGTGACCAACCTGGCCGCGATGGCCCCGCGCGCCCGCCATGAATACCTGCTGATCTCCGACTCCAACGTCCGCGCCCGGCCCGGCTACCTGCGGGCGATGGCCGCCGAGCTGGCCGGCGGCACGGTGGGCCTGGTGTCGAGCGTGTTCGCCGGCGCCGGCGAGCAGAGCCTCGGCGCGCTGTTCGACAACCTGCACCTCAACTCCTTCGTCGCCGCCACGGTGGCCACCGCCCAGCTCGCCGGCCAGCCGTGCGTGGTCGGCAAGTCGATGCTCTTCCGCCGTGTCGACCTCGCGGCGCTGGGCGGCTGGGAGGCGGTCAAGGACATCCTCGCCGAGGACTACATGCTCGGCCAGGCCTTCCACCGCGCGGGGTTCCGGGTGGCGCTGTCGGCCCACGTCCTGCCGGTCCGCCAGGAACGGCGGACGGTCGGCAAGTTCTTCGAGCGCCACCTCCGCTGGTCGCAGATGCGGCGGCGGATCTCGCCGGCCTACTTCGGCGAGCCGCTGCTCAACCCGGTGCCGTTCCTGCTCGCCGCGGCCCTGGCCCATGGCCGGCGCGGGGCGGCCGTGGCGCTCGCCGGGATCGCGGTCAAGATCGCGGCCGACGCCCTGCTCGCCTGGAGGCTGCGCGGCGAGGCCCTGCCGGTCAGCTCCCTGCTCTGGATTCCGGTCAAGGACCTGCTGATCGCCGGCATCTGGTCGGTCGGCCTCTTCCGGCGCACCATCTGCTGGCGCGGCAACCGCCTGCGGGTCGGCCCGGGGAGCCTCCTCACGCCGGCCGATCCCGCCGGGGTCGCGGCCGACTTCAAGGAGACGGTGGCGTGATCCCGGCCCGCGCGAGCTTCGGGGAAGCGGTCTGGCGGCGGGTGGCCTCGATCGACCAGCGGCTGCTCCTCTCGGTGCGGCGCCTGGAGTCGCGCTGGATGACCCGCCTGATGCGGTCGCTCACTCACCTGGGGGATACCGGGAGCTGGGTGCTGCTGGGGCTGGCGCTCGACTTCTCGGGGGGCGAGGGGGCCCGCCACTGCGCTCTGCTCGGCACCGCGGCGAGCCTGGCGCTGCTGATCTCCCAGCCGCTCAAGCGGCTCTGCTGCCGCCGCCGGCCGAGCTCCGGGATCGGCGGCTTCGCCGCCCTGGCCGAGAATCCGGACGTCTTCTCCTTCCCCTCGGGCCATACCGCCGTGGCCTTCGCGGTGGCGGCGGCCTTCGCCGGCCAGGCCGGCCTGCTCGCCGGGCTCGCCCTGGCGCTGGCCGTGGGCATCGGCGTCTCGCGCGTCTACCTCGGAGCCCACTACCCGCTCGACGTCGCCGCCGGCGTGCTCGTCGGCACCCTCGCGGGCACGGCGGCCCGGCTCTTCGTCCTCCAGTACCCGCTGCTGAAGCTCGCGGGCTATGCCACCCTGGCCGCGGCCTCCTGAGCGCTTGTTGAACCCCCTGAACGCTCGCCTCCCCGACCTGGGGCCCCAGCCGGTCGTCACCTCGGTGGAGATGGGCTACGGCCATCTGCGCGCCGCCCAGGCCCTGGCCTCGTACCTCGGCGCCGGCATCCTCCACGTCGACCGGCCGCCGCTCGCCTCGACCGAGGAGCTGCGCCTCTGGCGCGCCTCCCGGCGGGCTTACGAGATCACCTCGCGGGCGTCGCAGATCCCGGTCGTCGGGGCGCCGCTCAAATCGCTGCTGGACGCGCTGACCGACATCCCCCATCTCCACCCGCAGCGCGACCTCTCGGCGCCCAACTTCCAGGTGCGCTCGCTCCACCGGCTGATCGAGAAAGGGCTGGGGCGCGGCCTGGTGGAATTCCTGCGCGCGACGCCGGCTCCTCTGCTCGCCACCTTCTTCGCCGCCGCCATCAGCGCCGACTTCCACGGCTGCGAGCGGGTCTACTGCGTGGTGACCGACGTCGACATCAACCGCGCCTGGGTGCCGCTGCGCCCGGAGCGGACCAGGATCGTCTACCTGACGCCGAGCTACCGGGCCGTCCACCGCCTGCGCGCCTACGGCATCCCGCGCCGGCAGATCGAGTTCACCGGCTTCCCGCTCCCCGACGAGCTGGTGGGCGGACCGGAGCTGACGCTGCTGCGCCGCAATCTCGCCGGCCGCCTCGTGCGCCTCGACCGCAAGGGGGTCTTCCGCGATCAGGCCCGGGGGGAGATCCACTACTTCCTGGGCGGGCTGCCCGAGGCCGAGGAGGAGGGGCGGCCGCCGCTGCTCACCTACACCGTCGGCGGGGCCGGCGCGCAGGCGGACCTCGCCCGTCCGCTGCTCGCGGGGGTGCGCCGGCTGATCGAGGAGGGGCGATTGCGGGTCTGCCTGGCGGCGGGCGTCCGGGCGGAGGTCGCCGCCCGGTTCCACGAATGGGTGCGCGAGGCCGGGCTCGCGCACCGCCTCGGCAACGGCGTCGAGGTCTTCCTCGCCGCCGACCTGGAGGAATACTTCCCCCGCTTCAACGAGATCCTCGCCGGCACCGACATCCTGTGGACCAAGCCGAGCGAGATGACCTTCTTCTCCGCCCTCGGCCTCCCACTGATCCTCTCGCAGCCGGTCGGCGTCCACGAGCGCTACAACCGCCGCTGGGCGATCGAGAACGGTCCCGGCCTGAAGCAGCGCGACCCCCTCCACGCCGAGTACTGGCTGCGCGAGTGGCTCAACGAGGGAACCCTGGCCGCCGCCGCCTGGTACGGGTTTCTGCGGATGCCGAAGTTCGGGCTGTACCAGATTCTGGAGCGGGTGGCAGGGGAGAAGGGAACGCAAGGGAAGTCCACCGCAATGCCGGCTCCTCCACCGTGACTCCCGGCGATTCACCGCAACCCAAGCATCTCCACCGCGACTCCAGGTAGTTCACCGCGACTCAAGTATCTCCACCGCAACTCCAATTGATCTGCCGCAAAGCCGGCCGCGCCACCGCGACTCAAGCACCTCCACCGCAACTTCCGTTGATTCACCGCGACCCCAGCATCTCCACCGCAACTCCAACGGATCTGCCGCAAGGCCGGCCGCTCCACCGCGACTCAAGCACCTCCACCGCAACTCCAACGGATCTACCGCAAAGCCGGCCACTCCACCGCGACTCAGGCATCTTCACAGCGACTCCAGCCGCTCCACCGCACAGCCGGCGCCTCCATCGCGAAGTCAGCCGCTTCACCGCAAGACCAGCCCGTCCACCGCAAGGCCGGCTTCTCTGCCGCGAAACCAGCTTCTCCACGGCGAGCAATCTTCCTTCGGAGCGGGCTAACCGACGATCCGCCCCAGGACCCCATCCCCGGAGATCGCGGTCAGCTCGACTTCGGAAAAGCGGTTCCACAGGGCCGCGCCCTCCGCGCTGAGCACGCGCAGGTAGTTGCCGGTCAGCCCCTGCCCCATGCCGTCCCGCGGCTTCTCCCAGAGCACGGTCTCCCGGGTCCCGAGGCGGGCGCTCTGGAAGGCGCGCTCGGCGGCGGCCGCGGCGGCGAGCATCCGCGCCATCCTCTCCTTCTTCTCCTCCGGAGGCACGTGCCCGGGCATCCCCTCCGCCGTGGTGCCGGGACGGGGGGAGTAGGGGAAGACGTGGACCCTGGCGAAGCCGGCGGCCTCGACCGTGGCGAGGCTCTCCGCGAGCTCCTCGCCCGTCTCCCCCGGGAAGCCCACGATGACGTCGGTCGTCACCGCCACCCCCGGCACAGCGGCGCGGACGCGGTCGAGCAGGGCGAGGTAGCCCTCCGCCGTGTAGGGGCGGCGCATGCGGCGCAGGGTGGCGGTCGAGCCGCTCTGCAGCGAGAGGTGGAGATGGCGGCAGAGGCGGGGGTCTTCCCAGAGATCGAGGAGCCGCTCGTCGAGGTCCCAGGGCGCGATCGAGGTCAGGCGCAGGCGGGGGACGTCCGTCTCGTCCAGGATCGCGCGGACCAGGTCCCCCAGACGGGCGCCCTCGGAGCGCCAGGCGGAGATCTGGACGCCGGTGATCACGATCTCCCGGTACCCCCGGGCGAGCAGGGTCCGGATCTCCGCGATCACCTCGTGAGACGGGCGGCTGCGCTGGGCTCCGCGGGTGAACGGGATGATGCAGAAGGAGCAGCGCATGTTGCAGCCATCCTCCACCTTGACCAGGGCGCGGGTGTGCCCGGCCGGCACCGGAGCGCAGGGGATGTCCCCGGCATGGCCCGTCTCCGGGAAGGCCGCCAGGACCCGCGGGACCAGGTGATCCTTCTCGGCGTTGGGGATCACGAGATCGACCCCGGCGAGGCGCGCCGCCTCCTCGGGCGAGCCGGTGGCGTAGCAGCCGGTCAGCACGGTGCGGACCGGCCTCCCGGAGCGCCGCGCCGCGCCCGCCGCCTTGCGCGACCCCCGGGCCGCGACGTGGGTCACCGTGCAGGAGTTGACGACGTGGAGGTCCGCCTCGGCCAGCGAGCCCACGAGCGGGTGCCCGGCGGCCTCGAACTGCCGCCCCAGGCGCTCGATCTCCGCCTGGTTCAGCTTGCAGCCGAGGTTGGTGAAGTGGACGCGCATGACGGGGAAAGCATAGACCCGGGCGCCCCCGCCGGTAAATTCTCTGTAACGCTCCGCCGTCCGGAAATTCCACCCTGGGCGCGATGGGTTAATCTTGCCACCGAGGACCCCGCCATGACCGCGCCCAAGATCGTCGCTCCTCCCGCTCGCCGCCCTGCTCCTCGCCCTGTTCCTGGTCATGCCGAGCCCCGCCCGCGGCGCGGCGGGCGAGTGGTCGACCAATCCGCAGTCGCGCGTGCGGCTGATCTCCCCCTGGCAGGTGGCCCCCCGCAACGGCGAGCTGATCCTCGGCCTGCACTTCCTGCTCTCCCCCGGCTGGCACGTCTACTGGAAGAACAGCGGCGACGCGGGGTTCCCCCCCTCGGCCACCTTCCAGCCCGCCGAGGTCCTCGGCACCCCCGAGATCCTCTGGCCCACGCCGCGCCGGTTCCAGTTGCCGGGCGACCTCGTGGCCTTCGGCTACGAGGATGAGGTGGTCTACCCGTGCGGGCGGAGATCCAGCCGGGCGCCGCGCTCCCGGCGCCGCGCGCCGACCTCGGCGAACATCGGACACCTCGGACCCGGCGCCGCCGGCCGACATCCTCCACATCAGCGCCGACCTCGACTACCTGGTCTGCCAGGTCGACTGCGTCCCGTTCCGCTACACGCTGACGCTCGACCAGCCGCTGGGGGACGCCCCGGAGGGGGATCCGGCGACGGCGCCGCTCGTCCAGACCTGGGTCGACCGCCTGCCGCGGATCGTGCGCGAGATCCCCGGCGTGCGCACCGGCGCGGTGCTCGACGCCAGCCGCAAGGGGGGGCCGGACCTCGAGATCCGCGTCCTCGGCGTCAAGGCCCAGGCGGGCAAGACCGACCTCTTCCTGGAACCCCACGAGACGTTCGACGCCGGCCGGCCGCGGATGCGCGCCGTCGCCGACGGCCTGGTCTTCCACGTGCCGGTGCGGGCGAGGGAGGCCGGCAAGCCGCTGCCGGCGAAGACCACGATCGCCTGGACGATCTCGAACCTGACGGCGAAGGACGGCAAGCCCTTCAACCTGGAGGCGCGGCGCGAGGTGCCGGTCTGGACGCAAGGGGGCGCCGCGCCGGACCCGATGCGGGAGCCGGCGGCCGGCGGGACGGCGGACCGCTTCCCGCGGCTGCTGCTCCGGGCCTTCCTCGGCGGCGCGCTGATGAACCTCGCGCCGACCGTGCTGGCGCTCCTCATCGCCGCGCGTCTTCTCGCTGCGGCTCCCCGGAACCGGGGCGCGCGGGGCGGGAGCCGCGGCGGCGGTCACCGGCGTGGTCGGCGGCTGCTGGGCGATCGCCGGGCTGGCGCTGCTGGGCCGCCGGGCGGGGGTGGCGGCGGACTGGCCGTCCCTGCTCCAGGAGCCCGCCGTCGGCGCCCTGCTCGCGGTCGCCGCGGCGCTGCTCGCCCTCAACCTGTGGGGCCTCTTGGAGTTCCCCCTCCCGTCCGCCGGCGCCGCGCGGGCGGGGACCGGCCGCCACCTGCTCGCCGGCCTCGTCCACCGTGCCGCTGGCGCTCGCCTGGCCCGTGCCCCTGCTCCAGGAGCCGATCGGCTTCGCCTTCGCGCGCGGGCCGGCGGCGACCTGCGCCGTCTTCGCGATGGTCGGCTTCGGCCTCGCCCTCCCCTACCTGCTCCTCACGCTGGCGCCGGCCGGGCTGGCCGGCCGGCTGCCCGTTTCCGGGACCGGACCGGGGGCCTGGCTGCCCCGCCTGCGCGAGGGGCTCGGCTTCCTCGCCGGCGGCGGCACGCTCTGGCTGCTCTACGCCCTCTCCCGCCGGGTGAGCCCCGAGGGGCTCGCCTGGATCGAGCTCGCCCTGCTCGGCATGAGCCTCCTCGCCTGGCTGCGGTCGCGCGAGGGAGCCCGCCCGGCGGCGCGCTTCGTCTTCGTCCTCGGTCTCGCCGCCTGCGCCGCCGGCGCGCTCTGGCTCGCGGACCAGCATCGCCTGACACCCCGGCCGGCCACCGCCCGGCAGCCGGCTCAACCCTCGACGACCCCCAACACGATTCAAGGAGGTTGATATGCGCAGCAACAGAAAGATCTTCTCTTCCCTCGCCATCCTGGCGCTCGCGGCCCTGCCCGCCCTGGCCGACGGCGTGGTCGGCGCCGCCGCTCCCGCCTTCACGCTCAAGGGGCTGGACGGCAAGAACCATTCGCTCGCGGACTACAAGGGAAAGGTGGTGGTGCTCGAGTGGATCAACCCCAACTGCCCGGTCTCCAACCGCCACGCGCGGGAGAAGACGATGACCGAGCTCGTCAAGCAGCACGGCGAGGTGGTCTGGCTGGGGATCAACAGCACCAGCCCGGGCAGCGGCGATTTCATGAAGCCCGCCGAGCACCTGGCCTATAACCAGAAGTACGGCATCACCTACCCCGTGCTCTACGACGAGAGCGGTCAGGTCGGCCACGCCTACGGCGCGCGGACCACGCCGCACATGTTCATCGTCGCCCCGGACGGCAAGCTCGCCTACAACGGCGCGATCGACGACGACCCGCCGGGGCGCAAGGCGATGAACGCCCGGCTCAACTACGTCGGCCATGGCCTCGACGCCGAAAAGGGTGGCAAGAGCCCCGACCCGGCGTCGACCAAGCCGTACGGTTGCAGCGTCAAGTACCAGTAGAACCCCGTCCGCCACGGGCCCGAGGTCGCGCCACCTCGGGCCCGCGGCGCCTCCTGCGGACAAAAGCTGACAGCTCTCCATCACGGCCGTCGTTGACCGATCGCTCTTCCTGCTCTAGAATTTGTATGTAATCGAAATCTTTTCGGCCCCTTGCTGATCCCTCGATCGAGCCGGATCAGCGCCCAATTTGTGATCTCTTATCGGAGGGAAATCATGCCAAGTCAAGACGAGATCATGCAGCAGATCCTCGGATTGGTCAGCCAGGGCGCGACCATGTCGCTGACCCCCGAGCTCGAATCCACTCTCCACGATCGCTATTACGAATGGATCGTCACCACCAAGGCCGGGAACACGACCAGCCCGCAGCAGATCTGGGACGACAGGCACGCCGGGCAAGGAAATCCAGGACAAGTTCGTGCTGATCGGCTCCGATTTGGCGCTGATGAAGCTATCGAAACCGGTCCTCAATGGGAAGGATTGCACCGACATCCTGCTCCAAAGTGGAGAGCGAATCGAAGTGCCCTCACTGCCCTGACCCGTCCTTCTAGACGGCCGGCGTTCCCCGAGATTTCGCCGGATGAAAAGCGAGCTCTGGGAACGCCTGTTTCTCACCGTCGTCGGCGCCAAGCTCCTGGTGGCCCTGCTGGCCGCCCTCTCGGGGATCCCGTACACCACGATCCTGGATGGGGACACGATCCTCCCCCATCTGGTGCTGATGCTGCCGCTGTGCGTCTACGCGCTCGCGGGGGGCACCCTGCTCCTGGGCGGATCGGAAGACCGCCGCGCCATACTGCTCGGCCGCTTCTTCCTCCTGCTGGCGACCCCGTTCTCGAACCGCCCCCTGCTGGGTCTCGTCGCCTCCGGCCCGTTCGGCCTCGACTCCCTCGCGCTGGTGCTGAGCAGCCTGCATTTCGACGCCTTCCTGCCCTACTTCTTCTGGAAGTTCGTCGGCGAGTTCCCCACCCCCGTCCTCTCCTTCCGGGGGCGGCGCGTCCTCAACGCCGGGACCCTGGTTTCGCTGGCGGCGGGCTTCGTCCTGTCCGGTGTCGAGCTCAGGCGTCTGCTGGTCAACGTGGCGCGGAGCATGGAGCGGCCGGTCGCCTCCCTGATCGAGGTCAGGCCGCTGAAACCGACCTACGGCTACTACAGCGTGGTGCTGAGCCTGGCCGTCCTGGCTCTCGCCTTCCTGGTGGCGCGCATCCCGACCGTCGCCGAGCCGGAAGCGCGCCGGGTGCGCGTGTTCGTGGCGGGGCTTGCCGCCATGGCGCCGCTCCTGCTGTACATCCTGATCGACGCGGCGGCGCACAAGCTCCGGGGCAGCTCACTGGAGCCCCCTCGCGCGGCTTACGTCTTCCTGTTCGTCCTCTTCTGCTCGGTCCCGCTCTCGGCCGGCTACGCCGTCATCGTCCACCATGTGCTCAACGTCCGGCTGATCGCCCGCAAGGCGCTGCAGTACGCCCTCGCCCGCTACTCGGCGATCGCGCTCGCCGTGGTGCCGATGGCGGCGCTGGCGATCTATTTCTACAGCCACCGCGAACTGTCGATCGCGAAGATCTTCTCCGACGGCTCCCACCTGCTGCTGCTCGGCTCGTCCGCGGCGGTGGGGTTCGGAGCGCTGCGCTATCGCCGGAACCTGCTCGACTCGATCGACCGCCATTTCTTCCGCGAGCAGTACGACGCCCGCCAGACGCTGACCCTGCTGGTCGAGCGCATCCGGGCGACCCACGGCGTGGCGGAGCTCGCCAACCTGCTCTGCCGCGAGGCGGACCTCGCCCTGCATCCGGAGAGCGTGTCGCTGATGGCCTTCGACCCGCGCTCGGGGATGCTCGCCGACCCCAAGGTCCGCAGCCGGCGTCTCGACGCCTCCTCGTCGCTCGCCGCCCTGATCGCGAGCGCCAGCGAGCCGCTGCCGGTCGCGCTCGCGGATTCCCGCTCCCCGCTCGCCAAGCTTCCCGAGAAGGAGCGCCACTGGCTGGTGGACAGCGGCTTCCGGATCATCGTGCCGATCCTGGCGCGCGACGGCTCGCTGCTCGGCCTGATCGGGCTCGGCGAGAAGAAGAGCGGCCTCCCCTTCCTCAAGGAGGACCGGCAGCTCCTGCGCGCCATCGCCAGCAGCGCCGCCTGGGTGCTGGAGCTGGAGCTGACCCGCTCGTTCGGCGGCTCCTCGCAACGGAGCGGACCGGAGGGGGAGGACGGGGAGCCGCCCACCACCCCCTCCAACCCCGCGGACTCCGCCGCCGCCAACGCCGAGCTCGCCCGGGAGTGCCCCAACTGCGGCCGCCTCTACCCTTCCTATACCGTCTTCTGCACCTCGTGCAGCCGGCGGCTGGAGCCGTCGCACCTCCCCTATGTGCTGCCCGGCAAGTTCCGCTTCGAGCGGCGGATCGGCACCGGCGGCATGGGCATCGTCTATCGCGGCATCGACCTCTCGCTGAGCCGGGCGGTGGCGGTCAAGACCCTGCGCCGGGTCTCCCCCGAGGATGCCATGCGGCTGCGGCGCGAGGCGCGCACCGCGGCGGCGGTCTCCCACCCCCACCTCGCCCCGGTCTACGGCATGGAGACCTGGCAGGGGACGCCGATGCTGGTGATGGAGCTGCTCGAGGGGGGCACGCTCACCCAGCGCATCGAGAAGGGGCGGCTCGAGGCCGACGAGACCGTCGAGCTCGGCATCGCCATGGCCGAGGCCCTCGAGCACCTCCACGCCTCGGACATCCTGCACCGCGACATCAAGCCGAGCAACATCGGCTACGCCCGGGACGGCACTCCCAAGCTGATGGACTTCGGCATCGCCCGCGTCATGTTCGACCTGCGGCGCGATCACGAGGCCCCCCCTCGGCCAACCTGGACGAGGAGTCGGTCCTGCTGCCGCCGACCTCGGTCTGGAGCCGCACCCCGACCTCGGTGACGGAGTCGAAGCAGCTCGTCGGCACCCTCGCCTACCTCTCGCCCGAGGCGCTCACGGGGCAGCCGGCCGACACCTCGTTCGACCTCTGGAGCCTCGCCATCGTGCTCTACGAGTGCCTGCTCGGCCGCAAGATCTTCAGCGGCGGCGACATGCATCAGCTCATGACCCGCATCCGCGCCGGCCGCGTTCCCGATTTCTCGCAGACCTGCCCGGAGCACGACGAGCGGCTCGGCGAGTTCTTCCGCGGCGCCCTCCACAAGACGATCACGCGGCGTCCGGCGAGCGCCCGCGAGTTCCGGGAGCGGCTCGCCGCCGCGCGCCCGCGCTTCACCCCTGAGCTAAACCCGCCCGGCGATTTCCGTATCTATCTCTTCAGGGGCGGGTGGGGAGATCTCACTTTAGGATCGTCTATGATGAAAGGCCGGTCTGATCGTGATCGTGCCCTGCTCTCCGATGTGATGCGGTCGATAACCGGGCGGTTCCTGCCCAAGGAGAGAGACCATGGCATACACACAGGAAGGGATCATGGCCCAGATCTGGATCGCGTTCGGCCAGGGCGCCGGCGCCATCCGCGTTTCCCACGAGGCGGCGCTGGAGCTTCAGCGGTGGTATTACGGCGCCATCACGACGGAGGTCGTCGACAAGCGATGGAAGACCGACGCCGTCCAGGTCCTGGACCGTATCCGCGCGATCGGCAGGCTCGCCGCGCTGAAGGCGGCCCATGCCGGCTCCACGGTGATCAAGCCCCAGGACGTCTACGAGTCGGCGTCCACGGTGCAGGACACGTCGCTGACCCCGCTGTGCCCGCCCGAGCCACCCCCGCTGTCGCTGGAGTGGACCCGTGCTGAGGCTCTCCCTGCCGGCGCGGCTCGTCCCGCCGCTAGCCACCACTAAGCTGGCGCTGGGGCTGGCCGCGTTCTTCGCGACGTACGCCCGATGCGCGGGGAAGGACCCCGCCTTCCCCTACGTCTACAACGGCCTGCTCCCGATCGCGTTCGGCGCGACGGGGGCGCTCCTTCTGCTCGGCGGCCGCGAGGACCGCCGGGCGCTCGCCCTCGGCGGCTTCTTCCTGGCGGCGGCGCCCGCCTGGGCCAACGCGCCGCTGGGCTATCTGGCCGAGGGCGGCCCGGGCCGCGGTCTCCTCGATCTGGTCATCGCGCTGAAGCTGTCGGCTTTCCTCCCCTACTTCCTGTGGGTTTTCGTGCGCGAGTTCCCCAGCCCGCCGCTCTCGCTGACGACCCGGCGCCGCTTTCAGCTCCTGGCGCGGGTCAGCGCCGTGGCCGGCCTGCTGCTCTTCGCCCTCAATCTGCTGGGGTTCCCGTTGAAGGGAGTCCCCGGGCCAGAAGGCTGCTCGCGGTCTTCGCGCCCGAGCCCACGGGGAGGATCTTCTACGAGGTGGTGATGTCCCTCACCGCGGCGGCGTTCCTGTTCCTGCCCTGGAAAGCCCGCCAGGTCCAGGGGCCCGAGCACCGGCGGGCCCGGGTCTTCCTGGAGATCCTCGTCCTGACGTTCGGGCTGATCATCCTGGAGCTGGTGCTCGTGCTGTTCATGCCCGGCTACGACGATTTCTTCGACGCCCGTCCGCGGCTGCAACGGATTCTGGTCACCATCGTCCTGCTGCCGGCGCTCACCCTGCCGTTCACCATCCCCTACGCCGTGCTCGTCCACCGCGTGCTCGACGTCCGGCTGATCGCCCGCCAGGCGCTGCGCTACCTCCTCGCCCGCTCGATGGTGACGGCGCTCGTGGCCGTGCCCCTCGGCCGTGCTCGGCCTCTATGTCTGGTTCAATCGCAACTCGCAAGCTCACCGAGCTCTTCTCCGGCTCGCGGGCGCTGCTGCTGATCTCGGCCATCCTGGTCGGAGCGGCGGCGCTGCGCTACCGCAAGCCGCTCCTCGACGCCATCGACCGGCGCTTCTTCCGCGAGCAGTTCGACGCCCGCCACATCCTCACCCTGCTGGTCGAGCGCATCCGCTCCATCCGCGACTCCACGAGCCTCGCCGACCTGGTGACCCGGGAGATCGACCTCGCGCTCCATCTCGAAGGGGTCTCCCTCTTCGCGCTCGACGCCCGCTCAGGGCTCCTCGTCGACCCCCGCCACCGGACGCGGCGCCTGGACGCCTCCTCGGAGCTCGCGCTCACCCTCTCGAACGCCAGCGCCCCGCTGGAGGTCGACCTCGAAAGCCCCCACTCCCCCTTCCTGAAGCTCCCCCCGAAAGAGCGGCAGTGCCTGGCCGACGGCGGCTTCCGCCTGCTGGTGCCGATCCTGGCGCGTGACGGGGCGCTGCTCGGCATGATCGGGCTCGGCGAGAAGAAGAGCGGCCTCCCGTTCCTCAAGGAGGACCGCCAGCTCCTGCACGCCATCGCCAGCAACGCCGCCTGGGTGCTCGAGCTGGAGATCGAGAGGGTTCCGCCCCCCGGGACCCGGTGCGGGGACCGATGGAACCCGAGGATCCGACGCCCCGCGAGCTCCCCACCCCGTCGGCGTCCGAGCTCGCCAAGGAGTGCCTGAAGTGCGGCGCCCTCCACCCCTCCTACACCGTGCTTCTGCGGCACCTGCAGCAAGAAGCTCGAGCCGTCGGTCGTGCCCTACATCCTGCCGGGGAAGTTCCGCTTCGAGCGGCGGATCGGCACCGGCGGGATGGGCGTGGTCTACAGCGGGTGCGACCTCGCGCTCGGCCGCCATGCGGCGATCAAGACCCTGCGCCAGGTCTCCAAGGAGGACATCCTGCGGCTGCGGCGCGAGGCGCGGACCGCGGCCGCGGTCTCCCACCCCCACCTCGCCCCCATCTTCGGCATGGAGACCTGGCAGGGGATGCCGCTGCTGATCATGGAGCTGCTGGAAGGGGGAACCCTCGCCCAGCGCATCACGCGGGAGCGGCTCGCGCCCCGCGAGATCGTGGAGCTCGGCATCGCCATGGCCGGCGCCCTGGCGCAGCTCCACGCCGCCGGCATCCTCCACCGCGACGTCAAGCCGAGCAACATCGGCTACACCCGCGACGGCGTCCCCAAGCTGATGGACTTCGGCATCGCCCGCGTGAGGCTCGAGCTCGCCGAGGAGGAAGAGGACGAGGAAGAGACCCAGGATCTGGACCTCGGGGACGACGACGCCTTCCCACCCCGATGGTCCGCCATCGGCGAGAACTTCCCGGCGCGGTTCCGCTTCGCCGGCACCCTCGCCTATCTCTCGCCGGAGGCGGTACGCGGGGAGCCGGCGGACGCCTCGTTCGATCTCTGGGGACTGGCGATCGTGCTCTACGAATGCCTGCTCGGACGGAAGGTCTTCGCCGGCAACCAGCAGCAGATCGTGAGCCGCATCCGCTCCGGGGTGGTGCCGGACTTCTCCCAGGTCTGCCCGGAGCACGACGGCACCCTGGGGGAGTTCTTCCGCGAGGCCCTCCACCGCTCCCTCGCCCGCCGCCCGGCGACCGCCGAGGCGATGCGGCGGCGGCTGGAGGAGGTGCGGGCGGAGCTGGGGAAGGGCCCCCTCCTGAGCCTAGAACGGCCCGCCCATCTCGAACATCGTGGGCTTGATCTTGGTGGCGAGCCCGACGCCGTCGCCCAGGGGGAGGACGACCGCCTGGAGCTGGGGGTGCATCATCAGGTAGCCGTTGAAGGAGCGGAGAGCGTCGGCGTCGGGGTCCTCCCGGTCCTCGTCGGGCGCGGCGACCTGCCCGCCCCAGAGCAGGTTGTCGCAGACGATGACGCCTCCCACCCGCAGCTTGGGCAGGACGAGGTCCAGATACTTCCGGTACTCGGTCTTCACCGCGTCCACGTAGACGAGATCGAACGGCCCGTCGAGGCGGTGGATCACCTCCAGCGCCGCCCCCTCGATCAGCTCGACCCGGTCGGCGACGCCGGCCCGCTCCAGGTACCCCCGTGCCGCGGCGAGCCGCTCCGGATCGATGTCGACCGAAGTAACCCGGGCCTCCGGCGCGCCGCGCGCCAGCCAGATCGCGCCGTAGCCGATGGCGGCGCCGATCTCCAGGATGCGGCGGGCCCCGGTCGCCCGGGCGAGGATGCCGAGCAGCTTCCCCACCTCCGGATCGGAGATCGGGATGTTCTCCCGCGCCGCCCGCTCCTCCATCTCCCGCAGGACGGCATCCCGCGGCGGCAGCAGTCGGTCGAGATAGCTCTCCTGCTCGGGATGAAGGATCACGGCCGCGCCTCGCTTCATGAGCGCCTTCTCCTATCCGTCGCCCTACTGCGAGGTCGGCGTCGAGTTGTCGGCGGACGGCTCCTGACTCTGCGCCCTCCGCCCCCCGCCGGGGATCCAGGCGATGTTCTCCAGCGAGGCCGAGCGCTGGGTGCCGCTCGCGGCCTGCGGCTCGAGGGTGAAGTTGGGGTTCAGCAGCACGTGGCAGAAGTCCCCCGCCGCCGGCGCGTCGAGGCTCAGCTCGACCTCGTGCAGGCCGGACCCGGAGAGGTTCGTATCCGGGCAGCCGCAGTTCCCCTGGATCAGCACCGACGGAGCGCTCGCGCCCTCGTCGAGGACCAGCCTGTAGCCCGCGATGTCCGCGGGCGGAATCTGGACGACCATCCAGACCGCCCCGGGCGCGCGCTGATCGACGAGGCGGATCGCCCCGCGGTTCACCAGCCAGCGCCGCGCCAGCACCTGGCGGTCGCCGCCGGACTCGACCTCCATCCAGGTCGGGGAGAAGGCGAGGCGGGGACGGGGGTTGGCGTTCGGCACCTCGACCTCGAAGGCCTTGTACTCGTCGCGCCCCACCGCGTCGCCCAGGCCCTCGAGCGGCCAGCGCTTGCCGTCCTTGCCGTAGAGGCCCAGGGTCACCTGGTACTTGCCCGGCGCGAGCGGCGCCGCCATCGCCGACTGGTAGAGCTTGAGATCGTAGGAGACCGGCGTCCCCGCGCGCCAGCGCTCGGGGAAGGCGTGGTCGAAGGTGCGGGCCACCTTCTTCTTGCCGTCGAGCAGGTGGACGAACACCGTCGGCTTCTCGTCCCCGATCGCCGCCGACGGAGTCCAGGTGAGGTGGACCGTCCGGAGCTGCGAGAACGGCAGCTCCGTCTTCAGGGGATCGACGTTCACCTGGGCCACCGGGGTCTGCTTGCCGCACCCGGCGACCCCGAGGGTGGCGATCCCGGCGACGGGGATCATGATCAGCAGGAGAGCTTTTTTTGTTTTCATAAGAGAGATGAGAGCGGAGAGACGCTAACGGTGGACGGAGCGGCTGTCAAGGCGGTGTAGGTCAGTTTTATGGCCGGAAGGTGGCCGAGCAGTCCGGCCCCTCCCAGAGGGTGATCTCGGCCAGCGGCGCGGCCGGCAGCCCCGTCCTCAGGCCGTCGAAGAACCAGGCGGCGATCCGCTCGGTGGTCGGGCTCTCGCGGTCGAAAGGGGGGACGGTGTTGATGTCGCGGTGGTCGAGCCGCGCCGCCAGCTCGCGCAGCGCCCCCTGCACCTCGACGAAATCCCAGGCCATCCCCTCGGCGCCCAGCTCCGCCGTCTCCAGCACCGCCTCGACCCGCCACGAGTGGCCGTGGCTGGGCTCCGGCGCGCCGCGATAGGAGGTCAGGTGGTGCGCCGCCTCGAAGCGGGCGATCACCCGCAGCGTGTAGGTGGCCACGCCGTCACTTCCCCCCGAGGAGCTGCTCGACGTGGGCGATCACCATCTCCAGCGCCACCCGGTTCTCCCCCCCTTCCGGGATGATGATGTCCGCCCACCGCTTCGACGGCTCGACGAACTCCAGGTGCATGGGGCGGACGGTCTCCAGGTACTGGCGGAGCACGTCCTGCACCGTGCGCCCGCGCTCGGCCATGTCCCGGCCGAGGCGGCGGATCAGCCGCAGGTCGGCGTCGGTGTCGACGTAGATCTTGAAGTCGAGCAGCTCGCGCAGGCCCGGCTCGACGAAGATCAGGATCCCCTCCACGAGGATCACCGGCTGCGGCTCGATCCGCCGCGTGCGCGCCGTCCGGCGGTGGCGCACGAAGTCGTAGATCGGCACCTCGATCGGGTGCCCCGCCTTGAGGGCCGCCACGTGCGCGATCAGCAGCTCGTCGTCGATCGCCGAGGGGTGGTCGAAATTGTGGTGGAGCAGCTCGGACTCGTTGCGCCAGTCGACGTCGCGGTAGTAGCTGTCCTGCTCGATGAACGCGATGCGGTCCTCCCCCACGGCGTCGAGGATGGCGCGGGCCACCGTGGTCTTGCCCGACCCCGTCCCCCCGGCGACCCCGAGGGCGCAGCACTTGAACTTCAGGGCCGAGAGGAGCGGGTCCAGCAGCGGCGCGGTTTCCAGGATCGACATAGGGGATGGCTCCGTTCAGACACCGAGGAAGGCGGGCTGCTCGACCCCGAGCGTCTTGAGATAGGCCGAGAGCTGGCCGCGGTGATGGACTTCATGGCCGACCATGATCAGGAGCGCCTCCCACAGCGGGAAGCGCTGGGCCAGCAGCGGGTGGTCGACCTCGACGGCAGCGAGCTGCTCCGGGGTGATCCGGGCGAGCTCGGCCTCGGTACGCGCCTGGATCGGGGTCCAGATCTCCAGGCACTCGGCGAAGGTCGCCCCCCGCTTCACCGCCCGCCCCGCCGCTTCCAGATTCGACCGGCGGAACGCCGTCATCCGTTCCCGTCCGTCGCCGGCCAGCCCGAAGGGATCGAAGGGCCTCCCCTCCACGGCCTCGAGGTTCAGTTTGCGCCAGAACTCCTCCGACTGGATCAGGTGGCGCACCAGCTCGCCGCAGGAGAACGAAGACTCCGAGGGGCGCCAGTCGAAATGCTCCTCCGGCACGGCGGCCACCAGCGAGCGGGTCCAGCTCCGCTGCCGCCGGTAATAGTCGAGGAAGTCCTCAATGGTTCGCATCGGGCGGGATTGTATCCGCCTCGGGTCATCTCTGGCAGCCGGGGCAGTAGAACGTGCTCCGGCCGGCCTGCACGATCCGCCGCACCGGCCGGCCGCAGGCGAGGCAGGGCTCCCCCTCGCGGTCGTAAACCGTGAGCGAGACCTGGAAGTAGCCGCTCCGCCCCTCGCCGTCGGCGAAGTCGTTGAGGGTCGTCCCTCCCTGGGCGATCGCCTGCCGGAGCACCGCCATCGCCGACTCGGCCACCCGCTGCCAGCGCTGCCGGGAGATGCGGGCGACCGAGCGGTCGGGGTGGACCCCCGCGCGGTGGAGCGTCTCGGAGGCGTAGATGTTGCCCACCCCCACGACCACCCCGGCGTCCATCAGGAAGGCCTTGACCGGCCCGCGCCGGCCCGCGGCCGCGCGGGCCAGCACCTCGCCCAGCGCCTTCCCGGAGAAGCCCGGCTCCAGCGGCTCGGGCCCCAGATGGACGAAGTGGGGGTCGGCGTCGAGCTCCGCCGTCTTCGCGGCGAAGACCACGCCGAACCGGCGCGGGTCGCGGAACCGCAGCCGCCGGCCGCTCCGCAGATGGAAGGCCACGTGCTCGTGGAGCTCGGGCGGCGCCGCCGCCGGCGCCAGCGTCAGCCGGCCGCTCATCCCGAGGTGGACGACGACGGTCCACCCGCCCTCCAGGTCGATCAGCAGGTACTTCGAGCGCCGGCGCAGGGCGACGACCTCCCGCCCGCGGGCCGCCCGCCGCAGCCGCGGCACGTCGACCGGCTCGCGCAGGGAGGGGTTCGTCACCTCGACGCGCTCGATCCGGTCCCCGACCAGGTGGGGCTCCAGGCTCCGGCGCAGGACCTCGACTTCGGGCAGCTCAGGCATGACGGAGGGGATTCTATTTTGGATTTTCGATTTTGGATTTTGGATTGGCGATCGGCGAAAGATGGGGGCTTGACAGGGCTGGGCCGGTTGGCGTAAAAAGAGCGTAACATGATTCGCCAAGCGACGCTTCCTCTGCTGTTCGTCCTCTCCCCGAGTTTTCAGGCTGATCCCGCCGAGGCGATCGAGCGCAGGGTGCGCCGCGCCGCCGTCCGCCGCGAGCCGGTCGTCCTCGGCACCGCGGCCGCCCCCTACGAAGCCGGTGCGGGAAGCGAGCCCGCTGCGGACGCTCATGCCGCTGGCAGACGGGCTGGAGATCGCGATCACCACCGCGTCTCCGCGCATCCTCGGGGAGCTGGAGCTGCTGGCCGAGCTGGACCGGCGGCACTCGGTGACCGTGCGGCTGCTGATCCCGGTTCCCGTCTTCCTCGATCCCGGGCCCCGCCTGCGGGCGGCGCACAGCCTGGCGGCCGAGGGGATCACGACCGTCCTCCTGCTCGCCCCCACCGCCACGGCGCGCGAGGAGGAGATGCGCTTCTTCCTCGAAGCGGCCCGGGAGGCGGAGGTCCACGACGTGGAGATCGAGACCGCCCCCCTCCGCCGCGCCGACCGGACCGCGTTGCAGGACACCTTCCGGCGGCTGCGGCTGGAGTACGGGTTCCCGCGGGCGTCGGCGGGGCGCGGGCGTAGGCCAGTCCTCACTCCGGCAGATCCGCCACGATCCCGAGCGCCACGCTCCGGCATCTCTCGATCACGGTCCGCAGCAGCCAGCGCCCAGGGTTCTGCCGGTCCCAGCGCTTGCTGATCAGGATCCCGCAAGCATCCTCCAGGATCTGCCGCGCGGCCTCCTCGGAGATCCCATAGGCGGCGAAGACCTCCTCCAGGGCAGGCCGGAGACGAACGAGAAGCTCGGCGCTGGTCTCTTCCATTTCCATCGGGTGCAACCCCTTCTATAAGAATTGGTTCCTGCCGCGATGGAAACGGGACAAAACGGGGTGAACGCCCCCGACCTCACCGCCGCCCGCCCGGAGCCGCCGCCGCGGCGGCCTGGCTCAGGTGGGCCACCAGACGCGCGAGGGCGACGTCGGCCTCGCCGCTCTCCCCCTTGATCTGGAGCTCGGTCTCCAGCAGGTCGGAGGGGAGGCGGGCGAGGAGCGGCTCCGGCAGCCGGCAGGCGGCGAGGTAGGCGCGGTGGAGCCGGAAGGGGTGGAGGCCGGCCAGCGGATTCTTCCCGCCGGTGGGGATCTCGGATTGCAGCGCCGGCGCGTGCTGCGTCTTGAAGCGGGCGTAGTTCCCCTCGTTGGCGGGCACCCGCGCCACCCGCATCATGCCGCGCACGGCGACGAGCTGGCGGCAGAACGAGGCGAGCAGCGAAAAGAAGGAGAGCCGCGCGACCAGCGGGTCCTCGGCCCCGGTGATCAGGCGGCGGAGACGGTCGAGCGCCTCCCCTCCGCGGCCGGCGGCGATGGCGTCGAGGAGCTGCCAGACGTCCTCCTCGCCGCGGTCCTCGACCGTCTGCTCGACCAGCTTGCGGTCGATCCGGCCGTCCCCCTTCCCCTCCACGAGGTTGGCGAGCTTGCGGTACTCCCCGGCGAAACGGGCCGTCGAGTCGGCGTCCACGCCCCCCGTCGAACGGCCCCCTTTGTCGCTCTCCTGCCGCAGCGTGCGGCGGGCGAGCTCGGAGAGGGCGTCGGAGGCGATCCCGACCCCCGTCTGCCGCTCGAGCTCGCCCGTCAGCAGCTCCAGCCCCTGCCAGCTCCCGCGGTCCGATTCGATCCGGCCGACGCCGAGCACGGCGCCGCGCTCCTCCAGCAGGCGGACGACCGGGTGGTCCGTCGCCACGGCGCTCTCGGCGAGCACGAGAACATGACCCGGCGGCAGCCCCTGGCGCACCACCTCCGAGAGCTCCGTCAGGTCCCCCTCGCCGGTCCCCTGGATCTCCTCCCGGCGGGCGGCGGCGAGCAGGCCGGCGAGCGAGGACCGCAGCTCCTCGACCTGCTTCTTCCCCCGCTTCGCCTTGCGCGCCTTCCCCCCTTCGAGCACCCAGGCCGGCAGCTCCGCGAGCGCCCGCTCGGGCTCGCCGGTGTAGGGGTTGATGTCGAAGAGATGGAGCGCCTGGAGCAGACGCGAGGCCGCCTGCCGCTCGCGGGCCGAGAGCGAATGCCCGTCGGCGGCGATCGGGACCACGTCCGCCGCGTCGTCGATCAGCTCGCCGGCGGCGCCGCGGTCCGCGAAGACGGCCGAGTCCGACGCCAGCAGCACCTTGCCGGTGGCGAACAGGGAAAACGTGCGGAGATCCTGGAGGAGGGGGGAGAGCGACGCCGGGCGGCGGTGCACCTCCACCGCCGCGGCGCCGAGCCCGGCGGCGGCGGCCAAGGCCTCCGCGACCCGGCGGGCGGCCGGCTCGGCCATCACCAGGTCGCCATGGACCAGGCAGACCTGAGGCGGCTGGCCGCCACGGGTCAGCCGGGTCAGGAAGGTTTCGATGGATTCGGCCAACAGCCCTCTAGGTGATCAGGAAGAGGACCTTAGGAAGCTTCGAGCTCCAGGAGCCCCTTCTCGGCCATCTCCTGGCAATCGACACAGAAGCGCGCCCAGGGCAGAGCCTCGAGCCGCGCGATGGCGATGTTCCGTCCGCAGTTCGCGCACCGTCCGTACGTGCCCTCGTCCATCCGCCGGATCGCGTTCTCGATCTGGAGCAGCGTGGTTCGCTCGGTGTCCGACAGGGAGAACATCAGCTCCCGGTTGTAGGCGTTGTTCGCGCGGTCCACGATGTCTTCCGTGCCGTCGTCCGCGGACTCCTGCCCCGCCCGGAGGTCCTGCTTGTACATGTTGAGGATCTCGTCCCGCTGGCTCTCCAGCCGCTGGCGGAGGGCCTCGAGACGCTCCGGAGGCAACCCGGCCGCCTCCACCTGGACCTTATCTGTTCTGGCCACGCTTGCTTCTCCTTTTGAACAGACGCGCAAAAAAGTTCCCTAGGGTACGGCGTCACACCCCGTAGGCCCCATATACAGGCCTTGCACCTTCACAGGGGCTCGCGATGATAGCTCATTCCAGCCTCAATCGAGAGCGCGCGGTAGAGCTGCTCATATAGCACGACACGTGCCAGTTCGTGGGAGAGCGTGAGAGGGCCGAACGAGAGGACCGCTCGGGCCCCCTCCAGCACGGCGCGGTCGAGACCGAGGTCGGAGCCGATCAGGAAGGCGATCGGATGGGGCCACTCCTGCTTGAGCCTGGCGAGCCGGTCCGCGAATTGCTCGGAGGAGAGCACCTCGCCCCGGCTGTCGAGGGCGAAGGTCCAGGCGGAAGGGGGGAGGGCGGCGAGCAGCGCCACCCCCTCCGCCTTCAGGCGCTGCGGATCGTCGGCCGCGACGCGGGCACGGACGGGGACGTCGCGCACCGGCACGAAGCGGGCGATGCGCTTGCGGTAGGAGACGCAGATCTCTTCCCAGTTGGAGCGCTGGTGGCGTCCTGCCCAGAGGACGGCGAGCTCGCGCACTCAGCGGCCGCCTTTATCCGACCGCAGTGTCGTCGAGATCCTGCTGCGAGCGGCCCACCAGGTAGCTCTCCCACTCGTCGAAGTAGGCCAGGGTCTTGAAATCGCGCATCCGGTCGAGGAAGACGACGCCGTTCAGGTGGTCGTACTCGTGCTGGACGATCCGGGATTCGAAGCCCGTGACGACGTAGTCGAGCGGCTGCCCCGTGCGGTCGAGCCCCTGCACCCGCACCTTGGGATGGCGCGGCACGAGCCCCCGCAGATCGGGGATCGACAGGCACCCCTCCCAGTCATACGCCACCTCCCGGGCCTGCGGGGTGACCAGGGGATTGATCACCACGTGCAGCGGGATCTCCGGCGGACCGCCCGCCTGATAGACGAAGAGCTGCGCCCCCTCGCCCACCTGCGGGGCGGCGAGGCCTACCCCGTGCGCCTCGTGCATCGTCTCCACCATGTCGTCGATCAGCGTCTGGATCTCCGGATCCGCGATGCGCTCGAGCGGGATGGGCAGCGCCGGGGTGCGCAGAGCGGGGTGGCCGAGGCGGACGATGGGGCGAGCGGGCATTGGAGTTCCTTACCTGTACCTGGCCGGTGCCTGTACCTGCTGGTGATTATAGTGTGAGATCCGAGCGCGGCCGCAAATGGTATGCTCCGCTGCCATGTCGAGAGGCACGGGAAGGTCCCTGAAAAGCAACCGCGGACGGCGCGTGGCCACCAGGCTGCTGCTCGCCGGCGCGGCGGTCGGCGTTCCGGTCCTGGCGGCCGCCCTGCTGCGCCGCCGGGCGGAGCCCCCCTCGCCCCCCCGCTGGGGGCGCGCCCACCGCTACGCCGGACGCTCCGGACGCGAGGTGGTCTTCCAGGAGCTGGGCAGCGGTTCGCCGATCGTCCTGCTCCACTCCTTCGGCCCGGGCTACGACGCCAACCAGTGGCGGGAGGCGGCCGAGGTCCTGGCGGCCCAGCATTCCGTCTACGTGCCCGACTTTCCCGGCTGGGGACGGACGCGGGCGGTGGCCGGCACGCACCACCCGGACCGCTATCTCGCCCTGCTGGAGGACTTCCTGGCCGGCGTGGTGCGGGAGAAGGCCGTCCTGGTGGCGTCCGGCCTCTCGGCCGCCTACGCCGTGCAGGCCGCCGTGGACCATCCCGGCCGGGTGCGCGCGCTCGCCCTGGTCTCCCCCCTCGGATTGGGAGAGGCCGCCGCGACCGGCACGACGCACGGCTTCACCGGCAAGCTCCTCACGGTTCCGCTCGTCGGCGCGCCCGTGCTCGACCTGCTGACCGGCCGCGGCGCCCTGGAGCACCACCTCCGCCGCGAGGTCTACGCCGCTCCCGAGCGGGTGGACGCGGCCCTGCTGGAGCATCACTACCGGGCGAGCCACACCTCCCAGGCCCGCGCCGCGCTCGCCGCCTACCTGCGGGGGGACCTCTGGCACGACGTCTCCGAGGAGCTCCCCCGGCTGCGCGTCCCCGTCTGGATCGCCTGGGGCCGGCAGGCCAAGCAGCCCCCCGTCGATCAGGCCGACCTCTGGCTCCGCGGCCTCCCGGAAGGCGAGCTCGACGTCTTCGAAGGGACCGGCACGCTTCCCCACGCCGAGACCCCGGCCCTCTTCTCCCGCGCCCTCGAACGGTTCCTGGCCAAGCTGCCGGGGTAGATTCAGGATTCCGCCATGAACGACGCAACCCCGCCCAACGATCCGCTATCGACAGCTTTCAGAGATTGCATGCGTCAGGGTGCTTCGTCGTGCCGAACCCCTGGGATCCGGGCAGCGCCCTGTTTCTCCAGCATCTGGGTTTCGAAGCGCTCGCCACGACCTCCGCGGGTTTTGCCTTCACCCGCGGGCTGCCGGATGAGGTTCGGGCCATCCCCCTGGAAACCATGCTCGCGCACATCCGCGACATCGTCGCGGCGACGCCGCTCCCCGTGAACGCCGATTTTCAGTCAGGGTACGCGGACGAGCCCGAAGGGGTCGCCGCCAACGTGGCGCTCTGTATCGCGACCGGCGTCGCCGGCCTGTCGATCGAGGACGGGACCGGCGACGGCGCCTCGCCGCTCTACGAGGAACGTCTGGCAATTGACCGCGTCAAGGCGGCGCGAGCGGCGATCGACGAATCCGGCATTCCCGTGGTCCTGACGGCGCGCTGCGAAGCCTGGCTCGTCGGGCACCCGGACCCGTACCGCGTAGCGCTCGAACGGCTCGCCGCCTTTGCCGAGGCGGGCGCCGATTGCCTCTTCGCCCCCGGCGTCCGCGACCCCCAGGAGATCGCGGCGATCGTAAAGGCGGTGTCTCCGAAGCCGGTCAACGTCCTGGTATCGGCGCCCAGTGCCGATCTTTCAGTCTCCCGGCTCACCGATCTCGGCGTCCGCCGGATCTCGGTCGGCTCCGCGCTGGCGCGTACCGCGTGGGGAGCCTTCATCCGCGCCGCCCGGACGATGGCGACGGAAGGGTCCTTCGACGGCCTGGCCGGCGCCGCTCCGTTCAGCGAGCTCAATGGGCTCTTTCGCGATCGCGTCTGATTCGATCAGGCGGCCGGACCGCTGAAGCGATCCTTCATCCAGGCCTGCGCGGCGGCCCTGCCGGATCGGACGTGCGGGCGAGCCGGTCGACCCGCTTGAGCAGCGAGGGCACGCGATACGGCCCCTCCATCGACGCCACCCAGCCGGCGGCTTCCTCCGCGCCGACCCCCGCCGCCGTGACGTACAGCGGCGACCGGCTGCCCCCACGATAAACCGGGATCGCGTCGGTGGCCCCGGCGAATCGGGACTTGGCCATTCCGACCACCACCGTCCGGCCGCCCAGCGCGGCATGAAGATGGGCCCCCAGACCGGCCCGTTCCGGACCGAGCCACACATACCCGTCCACCACGACCACCTCGGCCGCCGGGCCGCGGGCCAGCACCGCGAGCAGGCACGGCAGCTCGCGGCGGTAGAACTCTCCCGGCTGGTACGGAGCGATCCCGCGGCAGATGGTCACCGCCTCGGCTTCGGCCTCGCGCGCCGACCAGCCACGGAACCAGACGCCCGCGGCGACCGCGATCTCGTCACGATAATCGACGTCGACGCAGGCGATGATCAATAACCGCCGTCCTCCCGTAGCGAAACCTTGCCGCGGAACGAGCGGTAAAGAAATGTGAAGTATCCGATCGCCAGCACGATCCCGAAGCTCCACCAGATCAGGCCCACCCGCAGGCTGTAGGCCCCGGTCTTGGCGTTGTGAATCGTCAGGCTGTAGGACGGGTCCGTGCTGGCCGGCAGCAGATAGGGATAGAGCGCGAACGCCGCTCCGCCCAGCATGCCGACGATGTATGCCGTCGAGGCGAGGAACACCGCCCGGTCGTTCCCGCGCGCCCGGTAGAGCGGCATCGCGGCCAGCGACCCGAAGACCATTACGGGAATGATCCACCCCCAGGGGTAGGAACGGAAGTTGTCGAGCACTTGCGGGCGGACGTACAGCGTCGCGAACAGGCTCGCGGCCGTCAGCAGCACGAGGGCCATCCAGCCCGCCGCCGCGGTCCGCCGGGAGCGCGCCTGGATCTCCCCTTCCATCTTCACCGCCAGATAGTGAGCGCCATGCACTCCGAGCGTGACCAGCGCCAGCACTCCCGTGAGGACCGTGTACCAGTCCAGGATGCCGGGATGCGGGCCCACCCGGAAGTCCGTCCACAGGGCCTCGAAGAAGTAGCCGTCCGCGCCCAGCGGCACGCCGCGGACGACGTTGCCCACCGCCGCGCCGAAGAAGACCGCGAGCAGGAGACTGGCGAGCGAGAACACGAAATCGAACGCCGACCACGCCAGCGGATCTTCCACATGCGTCCGCAGCTCGACGCCGATCCCGCGCAGCATCAGCAGCCAGAGCACCATCATCAACGGCAGGTAGAAGCCGCTGAAGCTCGAGGCGTAGAGCAGCGGAAAGGCGAAGAACAGGGCGCCGCCGGCGGCGATGAGCCAGACCTCGTTGCCGTCCCAGACCGGCCCGATGCTGCGCAGCACCAGCCGCCGCTGCTCGTGCCCCTTCGCCACCAGCGGGGCAACGATCCCGACTCCCAGATCGAATCCGTCCAGCACCGCATAGGCCGTCAACATCAACGCGACGAGGATGAACCAGATCGTCTCCATGGCGGTAGTCTCCTCAACCCTCGGCCGTTTGCGGGATGACGGAAGAGCCCGGCGGAGGCTCCTTGCCGCCCAGGAAGTCGGGCCCGTGCATCAATTCTCGCCACAGGAGGAGCAGGAAAAGGATGCTCAGCAGACTGTACATCCCCATGAAGCCGAGCAGGGAGAAGAGCGCGTTGCCCGCCGAGACGTTGGACGAGAAGCCGTCCGCGGTCCGCATCAGCCCGTACACCACCCAGGGCTGCCGGCCGACCTCGGCCGTGATCCATCCCGCCGTGTTGGCGATGTAGGGGAATGGAAAGCTCAGCATCAGAACCCACAACATCCAGCGGGAGTCGTAGAGCTTGCGCCGCCAGAGCAGGAATGCCGCCACGGCGGTGATCAGGATGAAGATCGTCCCCAGCCCCACCATGATGTGGTAGCTGTAATAGAGCAACGCGATGTTGTCCGGCCACTGGTCGCGCGGAAATTCGTTCAATCCCTTCACCACCGATTCCCAGTGACGGTAGGTGAGGAAGCTGAGCGCGTACGGCACGTAGATGGGATTGTCGAGCCGCTGGCGGTCGGTGTCCGGCTGGCCGATGAGGACGATGCCGGCCCCCGCCTCCGACTGGAAGAGCCCTTCCATCGCCGCGAGCGTGGCCGGCTGATAGCGGGTCACCAGCTTGCCGTGGAAGTCGCCCGAGGGCCACAACTGGAGGATCGACGCGATCGCCGCGACGATCACGCCCACCCGCAGGAACAGGCGGCCGTACTCGACCTGCCGCCGGGACAGGAGATAGAACGCCCCGGTCGCCGCCATCGCGAACGCGCCGGTGATCGCCGCTCCGCCCATGTTGTGGATGTACTGCCAGAACGCCCATTCGTTGCCCAGCAGCGCCCAGAAGCTCCGCAGGTGAGCCGTGCCGTCCGGGCCGATCTCGAAGCCTACCGGATGCTGCATCCAGGCGTCGGTCACGATGATGAAGAAGCCCGACAGCCACGAGCCGACGAAGACCATCACCGCCGACAAGCCAGTGGATCTTCTGCCCGAACCGCCGTTCGCCGAAGAGGAAGATCCCCAGGAAGGAAGATTCCAGGAAGAAGGCGAACACCCCTTCCATCGCCAGCGCCGTGGCGATGACGCCCCCCGAATACTGGGAGAACTTCGACCAGTTCGTCCCGAACTGGAACTCCATCGGGATGCCGGTGATGACGCCGAAGAAGAAGTTGATGGCGAAGATCTTGGCCCAGAAGCGGGCGGCGCGGTTGTAGCGCTCGTCCCCCTTCCAGAGCGCCAGCGACTTGAAGATGACGATCAGCGGCGCCAGCCCCATCGTCAACTGGGGAAACAGATAGTGATACGTGATCGTAAAGGCGAAATGCAGCCGGTGCAGCGAGAGAGCGCTCTCCATCCTGTCCCTCCT